>JBPYFM010000122.1:0-11609 GCA_051986435.1 Solirubrobacterales bacterium | reverse complement strand
CCGCAGGGGCGGCAGCCGCATCGGCCGCCGGTGCGTCGCCATCGCCCTGCTCTTCGCCGACGATCTTGTCGACCTCTTTGCTCGGTCCGAGCAGCATGCTCATGTTGCGGCCTTCCTGCAGCGGCGCCGATTCGATCACGGCGAGGCCGTCGAGGTCCTCGAAGAGCTTGTTGAGGAGATCCCGGCCGCGCTCGGGGTGGGCCTGCTCGCGGCCGCGGAACATGATCGTCACCTTGACTTTGTCGCGGTGCTTGAGGAAGCGTTCGACGTGGCCCTTCTTGGTCTCGTAGTCGTGGGTCGCGATCTTCGGCCGCAGCTTGATTTCGCGGATGTTGACCTGCTGCTGGTGCTTGCGCGCCTGCTTCTGCTTCTGCTCCTGCTCGTACTTGTACTTCGAGTAGTCGAGCAGACGGGTGACCGGCGGTTTCGAGTTGGGGGCAACCTCGACCAGGTCGAGGTCGGCGGCCTGGGCGCGGCGCAGCGCCTCCGGCGTGTCGACGATCCCAAGCTGCTCACCGTCGGCCCCGATCAGGCGTACCTGAGGGACGCGGATCCGCTCGTTGATCCTCGTCGTGTCGCGCTCTGGTGGGCGCCGATCGAACCTACGCGGAACCGGCACTAGTGAGAGAGGAGTTGCTTCAAGAGGACGAGTCGATTGGTGGGCACGGGTCGCTCAGCGGCCACGGCGAATATTTGCGTTACCCACAGTCAAGTTCGAGCAGTATAGCCAGGTCACGAGGTCTCCTGCACGATCCGCGCCGCGAAATCGGCCAGGCTCATCTCCCCCACGTCGCCGTCGGCGTGCGAGCGGACCGCCACGGCGCCGTTCTCCTGCTCGCGGTCGCCGACCACCAGCATGTACGGGTAGCGGCCCAGCGAGGCGTCGCGGATCTTGCGCCCGATCGACTCCGAGCGGTCGTCGATGGCGACGCGGACGCCAAGCTCGCGGAGCTCGTCGTGGGCGCGCCGGCCGTAGTCGTTGTGGCGGTCGGAGATCGGCAGGACGACGGCCTGCACCGGCGCCAGCCAGGTCGGGAAGCGCCCGGCGTAGTGCTCGATCAGGATCCCGGCGAAGCGCTCCATCGAGCCGAGCAGCGCGCGGTGGATCATCACCGGCCGGTGGGCGTCGTCGTCGGCCCCGGTGTAGGTGAGGTCGAAGCGCTCCGGCATCTGGAAGTCGAGCTGGCAGGTGCCGCACTGCCAGGAGCGGCCGAGCGCGTCGGTGATGTGGAAGTCGATCTTCGGGCCGTAGAAGGCGCCGTCGCCGGGGTTCAGCTCGTACTCGCGGCCCTGGCTGTCGAGCGCCTCGGCGAGGGCGGCTTCGGCCTTGTGCCACTGCTCCTCGGTCCCCATCGACTTGTCGGGCCGGGTGGAGAGCTCGACTTTCACGTCGTCGAAGCCGAAGCGCCCGTAGAGCTCGTCGATCGCCTCGCAGATCGAGGCGACCTCGGCGGTGATCTGGTCCTCGGTGCAATAGACGTGGGCGTCGTCCTGGGTGAAGGCGCGGACGCGGAGCAGGCCGTGGAGGACGCCCTCGCGCTCGTTGCGGCTGACCCGGCCGAACTCGGCGAGCCGCAGCGGCAGCTCGCGGTAGCTGTGGCGGTCGGAGCCGTAGACGAGGCAGGCGCCGGGGCAGTTCATCGGCCGCAGCGCATAGCGGCGGTCGTCGTCCTGCATGAAGTACATCTCGTCTTTGTAGTTGTCCCAGTGGCCGCTGCGGTGCCAGAGGGCCTCGTCGAGCACCTGCGGCGTCGCGATCTCTTTGTAGTCGCGCTTGCGCAGCTGCTCGCGGACCTGGGTTTCGATCAGGCGCAGGAGCGTCGTGCCGTTCGGCAGCCAGAAGGGCATGCCGGGCGCCTCCGGGCGCAGCATGAAGAGGTCGAGCTCGGGGCCGAGCCGGCGGTGGTCGCGCGCTTCGGCCTCGGCGATCCGCTCGAGGTGCGCCTCGAGATCCTTCTTCGAGAAGAACGCGGTGCCGTAGATGCGGGTGAGCTGCTCGCGGTGCTCGTCGCCGCGCCAGTAGGCCCCCGCGACCGAGCTCAGCTTGATCGCCTTGATGCGGGCGGTCGACGGCGAGTGCGGCCCACGACAGAGGTCCTCGAAGTCGCCGTTCTTGTAGAGGGAGACGGTCTCGACGCCTTCGTCGGAGATCAGGTCCTCGATCAGCTCGACCTTGAAGCCCTGGTCCTGGGCGCGGAAGATCTCGAGCGCCTCGTCGACCGGCACGTCGCGGCGGGAGAAGTGCTCGTCGGCGGCGATGTGCCTCTGCATCGCCTTCTCGATCTTGGGGAGGTCGTCCTCGGTGATGCGGACGCCCTCGGGGAACTCGAAGTCGTAGTAGAAGCCCGACTCGATCGGCGGGCCGATCGTCACCTTGGTGCCGGGGTAGAGCTCGGTCACCGCCTCGGCCATCACGTGGGCGGCGTCGTGGCGGATCAGTTCCAGCGCCTCGGGGTCGCGCTCGGTGAGGATCGCCACCTCCGCCCCGCCGTCGGGCAGCGGACACGCGAGGTCGCGCAGCGCGCCGTCGACCTTGATCGCCAGCGCCGCCTTGGCGAGCCCCGGGCCGATCGCCGCGGCGGCGTCGGCGCCGGTCGCGCCCACGGGCAGCTCCAGCGGCGTCCCGTCGGGGAGCTTGACGACGATCTTGTCGGTGGCGGCCTCCACGGACGCCATGCTACGGGGCCGCCGCCGCGAGCGGCGTCAGCGCGCCGGGCCCTGGCGGGCCTGGCGTTCGGCGATCAGCGGGCAGACGCTCTGCTTCGCGATCGGGCCCTTGACTTCCCAGAGGACGTAGGGCGAGGCGACCTTGCGCAGGCGGAGGTCGTCGAAGGGCGGCTTCTTCTTCGAGCCCTGGGCGATGACGTAGCGCACGCCCTTCGGCGGCGCGCCTTCGGCTTCGGCGCGGGTCTCGATGCAGACGCGTCCGCCGCGCAGCTCCCAGGCGATGTAGTTGGCGCCGTGATCGTCTTCGAGGAGTTCGGGCGAGGCGAGATAGACGGTCGAGCCGTCCGCGACCAGCGGTCGCAGGCCGGTGAGCGCGGGCGAGTAGGTGCCCGGGCCGACCGGCGCGTTGGCGAGCGCGAGCGCCGAGCAGAGGCCCGCCGCGGCGACGAAGAGGACCCAGGCGCCGAAGGCGAGCGCCCCACCGCGATTCCCCCGCCCTCCCCCGGCTGTTCCTTTTGCCGACCCCTCCGACGAAAGGAACGGCGCAGCGTCGCCCGGCCCCCGCTCAGCTGTTCCTTTTGCGCCTCTAGGGCGCAAAAGGAACAGCTGGGCGCGGGGGGTCAGCGGCAGGAGGATCGTCAGGGCGCAGAGGGGCGCGGCGATCTCGATCGCCTTGCCGGACGTGTAGGCGGTGCCGCCGACGCGGGCGGCGAGGTAGGCGATCGCGGCGACGAAGAGGCCGGAGAGGACGACCGTCTCCCGACCCCGCCAGCAGCGCCAGATGCCGTAGAGAAGGAGGACCGTCGCGAAAGCGGCGCCGAGGTAGTAGGCCGCGGCGGGGACCGCGCCGTCGCCGGGCGCGAGGCGGAAGTCCCCGGAGGGCCAGATCCCGAGCGCCTCGAACGGCGACACCTGCCCGAAGAGGTTGCCGAGGCCGGGGCCGTTGGGGTCGAAGGTTTCGAACTTGTGGAAGTCGATCATCCGCCCGATCTCGGGCGCGACGAGGACGACCAGGACGCCGACGGCGATCCCGACGGGTCTCCACAGGTCCGCGGCGGCGGCGCGGACGCGCTCCCGGCCGCCGTCCCGGAGCCGGCCGAGGCCGAGCTCGACGATCGCCCAGACGACCGCGGTCCCGAGCAGCCACAGCAACCCCGGGAAGCTGTAGGTGAAGACGGCGCCGACGGCGATCAGCGCCGCCGGGGCGAAGCGCAGCGGCGAGTCGATGGGTTCGCGCGCGACCTCGCGCAGGAAGAGCACAAAACCGAGGAGGAAGAACGCCAGCATGATCTCCTTGAAGGCACCCTGGGCGAAGTAGGAGGCGAAGACGTAGGAGAGGCCGACGAGGAGCGCGGCGGCGGTGCGGGGCAGCGCGCGCAGCTCGCGGAAGGCGGCGAGCGCGCTCAGCGGCGCCAGCACGGCGACCGCCACCGTCAGCCCGCTGAACCCGTGGACCAGGTTGATGTCGAGGCCTTGGTTGAGGGCGACGACGATCGAGTGCGGGCCGAGCGGGTAGCCCTGCCGGATCAGCTGGCCGGAGTGGCCGTGGGCAAGCTGGTCGGCGGCCAGCAGGTGCTGGGACATGTCCGGGTTGAAGCTGGTGCCGAGGATGCCGAAGTGCCCTTCGACGATGAACGGCAGCGAGGCGCCGAGCGCGGCGATGACGAAGACCGGCCAGCCTTGGGCAAACGGCTCGCGCCACACCCCGCGCCCCTGCAGGTAGGCGAGCGAGGCGGCGAGCATGAGCAGGACGACGATCGCCGAGACCTGTCCGTGGCCGGGCAGGCGGACCGTCGCCCAGCAGACCGCGCAGAGGATGGCGAGGCCGACCGGGGCCGCGGTCCAGGACCAGCGGGGACGGCCGCAGATGACGATCACCGCCTGGCCGATGGCCAGTGAGGCGACGCACACGGCGAGGGCGGCTGCGTAGGTCCCGATCACGAAGCCGCGAGCCTAGACTCTCAAGATGATGGCGTTCGCCCCGCCCGCCCGCCACCTGCTGCGCGCCAGGGACCTGATCGACGCCCGCTACGCGGAGCCGCTCGGGGTCACGGAGATGGCCGCGGCGGCGGGCCTCTCGCGCGCCCACTTCAGCCGCGAGTTCCGCCGCGCCTTCGGCGAGTCCCCGCACTCCTACCTGCTGACCCGCCGGCTCGAGCGCGCGGCGGCGCTCCTGCGCAACACCGACCGCTCGGTGGCGGAGATCTGCCTCGACGTCGGCCTCACCAGCGTCGGCTCCTTCACGACGAGCTTCAAACGGAGCTTCGGCAAGACGCCCACGGCCTATCGCGCGTCGTTCCCGCCCGCTTCCGCCTTCGCCCTCATCCCCGGCTGCGTCGTCCGCGCCTACGCCCGGCCGCGAAAGCGCACGTTTCGAGAAGACAGGCCGCCGGCCGGTTCCTAGAGTCGACCCACAGTCGATTTCGAACGAAGAACAGGAGGACGTGATGAAGATCGCCAACGCGCAGCTGTGGGTCCACGACCAGGAGGAGGCACTGAAGTTCTGGACCGAGAAGGTCGGCTTCGAGGTGCGCGCCGACGTGACCATGCCCGAGATGGGCGACTTCCGCTGGCTGACGGTGAGCCCGCCCGGGCAAGAGGACGTCTCGATCGTGCTGATGGCGATCCCGGGCGAGCCGATGCTCGACCCGGCGACCCAGGAGCAGATCCGTGACCTGTCCGCGAAGGGCTTCGCGGGCACGGTCTTCCTCACCACCGAGAACTGCCAGGCCGACTACGAGGCGCTCGTCGCCCGGGGGGTCGAGTTCTCCGAAGCGCCGGAAGAGCGTCCGTACGGCATCGACGCGGGCTTCCGCGACCCGTCCGGCAACGCGATCCGGCTGACCCAGGTGACGATGAGCCTCAACGCCTGAGGGGGTGACGAGGGGCGGCCGGGCGGGCCGCCCTTCTCATTCCTGCGCTTTCTGCAGCGCTTCCTTGGCGGCTTTTTCGGCGGCCTTGATCTGCTTCTGGGCGGCTTTTCCGGCGGTTTTCTCCAGCCGTTTCAGCTGCCGCTGGAGCTTTTTCTTCTGCGCGGCCGAGAGGTTCTTCCTTTGCAGCTGTCTGCCGATCCGCTTCAGCTGGCGCTGGGCCCGCGCCGCCGCCGGGTTGACCTTCGCGGCTCCCGGCAGGCCCGCACCTCCGCCACCGTTGTCATTCGAGCCGCCCGACACCAGCAGCGCGATCACCACCAGCACCAACACGATCGCCCCGAGGACCAGGCCGACGCCTTTCACCCCGCGACCGCGGATCGATTCGCGCAGCTTCACCAGGTCGCGCGGCGGTTTGCCTTCGCGCGAGCCGTCACCGGTGGCGGCGGCGGTAGCGGCCGCGGCGCTCTCGGCGGTGTGGACGTGTTCGGTCCACTGCTCGCCGTCCCACCAGCGCAGGCCCTCGCCGCTTGGATCGTCGTACCAGCCGGCCGGAATCCCCGACCCGCCCGGCGTCTCGGTCGAGCTCACGCAGCGATTATGGCGACTCTACGCGCGGAATTTGTGAACACGGTCGTTACCGGTGCACCCGAACGGTCGGCGCAGAAATGGACTCGCCTTCGCGATGCTCTCGTGAAGCACCGCCCACAGGCGCTCCAGATCGGCAGCCGTCTCCCTTATCGCGACCATCCGTTGCGCAGCGTGCGCAGCACGAGGCCGGGATGCCGCCCGACCCGCGGCAGCAGGAGCAGCGCGAAGAGCGTGGTCGCGAGCCAGGGACGCAGGTGCGGTCGGATTCGCCGGATGCGGCCGTCGGCATCGAGGTCGAAGGCCATCGCGTCGCTCATCCGCAGCGGCCCGACCCGACACTCGCCGATCAAGACCTGGGCCGACCCGGCGCCGATCGCCTCGACCCAGCGCAGGTCGCGGACGGTCCCGTAGACGGCACCCAGCAGCACGCGCAGATCGGCGGAGCCGCGGAAGATCGCTCCTCCGGCGACCGGCGAGACGAGCTCCGCGTCGGGCGCGAGCACCGCCATCAGCCTGTCGATGTCGTCGGCCTCGCTTGCCGCGCGGTAGGTCGCGATGGCGTCATCCACGGGCGTGATCGTCCCACAGCGCGGCGGACGGGCGCGGGAACGGAAAAGGGCCCCTTGCGGGGCCCCCTGTTTCCGAAGGACGTACCACCAGCGACCAGATGTCGGCGGCTCGTCGGTCCTCAAGCTTTGAAGTTGCGGCCGCCGTGTTTTCGACGACGCCCCATAAACCCCTGCTCCCGCGAAAAGTTGCACTCTCCAGGGAAGAACCCCCGAAATCGAGTAGGCCGGGCGCCGAAGGGCACGAGCCTCCGCCCGACTCAGCCGCGCTGCTACATTCCGGCGCCCCGGGCGTTTAGCTCAGTTGGGAGAGCGCCAGCTCGACAAGCTGGAGGTCACTGGTTCGAGCCCAGTAACGCCCACTCCCGGGGATGCTCACGCGGCGGTCGAGCGCTTGCTGCGCCTGTTCCCAGCCTCTCGGCGCTACACGTGGTTGCTCGGCAGGTGCCAGCGGCGCGGTGCGATGAGCTGGTCGATCTCCCTCGGTCCCCAGCTGCCGCGCCAGTAGGGGATCGTGGGGGGCGGATTCTCGAGGACCGGCTCGGAGATTGCCCAGAGGCGCTCGATCGCGTCGGAGCTGGTGAAGAGCGTGCGGTCGCCGTTCATCGCGTCGTGGATGAGGCGCTCGTACGGATCGAGGGCGGCCGAGTTGTTGCCGAACGCTTCGGCGTAGGTGAACTTCATGTGGGCTTCGCCGAGTTGCATCGTCGCCCCCGGCACCTTGGCCAGGAACGAGGTCGAGATGCTGCCCGGCTCGCCGAGCTCGAAGGTGAGGTGGTCGCGCCCGAAGCCCTCCGGGATCAGTTCCTGGTCGAGCGGGAACATGCGGCGCGGCGGCTGCTTGAAGGCGATCGTCAGGACGTGGTGGCTCTCCGCCATCCGCTTGCCGGAGCGCAGGTAGAACGGCACGCCCTCCCAGCGCCAGTTGTCGACGAAGGCCTTGACGGCGATGAAGGTCTCGGTGTCGGAGTTCGGGTCCACCCCGTCCTCTTCGCGATAGCCGACGTACTGGCCGCGGACCACGTCCTCGGGACGCAGCGGCAGCATCGAGTCGAAGACCTTCTCGCGCTCGAGGCCGAGCGGTTTCGGCTCCAGCGAGGTCGGCGGCTCCATCGCGACGAAGCCGAGGACCTGGAACAGATGCGTGACGAGCATGTCGCGGAAGGCGCCCGTGGCCTCGTAGAAACTGCCACGCATCTCGATCGAGAGCGTCTCCGGGATGTCGATCTGGACGTGGTCGATGTGGTTGCGATTCCAGACCGGCTCGAACATGCCGTTGGCGAAGCGCAGGGCCAGCAGGTTCTGCACCGCCTCGCGGCCGAGGTAGTGGTCGATGCGGTAGATCCGGTCCTCCTGGAAGACCGAGTGAAGGCGTTCGTTCAGCTCGTGGGCGGAGCGCAGGTCGGTCCCGAAGGGCTTCTCGGTGATGACGCGCGCGTCGTCGCCGAGCCCGAGCTTGCCGATCTCCTCGACCGTCCCGGCGGCTGCTTTCGGCGGCAACGAGAGGTAGAAGAGGAGGTCGGCGTCGCCGCCCAGTTCCTCCACCGCCGCTTCGACGGCCTTGCCGAGCTGCTCGAAGCCGTCGCCGACCCCGACGAAGCTGAGCGCCCGGGCGAACTCATCGAATGCGTTGTCGGCGTCCGGGCGCCGTCCCGAAGCTTCCACGGACTCGCGCGCAACCTGCCGGAATTCGTCGGTCGAGATCGGGTTGCGGGCGGCGCCGATGATGCGGAAGCCCCGCGGCATCAGCCCGACCTGCGAGAGGTGGAACATGCCCGGCAGGAGCTTTCGCCTGGCGAGGTCGCCGGTGGCGCCGAAGAGGACGATGACCTGGTCGGTGCGCACGCGGTCGGCGGCGCGCTCGTCCTCGGCGCTGGTCGTGGTGACGCTCACCGTTCGCAGGCTACAGCGCCGTATGCGCGGCCCATATGGTGCATGTGATGACGGATACGACCAACGGGGGGACGGAGTTCGATCCAGCGCGGCTGGCGCGGACGGAGGCGCGGTTCTGGCGCGAGATCTGGGACGCGGCACCGCCCGCCTTCGCGGTCGCCAAAGGGGTGCGGCGGGCGGAGTTCGGGCCGGTGCAGGCGACCGTCCTCGCGGCCCTGCCGGAGGCGCGGCCGCTGAACCTGATCCTCGGCGCGGCGAGCGGCGTGGCCGCCGCCGAGGGTTTCGTCGGCGAGGCGGTCGACTGGACGCGCGAGCAGGGCGTGCGGGGGTTCGCGCCGCTGGAGCCGGCGGCGCCGGGAGCGAAGGCCGCCGAGGCGGCGCTCGTCAAGCTCGGCTACGAGAAGGGCTACGACTGGATGCGCTTCGTCCGCGACACCCACCCGCCGCGCTTCCGGGTCGCCGACGACGTCCGGGTGGTGGAGGTCGACGGGTCCGACGACGACTCGCCGTTCGGCGCGATCGCGGCGCTCGGCTTCGGGATGCCCGCCTGGGTCGCCTCGCTCTTCGCGCCCCTCCCCGCCCTGCCGGACTGGCGCTGCTACCTGGCGCTGCTGGACGGCGAGCCGCAGGCGTGCGGGGCGATGCTCCTCGACCGCGAGGTCGCCAAGCTGGGCATCGCGGCGACGCTCGAGACCGGGCGCCGGCGCGGGTGCCAGCTCGCGCTCCTGCGGCGGCGGATCGAGGACGCGGCCGCGGCCGGCGTCGGCACGCTCTGCGTCGAGACCGGCGCCCGCGTCCCCGGCCGCCCCTCGACCAGCTACGCCAACATCCTCCGCGCCGGTTTCGAGGAGGCCTACCTCAGCCCCGGGTGGGCCGATGCGCGACCTCCTGCGGGCTGACTTCCTGCGCGCCGAAGCGGGCGGCGGCCTGGCGCTGCTGCTCGGCAGCGTCGCCGCGCTGGTCTGGGTGAACCTCGTCGACGCGAGCGGCTACGCCGCCTTCTGGGGCACCCACGTCAACATCGGGATCGGCGACGCGTCGATCGACGAGACGCTCGGCCACTGGGTCAACGACGGCCTGATGACGTTCTTCTTCTTCCTGATCTCCTTGGAGATCAAGCGGGAGCTGGTGACCGGCGAGCTCCGCCACCCGAAGCGCGCGGCGCTCCCGATCATCGCCGCGCTCGGCGGCGTCGTCACCCCGATCGCGATCTTCCTCGCCGTCAGCGGCGGCCATGACGCGAGCGGCTGGGGCATCCCGATGGCGACCGACGCGGCGTTCGCGATCGGCGTCCTGGCGCTGCTCGGCGACCGGGTCGGGGTCGGCGTGAAGCTCCTCCTGGTGACGATCGCGGTGGTCGACGACGTCGCCGCGATCCTCGTCATCGCCGTCGCCTACACCGACCACCTCAGCCTCGGCTGGCTGGAGCTGGCCGCGGCGGGGCTGGCCGGGACGGCCGCGATGCGCCTGCTCGGCGCGCGCCGCATCCTCGTCTACGTCCCGATCGGCATCTTCGTCTGGGTGGCCACGCTCGAGTCGGGCGTGCACGCGACGCTCGCCGGCGTCGCGCTCGCCCTCATCACCCCGGCGACGCCGGTCGGCGGCCGCGACGTCCTCGGCGAGCTCGAACACCGACTCCACCCCTGGGTCAACTACGCGATCCTGCCGCTCTTCGCGCTCGCCAACGCGGGGGTGAGGTTGAGCGGCGGCGAGCTCTCCGACGCCGACGGGCGGCGGATCGCCCTCGCGGTCGCCCTCGGCCTCGTCGTCGGCAAGTTCGTCGGCATCGCCGGCGCGACCCTCGCGGCGCTGAAGCTTCGCCTCGGCGCCCTGCCCTCCGGAGTCGACCTCGGCGGCCTCCTCGGCGCCGCGGCGCTCGGCGGCATCGGCTTCACGGTCTCCCTCTTCATCACCCCGCTCGCCTACGACGACCCCCTGCTGATCGGCGCCGCCAAGCTCGGCATCCTCGGCGGCTCGCTCGTGTCCGCCGCGATCGGGATCACGATCTTCGTCGCGATCGGCGTGCATCCGTCGCGCGAAGCGGCCGATCAGGCCTAGGGCTGCTTCGCCGTCGCGGCTTCCGCCCAGACGTAGCCGGAGCAATCGCCGCGGTTGCCGCCCAGAAGCGGTTCCCCGCCGAGTGGGACGGGCCGTTCGATCCGTTCGGCGGCGGCGCTGCCCACCCCACGCAGGGTGAAGCTCTCACGCCCGACGGTGAAAGGCGACGGTGTTCTCGATCACCGGCACCGTCCGGCCGATCGTCCCGTCGGCCCTTTCGATCTCGAGCCCGGTCACGCCGTTCGGCACCAGGCCGGTGATCCGGAAGTGGCGGGCCGGCCCTCTGTCGCAGGAGGAGGAGACGTCGAAGTTGAAGAGTTCGCGGCTGGCGCGGAGCGTCGTGCAGGCGCCGCTCCCGCCGACACGACCAGCCCCACCCCGATCAGCCTCCCCGTCCCCATGCCGTCAGCTTAGGATCGCGCCCTGATGCCGAGCGAACACCAACCCAAGCGCGTCGAGAAGCCCTGGGGCTACGAGCTGTGGTGGGCGCAGGCACCGCGCTACGCCGGGAAAATCCTCCACGTCGACGCCGGCCAGAGCCTCTCGCTGCAGATGCACCGGGAGAAGGACGAGTCCTCCTACCTCCTCTCAGGTCGGCTGCGCCTCACCCGCGGGCCGAACGCCGACGACCTGACGACCGAGGAGATCGGGCCGGGCTTCGCCTGGCGGGTCGAACCGGGCACGGTCCACTCCATCGAAGCGCTCGAGGACTCCGACGTGATCGAGGTCTCGACCCCGCACCTCGACGACGTGGTCCGCCTGCGGGATCGGTACGGACGCGAGAACTAGGCGGGCCGCGGGGCGGCGGGGGGCGGCGAGGGACGGCGAGGGACGCCGGGGACGACCAAGGGACGCGGCCCTCTCGGCCACGGCCCGGGCAGGCTGTGGCCGTGGCCGAGAGGGCCGGGTGTGCGGGGGGAGGCAGCCGGGACGGAGGCGTCACGGGAGTGCGGGGGGAGTGGGA
>JBPYFM010000121.1:0-25900 GCA_051986435.1 Solirubrobacterales bacterium | reverse complement strand
GCAGCGCGCCGAGCATCTCGACCGCGATCGCCGCGGTCTCGGTCGGGCTTTCGCCGACCCGGACGCCCTTTGCTTCGAGGGCGTCTTTCTTGGCCTGGGCGGTGCCCGAGGAGCCGGAGATGATCGCGCCGGCGTGGCCCATCTGCTTGCCAGGGGGCGCGGTGAAGCCGGCGATATAGGCGACCACCGGCTTGGTGATCTCGGCGGCGATGAAGTCGGCGGCCCGCTCCTCGGCGTCGCCGCCGATCTCGCCGACCATCACGATCAGCTCGGTGTCCGGGTCCGCCTCGTAGAGCTTGAGGATGTCGATGAAGTCGGAGCCGACGATCGGGTCGCCGCCGATGCCGACGATCGAGGAGTTGCCGGTCCCGGCCTGCTTCAGCTCGTTGCCGATCTGGTAGGTCAGCGTGCCGGACTTGGAGACGACGCCGATCGGGCCCGGGTCGAAGAAGGCGTCGGGGATGATGCCGACGTTCGCCTTGCCGGGCGAGAGGACGCCGGGACAGTTCGGGCCGATCAGCCGCACGCCCTTCTCCCGCGCCTTCCAGTAGGTGCCGAGCATGTCGAGCACCGGGATGCCCTCGGTGATCGCGATGACGGTCTCGACGCCGGAGTCGATCGCCTCGTCGATCGCCGCCGCGGCGAAGCGCGCCGGGACGAAGATCATCGAGGTGTTGGCGCCCGCCTCGGTGACCGCTTCGGCGATCGTGTCGAAGACCGGCGTCCCCTCGACGTCCTGGCCGCCCTTGCCCGGCGTGACGCCCGCGACGAGGTCGGTCCCGTAGTTCTTGTTGCGCAGCCCGTGGAAGGAGCCCTCGCGACCGGTCAGCCCGGAGACGGCGAGCTTCGTCCCCTTGTCGATGATGATGCTCACGCCCGGACCGCCCCCCCGGCGAGCTCGACGACGCGGCGCGCGGCATCCAGCATCGTCTTCTCCTGGTGCAGGTTCGGCAGGTTCGCCTCGGCGAGGATCGCCAGGCCCTCTTCGAAGTTCGTGCCGTCGAGGCGGACGACCAGCGGCAGGTCGAGGTCGATCTGGCCCGACGCGGTGACGATCCCCTTGGCGATCTCGTCGCAGCGGGTGATGCCGCCGAAGATGTTGAAGAGGATCGCCGTCACCTTGGAGTCGGACTTGATGACTTCGAGCGCGTTGACGATCGCGTCGGCTTTCGAGCCGCCGCCCGCGTCGAGGAAGTTGGCCGGCGCGCCGCCCGCCTGGGCGACGACGTCGAGCGTCGACATGCAGAGCCCGGCGCCGTTGGCCAGGATCCCCACGTTGCCGTCGAGTTTCACGTAGGTGAGGCCCTTTTCCTTCGCCATCTGCTCCTGCGGGTCGTCGACGGTGTCGGCGATCTCGGCCAGGTCCTCGTGGCGGAAGAGCGAGTTGCCGTCGATCGTCACCTTGGCGTCGAGCGCGACGACCTTGCGGTCGGCGGTGACGATCAGCGGGTTGACCTCGATCAGCGTCGCGTCCTCCTCGCGCGCCACCTCGTTCAGCTTCGCCAGCACGTCGGCGGCGTCGTCGAGGGCGTCCTCGGCGAGCCCGGCGGCCGCGACGATCGAGCGCGCGGCGGCGGCGTCGAACGGCTTGGTCGGGTCGATGTGAACTTTGGTCAGGTCCGCCGGGTTCTCCGCCGCGACCGCCTCGATGTCCATGCCGCCCTTGGCCGAGACCATCGCCAGCAGCTTCTTCTCGCCGCGGTCGAGGATGATCGACGCGTAGTACTCCTCGGCGATGTCGGAGCCGCCCTCGACCCATACGGAGTCGACGCGGAAGGGACCCTCGCCGTGCGGGCCGGTGATGTCCATGCCGATGATGTCGGAGGCGAACTGCCGCGCCTCGCCCGTGTCCTTGGCGATCTTCACGCCGCCCGCCTTGCCGCGCCCGCCGATCAGCACCTGGGCCTTGATCGCGCAGGGATAGCCGATGCGCTCCGCGGCGGCGACGGCGTCGTCGACGTTGTCGGCGACCTCGCCGCTCGGGACCGCGATCCCGTGCTTGGCGAAGAGCTGCTTGCCCTGGTATTCGAGGAGGTCCATTGGTGGGGAAGGGCGCTCCGTCGGAGGGGCGCGGCGCGAAACCCTATCTGAATGCCATAATCCCGCGCTCTCAGATGGCCCTGCCGAGCTTGAAAAACATCAATTGGGTGACGACCGACTGCTACGGCACCCTCATCGACTGGGAGAAAGGCATCCTCGAGGCCTGCCAGAAAGAGGCCGCGAAAGACGGCTTCTCCTTCGAGGAGCAGCCCTTCCTGGACCGCTTCTTCGAGGTCCAGGCCGAAGTCATGGCGGGCTCGTACGAGCTCTACGCCGAGGTGCTGCGCCGCACGATCGTCAAAGTCGCCGGCGAGCTGGGCTGGGAGATCGAGCCCTCGCGGGCCCAGTTCCTCCCCAACAGCGTCGCCTACTGGCTGCCCTTCCGCGAGGCCAACGCGGCGATGGACCGACTCGGCAAAAAGTACGAGATCGGGATCATCTCCAACATCGACGACAAACTTCTCGGCATCTCCCGCCGCCACCTGCGCACCGAACTCGACCTCGTGGTCACCGCGCAGCAGGTCCGCAGCTACAAGCCGGACCCGGTCCACTTCAAAGAGTGCGCGCGGCGCATCGGCGGCAAAAAAGGCTGGATCCACGTCGGCTCCAACTACACGACCGACATCGCCCCGGTCCTCAAAATGGGTGTCCCGGCCATCTGGGTGAATCGCCACGACGAGAAACTCGAAGGCCGCAAAGCGCCGTCCGCGACGGTCAAGAACTTCCGCGAAGCCGCGAAAAAACTCGGCGCGTCCTGAGCACTTTCTAATTTCTCGGCGCAACTCCGGCCGTCGACGGAGGTTTTTCCTGGCGGAGCGCGTAATGCGTCCGTAGCTCGATGAATACGCCCGAACTTGAAACCCAGTCCTGGCGCGGAGGCGCGACCGCGCGCCTCGCCGCGGCGTTCGCCGTGCTGGCGCTCGTCATCGGCCTGATCCTGCTGGGGACCGACCACGCCGCCGCGGCCCGCGCCAAAGCATCGGAACTGCAGAAACCGAGCTTCGTCGTCATCCAGACCGACGACCAGACGCTGGAAGAGCTCTACGACGGCGTCCGCATGCTGAACGGCGCCGAAGAATTCGCGATGCCGAACACGCTGCAGATGATCGGCGAACAGGGCATCACCTTCACCCGCTACTACACGCCGTACAGCCTCTGCGCGCCCTCGCGGGTCAGCCTCCTCACCGGCCGCTACGCCCACAACGACCACGTCCAGGGCAACGTCCCGCCGAACGGCGGCTGGACCGGCTTCCAGTCCCGCCTCGCCTACTCGCACAACATCGCCACCTGGCTCCAGGGCGCGGGCTACCGCACGATCCACATCGGCAAGATCCTCAACGGCTACGGCGACGCGCCCTACAGCCCCGGCACCGAAGAGCCTCCCGGCTGGAACTCGTGGCACACCATCCTCAATTCCGACACGAACCACTACGCCTACGGCTACCTGCTGAACAACAACGGCGTGGTCGAAGGGCCGTACGGCGACTCGGGCTCCTGGGAAACGCGGGAATACGGGGCGATCGACGACGCCGGCTGCCCCTACGCGCCGCTGAACGGCCAGCCCTGTTACTACGAGACCGACAAGTTCAACCAGCTGGCGGTCGAAGAAATCGCCGCGACCTCGCCGGAACAGCCGTTCTACATGCAGGTCGACTACACCTCGCCGCACGGCGACTTCCGCAAACCGGCGGGGCCACAGCCGGCGACCCGTGACATCGGCCGCTTCTCCGGGGCGCCGCTGCCCGACAACCGCGCCGAAGGCTTCAACGAGGGCAACGTCAACGACAAGCCCCGCTTCATCCGCGAAGCGCCATACCTCAGCGCCACGGAAATCCACAGCTACCGCGTCTACTACCAGAACTGCCTGAACGCGCTGATCTCGGTCGACGAAGGGGTCAAAGGGATCCTCGACGAGCTCGGCTCCCTGAGCCGGCTGCAGAACACCTATGTCATCTTCACCTCCGACAACGGCTTCTTCTTCGGCCAGCACCGCCTGGTCGGCGGCAAGTTCCTCGCCTACGAGCCCTCGACCCACCTGCCGCTGCTGATCCGCGGCCCGGGGATCGAACCGAACACCAAATCCGGGCAGCTCGTCTCGACGATCGACATCGCGCCGACGATCCTCGAACTCGCCGGCGTGAAACCGGACAAAAGCGTCGACGGCACCTCGCTGGTCCCGTTCATGCAGGAACCGAGCCTGCGCACGCGGCGCCCGCTCCTCTTCGAGTCCTTCGTCCAGACCAACGACGTCGAACAGGACGGCAACGCGGCGACCGGGGAATCGACCGCGGCCGGGCGCGCGCGCGGCAAGCTGGGCCTGAAGGGCGCGAAGGCGAAGGGCGCGGGGAACGAAGTCGGCACCAGGGGCGCCGCCGCCCACGCCTCGGTGGTCGCGCCGCCGAAGAACTACTACGGGATCCGCCTCGGCCCCTACAAGTACATCGAGTGGCCTGACGGCGAGAAAGAGCTCTACGACATCAACAAGGACCCCTACGAGCTCAACAACATCGTCAGGGACAAGAACTACGCGCCGATCCGTGCCTTCCTGCACAACGAACTGGTCCGCCTCGAGACGTGCTCAGGACGAACCTGCCGGGAAGTCTCCGAAAAACTCCCGCTGACCAAGCGCGACCAGCTAAAGGTCAAGCGCGAAAAGGAAAGGGAACAGCGCGAACGCGAACGCGAACGGCGCGAACAAGAACGCCGCGAACGCGAACGCAGCCACAAACACTGAGCGCCTGCCGCAAGCTGTTCTTTCTGGCGCCCACCGCGCCAAAAGGAACAGCGGAGCGAGAGGCTTTACTGGATTACCGCGATGACGTCGCCGGAGCCGATCGCGGCGCCCTCGGCGACCTTCAGCGCGGTGACCTTGCCCGAGCGGTGGGCGGTGATCTCGTTCTCCATCTTCATCGCCTCGATCACGCAGATCAGGTCGCCCTCGCTGACCTCGGCGCCCTCGGCGACCGCGACCTTGAGGATCGTGCCCTGGAGCGGCGAGGGCAGCGCCTCGCTGGAGGCCGCGGCACCGCCGCCGCCACTGCGCTCGCGTTTCGGCGGCTTGCGTCCGTTGGCGCCGGCGGGCGCCGCAGCGCCTGCGACGGCCTCGCCGATGACCTTGACGTCGAAGAGCTTGCCCGCGACCTCGACCTTGTAGTCACGGGTGACGATCTCGGCGCCCTCCTCCGAGGGCTCCGGCGCGGCGCCCTCCTCCGGGGCCGTGGACTTCAGCCACTCCGCGTCCTCCATCAGATCGCGGCAGGTCTCGCCCCTCGCCCACTGCTCGGTCCGCAGGATCGCCTTGTGGAAGGGGATCAGGGTGGTCAGGCCGCCGGAGTCGTATTCGTCGAGCGCCCGCAGCATCCGCCGCGTCGCCTTCTCCCGGTCGACGTCCCAGACGATGAGCTTGGCCACCATCGGGTCGTACATCGGGCTGACTTCGCCGCCGCCCTCGACGCCGGAGTCGACGCGCACGCCGGGGCCCGAGGGCTCGCGGTAGGACGGGCCGATCGGCCCCGGAGCGGGCGCAAATTTCTTCGCCGCGTTCTCGGCGTTGATCCGGCACTCGATCGACCAGCCGCGCAGCTCGACTTCCTCCTGGGAGACGGAGAGCGGCTCCCCCGCCGCGACCAGGATCTGCTCGCGGACGATGTCGAGGCCGCTGACCATCTCGGTCACGCAGTGCTCGACCTGCACGCGGGTGTTCATCTCGAGGAAGAAGTACTCGTCGCCGACCTGCATGCCCTCGATCGTGCCTGCGCCGCGATAGCCGACCGCGGCCGCCGCGTCGGTCGCGATCTTCCCGATCCGCGCGCGCATCTCCTCGTCGACGTGCGGGCCCGGGGCCTCCTCGATCACCTTCTGGTGGCGGCGCTGGATCGAGCAGTCGCGCTCGCCGAGGTGGATCACGTTGCCGTGCGAGTCGGCCAGCACCTGGACCTCGACGTGGCGCGGGTCCTCCAGATAGCGCTCGATGTAGACGCGGGGGTCGCCGAAGAATTTCTCTCCTTCGCGGGAGGAGCCTTCGTAGGCGTCCTGCAGGTCGTCCGGCGTCATCGCGACGCGGAATCCCTTGCCGCCACCGCCGCCCGCGGCCTTGCAGGCGACCGGGTAGCCGGCTTCGTCGGCCTGCCTGCGCGCGGCCTCGAGGTCGGCAGCGACCTCGGTCGAGCCGGGGACGATCGGCACCCCGGCCTCCTCCATGATCTCGCGGGCGCGGGTCTTCGACCCCATCGCTTCGATCGCCTCCGGTGGCGGGCCGATCCAGGTGATCCCGGCCTCGGCGCAGGCGCGCGCCATGTCGGCGTTCTCGGCGAGGAACCCGTAGCCGGGGTGGATCCCTTCGGCACCGGCCTCCCTGGCCACCTCGATGATCTTCGCGATGTTCAGGTAGCTCTCCGCCGGGACCGCCGGGCCGAGCAGGAACGCCTCGTCGGCCTCGCGCACGTGCGGGGCTTCGCGATCGATCTCCGAGTACACGGCGACCGACCCGATCTCCATCTCGCGGAGGGTTCGGGCGACGCGGATCGCGATCTCCCCGCGGTTGGCGATAAGGACCTTCTTGAACATCGGCGGCGCAGTCTATTTATCTCTTGCGAGAGGGGTCGGGTGGACCCTCCCGGGACTGCTCGCTTCGCTCGCGTGAGTGTCCCGGGAGGGTCCACCCGACCCCTCTCACGGGACGTTTGTGGCGCCTCGGGGTTCTGCGTCGGAAGCTGGAAGGACGTGCCCTAGCTACGCTCCCGCGATGCCACTCATCGAGCTGCAGAGCCACTCCACCCACTCCGATGGTCAGTTGGCGCCGCGGGAGGTTGTTGCGGAAGCGGCGAAGGCCGGGGTCACCACGCTTGCGCTTTCCGATCACGACTCCGTCGCCGGGGTCCCGGAGGCGGAGGAGGCCGGCCGGGAGCTTGGGGTCGAGATCGTGCCTGCCGTGGAGATGTCCTGCGTCCACGAGTACGCGGAAGATCTTCATATCTGCGGCTACTGGGTCGATCTGGGGACGATCGAGCCGGCCTGCGAGCGCGCTCAGGACGAGCGCCGCGCCCGCGCCGCGGAGATCGTCGACAACCTGCGCGGCTTCGGCTTCGACCTGACGCTCGACGACGCGATCCGCGAGGCGGGCGGCGCCGACTCGATCGGCCGCCCCCACATCGCCCGCGCCGCGGGCGCGACCGGCGATCTCGGGCCCTTCTTCGAGGAGTACCTCGTCCCCGGCGCCAAAGCCTTCGTCCCCCGCCGCTGGCCGGACGCCGAGCAGGCGATCGGGCTGATCCGCGAGGCGGGCGGCGTCGCCGTCATCGCCCACCCCTACTGGGACATCTCCGAGCCCGGCGAGGTCGACGACCTGATCCGCTCGTTGGCGGCCGACGGCGTCGAGACCTTCTACCCCACCCACACCGAGGAGCAGACGCGCCACCTGCTCGACCTCTGCGTCGAGCTCGACCTGATCCCGACGGCGAGCTCCGACTACCACGGCCCGACCCACAAGACCTTCGCCCGCTTCGGCGCCTACGACACGTTCGGCCTCGGCGAGCCGCGGGTGCCGTGGCGCCCCTAGGACGGGCAAGGGACAGGCAAGGGACAGGCTGGGGACGGGCAAGGGACGCGGCCCTCTCACCACGGCCCGGGCAGGCTGTGGCCGTGGTGAGGGGGCCGGGCTGCGGGGAGCGGGGAGGCGGGGCGCGGGGAGCCTGCGGGAGCGGCGGAACGCCCAAGGAAGGGGCACGGAAGCGTCACCGATCCCGGGCGTCGTCACAGAGATGCCGGGAACTCCACGCTTCCTCCCGTGTTGTGCGACACGCGCGGACGCGCTGCGTGGATTGACCGTGCCATAGCACGGTGAAAACACGCAGCGCGTTTTCGGGCCCTCGGATCGGGCCCGGAAAGAGGAGAAAGGCTGCGGGAAGGGTGACGTTCCCGGCATCTTCGTCACGGATCGGGGCGAGGTGTGGCATCTCTTGCACGGAGTCGTCACGTAAGTCCGACTTCGCGACGTCCCTGTGCCGGCTTTTTCACGAACCCGGCACCCGCCTCACGTCCTGGGCGCCTCATGGGGGTCACAGCCTGCCAGGACCCCCATGAGGCGCCCAGGACCTCCCTCGGACGGCCGCCCCGCGCCCGCCCGCGCCTACCGCAGCAGCCCGAGAACCTGCCGCACGGCCTCCTCGAGGTCCGGCGACGTCACCAGATCCGGCCTTTCGGGCGCCTCGTAGGGGGCGCCGATTCCGGTCAGGTTCGTGATCTCGCCCGCCCGCGCCTTCGCGTAGAGCCCCTTGGGGTCGCGGCGTTCGCACTCCTCCAGGGGGGTGTCGACGAAGACCTCGTAGAAGGGGATGCCCGCCTCCTCGTGGATGCGGCGCACGCGGTCGCGCTCGGCCTGGTAAGGGCTGACGAGGGAGGCGATCGCCACGGTGCCCGATTCGGCGAGGATCTTCGCCACCTCGCCGACGCGGCGGACGTTCTGGTTGCGGTCCTCCTCGGAGAAGCCGAGGTCGGCGTTCAGGCCGTGGCGCAGGTTGTCGCCGTCGAGCATGAAGGCGGCCCGACCGGAGGAGACTAGGGTGTGCTCGATCGCGGTCGCGATCGTCGACTTGCCGGAGCCCGAGAGCCCGGTCATCCAGATCGTCGCGCCGCCCGTTTCGAGGGCCCCCCAGCGCTCCTCGCGCGAGAGCTTCGAGGGGTGGAAGGTGATGTTCTCGGCGACGATCGAGGCGGTGTCCGTACTTCCGCCGACGTCGCCGCCGGCGCTGATGATCATCCCCGCCGCGACCGTCAGGTCGGTCGCCGGGTCGACCATGATGAAGCTGCCGGTGGTCCGGTTCATCCGGTACTCGTCGAAGAAGAGCGGCGAGGTGGTGTGGATCGCGACGCGGCCGATGTCGTTGACCTCGAGCGTCTCCGCGGTGAGATCGCGGTGGAGGGTGTCGACGTTCAGCTGGTAGCGCAGCTCCTCGACCTCGGCGGCGACCCACCGCGTCGTGTGCTTCAGCTGGTATGGCGCCCCGGTGCGCAGGTGCGAGGTCTCGTCGAACCAGCAGATCATCGCCTCGAAGCGGCGGCCCGCGGTCGGCTGGTTGGTCGGGCGGCAGATCATGTCGCCGCGGGACACGTCGACGTCGTCCTCCAGGCGGATCGTCACCGCCATCGGCGGGAAGGCCGTGGCGACCTCGCCTTCGGGCGTGTCGATCGCGGTGATCCTCGACGCTTTGCGCGACGGCATCACCATCACCTCGTCGCCCTGCTTGAAGATCCCGCCGACGACCGAGCCGGCGAAGCCACGGTAGTCGCGGTACTCGGCCGACTGCGGCCGGATCACGTACTGGACCGGGAAGCGGTTGTCGACCAGGTTGCGGTCGGAGGCGATGTGGACGTCCTCCAGGTGGCCGAGCAGCGGCTGCCCGTGGAACCACGGCATGTTCGGGGACGGTTCGACCACGTTGTCGCCCTCCAGCGCCGAGATCGGCACGAAACCGAGGTCGGTGATGTCGAGCTTCGCGGCGAAGGCGGTGAACTCCTCGCGGATGTCGTCGTAGACCTTCTGGTCGTAGTCGACGAGGTCCATTTTGTTGACGCAGAGGACCAGGTGCGGCACGCCGAGCAGCGACGACAGCAGCGCGTGGCGGCGGGTCTGTTCGAGCACGCCTTTGCGCGCGTCGATCAGCAGCAGCGCCAGGTTCGCGGTCGAGGCGCCGGTGACCATGTTGCGCGTGTACTGGATGTGGCCGGGCGTGTCGGCGATCACGAACTTGCGTTTCGGCGTCGCGAAGTACCGGTAGGCGACGTCGATCGTGATCCCCTGCTCGCGCTCCGCCCGCAGGCCGTCGGTCAGCAGCGCCAGGTCGGTCTGTTCGTCCCCGCGTTTCTCCGAGGTCCGCTCGATCGACTCGAGCTGGTCTTCGAAGATCGATTTGGTGTCGTGCAGGAGCCGACCGATCAGCGTCGACTTGCCGTCGTCGACCGACCCCGCGGTCGCGATCCGGAGGATCTCCGTGGCCGGCACTAGAAGTAGCCCTCCCGCTTGCGATCCTCCATCGCCGCTTCGGAGAAGCGGTCGTCGCCGCGGGTCGCTCCCCGCTCGGTGATCCGCGAGACCGCGGTCTCCTCGATCACCAGCTCATACGTCGTCGCCTGCGAGGGCACGGCGCCGGTCAGGGTCGCGTCGCCGACGGTCCGGTAGCGCACCATCTCGGTGTGCGACTCGGCGCCCTCGGGCAGCGGGAAGTACTCGTTGACCGCCATCAGCAGGCCTTCGTTGTCGACCACCTCGCGCTCGTGGGCGAAGTAGATCGGCGGCAGCTCGATCTCTTCCCGCGCCAGGTAGCGCCAGACGTCGAGCTCGGTCCAGTCGGAGATCGGGAAGACGCGGATGTGCTCGCCTTTGCGATGCCGCCCGTTGTAGAGGTGCCAGAGCTCCGGCCGCTGGTTCTTCGGGTCCCACTGGCCGAATTTGTCGCGGAAGGAGAGGATCCGCTCCTTCGCGCGGGCCTTGTCCTCGTCGCGCCGCCCGCCGCCGAACACCGCGTCGAAGCCGCCGTCCTTGATCGCGTCGAGCAGCGCCCGGGTCTGGTGGCGGTTGCGCGATTCCAGTTCGTGGCCGACCTTGATGATGCCTTTGTCGATCAGCTCCTGGACCGAGGCGACCTCCAGCCGCAGCCCGTATTCCTCCACGACCTTGTCGCGGAACTCGATCACCTCGCGGAAGTTGTGCCCGGTGTCGACGTGCATGATCGGGAACGGCACCGGCGCGGGCGCGAACGCCTTGCGCGCCAGCTGCAGCATCAGCACCGAATCCTTCCCGCCGGAGAAGAGCATCACCGGGTGCTCGAACTCCGCCGCGACCTCGCGGATGATGAAGATCGACTCCGCCTCGAGCGTGTCGAGGTCGCCGAGCTCGACCGCCGCCGGGCGCACTTTCGTCGTCTCGTCCACTAGGTCCCCCACTCCGTGCACAGGATCAGCCCCGCCGCGCCCCTCGCCGGAGCGCTAGTTGATGCCGCACTCGGTCTTTTCGACGCCGGCCCAACGGCCGTCGCGAAGGTCACCGCCGGGACCCACGGGCTGCGTGCAGTGCGTGCAGCCGATCGAAGGGTAGCCGCGATCGTGAAGCGGGTTGTACGGAAGGCGGTGCTCATGGATGTAGTTCCAGACGTCTCGCTCGGACCAGTCGGCGAGCGGGTTCAGCTTCCAGAGGCCGAATTTCTTGTCCCAGGTGAACTTCGGGGCCCCGGCCCTGGAGCTGGAATCCGCCCGGCGGACGCCGGCGACCCAGCAGTCTACGGATGAGAGCGCCCGGCGCATCGGCTCGACCTTGCGCAGTCCGCAGCAGGCGTCGGGCTCGCGCTTCCACAGCTCGTCGCCGTACTCCGCCGCCTGCTCGGCGAGCGTCAGGTTGTGGTAGCGGTCGAACTCGATCCCGAGCGCCTCGGCGAGGCGGTCGCGGGTCTCGTACGTCTCCGGGAAGAGGACGTCGGTGTCGAGGTAGAAGAAGCGCGCGTCGGGGTTGATCTGGGACGCCAGGTGCGCCGTCACCGAGCTCGTTTTCTGGAACGAGCAGGCGATGTAGTGGTCCTGTCCGAACTGATCGAACATCCACTCGATCGTTTCCCTCGCGCTCAGGCCCTCGAGCTCGTCCGCGATCGCCTCGTGGTCGAGGTCGGTGACTGTCGGCACGTTGCCGGACAAGGTGATTGGCGGCGGCTTCATCGGTCCCCTGTGTTCCTCGCGTGGGCGCGAGCTAGATCGCGCACTCCCCTTCGCCGCGGATGACTTCATACGGAGTCGCCCGCTGCCAGTCGATGAACTCTTGCATGGTCTCGAGGGAGAAGTCGACCGGCATGGTCAGATCCTTTACCTCGGCTTCGAAGCGCTCGTTGCCGACCCGCTCGGCGAAGGCGTTGAAGATCTCGCCCTCGGAGCGCTCGGACTCGTACATGCGCACCCAGCGCTCGACCGCCTCGGGGACCCGTTTGGCCGGCAGCCGCGATTTGAGCCGCTTGCCGTAGGCCACGGTACCGCCCTCGTAGTTGCCGCCGATGTGCGGGATGTAGGCGGGCATCTGGCGCTCGCCGATCTTCAGCGAGGCGCCGTAGAAGCCGATGTTGGCGATGTGGTGCTGGCTGCAGCCGTTCGGGCAGCCGCTCATTTTGATGTGGATCTGCCGGGTCAGCTCGTCGTCGAGCCGCATCTCGTCGACCCGCTCGTTGACGGCGCGGTTGAGGCCCATCGAGGAGGTGATCCCGAGTTTGCAGCTGTCGGTGCCGGGGCAGGAGACGACGTCGGAGATCTCGCGTGCGCCGGGGTCGCCGAGGCCGAGCTCGGAGAGCCTGGTCCAGACGTCGTAGACCGACTCGTCGCGGACCCAGCGCAGGACCAGGTTCTGCTGCACGGTCGAGCGGGCGTTGCCGCCGCTGAAGTCGCGCATGATCTGGGCGAGGCCGCGGAACTGCTCCGGGGTGAGGTCGCCGCGGGTGACCTTCACCTCGACGGCGGAGAAGCCCTGCTGGCGCTGCGCCTGGACGTTGCTTTCGACGAAGCGGTCGAAGGCCTGGCGGTCGCCGTTCGGCGAGGCGGGCGCCGGCGGCGCGGCCGGGGCACGACCCTCCTCGTCGTCGACGTAGCTGAGGCGCTCGACCAGCTCCGGGCCGAATTCGCGCTCCTCGACCCAGTCGCCCTGCAGCTCCTCGTCGAGCAGGTCGCGGAAGGCGTCGGCGCCGATCTTGTCGATCAGCACCTTGATCCGGGCGCGGGCGCGGTTGACGCGCAGCCAGTCCTGGCGGTCGAAGATGCGGAAGACGGCCTCGGCCACCTTCAGGTAGTCGCCGTTGTCGGCCTCGACGAAGTCGACGATCGGCGGCGCGATGCGCGGCATGATCGCGGTGCCGCCGCCGACCCGCAGCTCGAAGCCCTTGACCCCGTCGCGTTCGCGGGAGATGAAGGCGATGTCGTGGATCCCGGTGATCGCGCGGTCCTCCTCGGAGCCGGAGAACGCGGTCTTGATCTTGCGCGGCATCAACTGCGTCGTCGGGTGGCGGACGAAGTAGCGGACGTAGGCGCCGGCGTACGGCGTCGGGTCGAAGATCTCGTCGGGGGCGACGCCGGCCCAGGGGTCGCCGGTCACGTTGCGGACCGTGTTGCCGCAGCCCTCGCGCGAGGAGAGGCCGGCCTCGGCGATCACCTTCAGCAGCTCCTCGGTGTCGCGCAACGGCACGTGGTGGATCTGGATGTTCTGCCGGGTGGTGATGTGGCCTTTGCGCAGCGGCGCCCATTTCTCGACGACGTCCGCGAACGCGTCCATCTGCTCGGGCGTCACCCCGCCGAACGGAAGCTTGACCCGGATCATCTGGACGTCGGACTGGCGCTGCCCGTACACGCCCTGTTTCAGGCGGAACCCGATGAACTCGTTCTCGGGTAGATCCCCGGCGAGGAACTGCTCGGCTTCGTTGTCGAAGTCGGTGAACTCGCGCTCGATGATCGGGATGATGTGGCCCGGGACGTCGGAGTAGACCTCCGGGTTCTCCAGGGTCCCGACTCGGCCCTTGCCCCGCTGGTCCTTGTTCTCGGTGACGGTTAGCTCCATGCGGAGCAAATTAGCAAAACCCTGACCGGGATTAGGGTATTTATCTGAGAAGTTCCGAGATTTGGCTCAGGAGGTGCGTTTGCGGGCCTCGATAATTGCCGCCGCCTCGCCCGACTCGGCCACGTAACCGCCCTCTGGCTCGAACGGCAGGCCCTCTTCCTCCCAGCCGACGGCGCCCTCGCTGAGCTTCGCCGCGTCGTAGCCCGCCTCGGCCAGCGCCGCGGTCGCCATCGAGGAGCGGTTGCCGCCGCGGCAGTAGAGGATCACCGGGCGGTCCTTGTCGATCTCGTCGAGGTGTCGGGGCAGCTCGGCGAGCGGGATGTGGACGGCGCCGGGCAGATGCCCGGTCTCCCACTCATGGTCGGCGCGCACGTCGACCAGCTGGGCGCCCTTGTCGACCATCTCCCGCGCCTCGGCGCGGGAGATCTCCTTCGGCGTCGCGTCGGCGGCGTCGCTCATCAACTGACCTCCGATCCCTCGATCAGGAACGCGACGCGGACGTGAGCCCGGTACTCGTCCAGGTTCTCGCCGCGGATCCCGGTCGAGACGATGTCGACGGCGCGGATGTTGCGCAGCGATCCCTGCGCCTGCGCCAGCGCCTGTTTGGCGGCATCGTCGGTCGACGTCTTGGAGCTGCCGACGAGCTCGATGATTTTCACGACTGCCATCTCGCTCCTCCTGGTGCTTGTGGGTCCTGGATGTCCTGCTTGGCGCCCACTCCCTCGAGCAGCGCGGCGCGCTGCCACGGTCCGATCGCGTCCTCGGGCTCCCCCGCCCGCGCGGCGGCGAATTCCGACTCGAAGCGCGCGATCGCCGCTGCGATCGCCGCCGCCTCGTCTCCGTTCGCGGTCTTCTCGGCCACGGCCTCACTTTATGCGAGCGCGTCGCGCGAGGTGGCGCCGGACCGAGTCGACGACACCCCCCGGGTCCCGGTCGAGCCGCCGCCCGGTGACCCGGGTCGTCTCGATCCCGACCAAGAGCAGCTCGTCGTCCCGTTTCCGATCTTCCTCGAAGGAGAGTCGGGAGCCGTGGGTCTCGTAGACGTCGAGTTCGACGCCGAAGCGGGCATCGGCCCAGTAGGCGTCGATCTCGTAGCCGGCGACGAAGAAGTTCATCGAGGGCTCGGGCAGGCCGGCCTCCCGGATGACCTCGCGGAAGCGCTCCTCGAGCCCCGAGCGAGTGAACGGCGGCTGCTCCTCATATAGGTCGAGCGCGGCGCGCACCTTCGCCTGCCCCCGATGCCCCTTGGTTCGCGCCAGCAGGTCCTCCATCTCGCGCAGGTCGAAGAGCTTTTCGTCGTTCGCGATCTGGATGTGGCGCTTGACCGTCCGCAACCTGCTCGTGACCGCGACGTCGAGGATCGTCCGCGAGAGCGAGGTGACCGGTATTCCGTCCCGCCGCGCGAGGTCGTCCCGCGCCAAGTCGGCCGTGTGGACCCCGACGAACCGCCTCTTGCGAGGACGGGGACTTCGACAAGTGATGTGGATCGTTTCCGGCTGCGACCGCAGCAGGCCCCAGAGCCATGCGGCAGCGAAATGGCTGGCGACCGACGGGTAGGAGGCCAGCACGGCCGCCATGCACCATCCCTCCCACGTGAGCCGTCGCTGACCGACCACGTAGACGCCTCGATGCACCCGATGGAGCCGTCCCACCTTCGCGGCCTTCGCGACGGCGTTCCGACCGTATCCCAGCTCCGCCAACTGCCTGGTCGAGACGACCCCGTGCTGCCTGGTCGCCAGCTCCGCCAGCGCTCCATGCCCAACCCTTAGACCTTTGTCACCCACAGGGTTACAAAGGTCTAAGGGTTGGGATTCTCTCCCCCCTCTCGGGGTGGTTTTAGCCGTTAAGTCCGGGGACGGGGGTGCCGTGCTTGGTCTTGGCGCAGAGGATCGGGGCCGGGTCGATGGTGTCCAGGAGGGCGCGGCCTTCCGGGTGGCCGGTGGCCGGCTTGGGTGGGACGGCCTTGTGGGATTTCGTGGCCGGCCTGCCGGGGACGCGGGGGTGGCCGGGGGCGCACTGGATCGAGATGTCCCTCGTGCCGTCGCGGGCGTCGATCACGTCGTCGCCGCCGTTGCCGATGAAGACGTCCTTGCCGGGCTGGCCGAGGATCGCGTTGGGGCGGCGGTTGCCGATCAGGACATCGGGGCCGAACGAGCCCTCCATGTCCTCGTCGGTCGGCGAGATGTGGACGTGGTGGCAGCCGGGGATCGTGGTGATCCAGGCCGAGTGCCGGGGGAAGGAGACGATCAGCCGGCCGGGGTGGTAGCCGGTCTCGGCGAAGGAGGCGTCGTCGCGGCCGCCGCCGCCGACCAGCGCGCCGCCGGCACACCCGCCGCCCGCCGCCAGCAGGTCGCCGTCCGGGCCGCCGTAGAGGTAGGTCGGGCCGGGCGTGCCGCCGACGAGGCCGTCGGCGCCGGGCCCGCCGTAGAGCTTGTCGGCGCCAGGGCCGGCCTGCAGGAGGTCGTCCTCGGGGCCGCCGCGGATGACGTCGTCGCCCTCGCCGCCGTCGACCCGGATGCTGCCGACCGACACCAGGGAGCCCTTGACGGTGAAGTGATCGTTGCCGGGCCCCATGTCGGCCATCAGCCAGCGGGCCGGGCCGGCGAACGGGCAGAGGACTTCCCGCGGCGGGTTCGAACCGCCCCCGCGGTGTTCGCAGCCGGGCCCCGCGGCGAGCCCGGCCCCCGCGTCCACCTCGAGCGTGTTGGTCGCCGCTTCGTAGGCGACCGTGATGTCGTCGCGCCCGCGGCCGCCGACGATCTGCACCCCGCCGCCCCCGCCGGGCACCGCGTCGACCTGGACGTAGGCGCTCCCCGGCAGCCGCTTTTCGGGGCCGCAGGAGGTGGTCCGCCCCGGCGCGCCGCGGCAGCTGTCGGTCCCCACGCCGCCGTCGAGCACGTCGTGCCCGCCGCCGCCGATCAGCGTGTCGT
This sequence comes from Solirubrobacterales bacterium, assembly GCA_051986435.1. GTDB lineage: Bacteria > Actinomycetota > Thermoleophilia > Solirubrobacterales > 70-9 > VAYN01. The sequence goes on along the minus strand of JBPYFM010000121.1, from coordinate 9,355 downwards.
TCCCCGGTCCACCTCTGATCTCGTTCGCGGCGCCGTTGCCGATCAGCGTGTCGCGGAAGGCCGAGCCTTCGAGATCCTCGAACTCGAAGAGCTTGTCGTGGCCGTCGCCGCGCGCCTCGTGGTCGCGCAGCGAGGCCCAGACGCCGGAGGTGCCGTCGAGGGACACCGCGGTCGCGAAGGAGGCGATGTCGTGCTTCCCCGGCCCGCCCGACATGCGGTCGTAGCCATAATCGCCGTGGACGAGGTCGTAGTCGCCCGGCCCGCCGTTGACGGTGTCGATGCCGAGCCCGCCGGCGACGTCGTCGTAGGAGCCCGGGCCGCCGACCACCTTGTCGTCGCCGAGGTCGCCGAAGACGCGGTCGGCGCCCTGGCCGCCGAAGACTTCGTCGTTGCCGCGGCCGCCGTGGATCACGTCGTCGCCGCCTCCTCCGCAGATCAGGTCGTTGCCAAGCAGGCCGTAGATCGTGTCGTTTCCCGGCCCGCCCCAGATCACGTCGCGGCCCGGCGTGCCCTGGAGGACGTCGTCGCCCGCGGTGCCGACGATCGTCGCCCGCCGCCCGTGGCAGCGGTGCGCTTCTGCTTCGCTCCCGCCGGCCGGTGCGTGTGCGGCGAGGAGGCCGATCGCCGCGGCGGCGACCGGGATCAGGCCGTTCATCTAGTTCAGGCCGAGCGCGGTCTCGACCGGGACATACTCCATGCCGACGCCCTCGGCGACGGCCGGATGGGTCACCTTGCCCGCCGCGACGTTGACGCCGGGCCGCAGCCCGGGGATCCGCTCGATCGCCTCGGCGAGCCCGTAGGTGGCGATCGCGATCGCGTAAGGCAGGGTCGCGTTGGTCAGCGCCTGGGTCGAGGTGATCGGCACGGCGCCGGGCATGTTGGCGACGCAGTAGTGGGTGATGCCGTCGACCTCGAAGGTGGGTTCGTGGTGGGTGGTCGGGTGGGAGGTCTCAAAACAACCGCCCTGGTCGATGGCTACGTCCACAAGGACCGCCCCTGGCTTCATAAGCTTTAGATCGGTGCGGGTGACGACGTAGGGCGCGCGGGCGCCGTGGACGAGGACCGCGCCGATGACGAGGTCGGCGCGCGGCAGCATCTCCTCGACCGCGAGCCTGGTCGAGTACACGGTCGAGCAGCGGCCGTTGAAGACCACGTCGAGCTCCCGCAGCCGGTCGATCGAGCGGTCGAAGACGAAGACGTCGGCCTCCATCCCGATCGCGATGAAGGCGGCGTTCATGCCGACCACACCGCCGCCGATCACCATCACGTTGGCGGCGGCGACGCCGGGCACGCCGGCGAGCAGGATGCCGCGGCCGCCCTCCGGCTTCTGCAGCATGTAGGCGCCCGCCTGGGTGGCGATCTTCCCCGCCACCTCGCTCATCGGCGCCAGCAGCGGCAGGTGACCCTCGGCGTCCTCGACCGTCTCGTAGGCGACCGCGGTCGCCCCGGACTCGCGGAGGCCGCGGGTCTGCTCCGGGTCGGGCGCCAGGTGCAGGTAGGTGAAGAGCAGCTGGTCGGGGCGGAGCATCGCGATCTCCTCCGGCTGCAGCTCCTTGACGTGGAGGATCATCTCCGCCTCGCCGAAGACCGCGGCCGCGTCGGGGACGATCCGCGCCCCCTGGATCGCATAGCGCTCGTCGGAGATCGCCGAGCCCTCCCCCGCGCCGGCCTGGATCAGCACCTCATGGCCGTGCTCGACCATTTCGCGCACCCCGGCCGGGGTGATCGCCACGCGGTACTCGTCGGCCTTGATCTCGGTCGGGACCCCGACCTTCACCTGGTGCACTAGGTGACCAGCTCCCGCGCCCGCAGCGCCAGCCAGAACTCGATCCGGTCGTGGGCGCGCGAGAGGTCGCGCCCGGTCAGCTCTTCCACCTTGCGCATCCGGTAGCGCAGGGTGTGGCGGTGGCAGTAGACCTCGCGCGCGGCGCGCTCCCACTGGCCGTTCTGCTCGATGAACGCCTCCAGCGAGCGCAGCAGCTCGCCGCCGTACTCCTCGTCGCCTTCCTCGATCGGGCCGAGCACCGAGTCGCAGTAGAGGCCGAGGGCGTCGTCGTCCTGGATCGAGAGCAGCAGGGTGAAGGCACCGAGGTCCCGCCAGGAGGCGACCTCGGGGGCGGAGCCGTTGGCGAAGGTGGTCGCTTCGAGCGCGCAGCGCGCCTCGTGGAACGAGTGACGCAGGGCGTCCGGGGCGGCGGCGCGGCTGGCGGCGGCGCGGACGGCGCCGCGCTCCGCGATCAGCGCCTTGCGGGCGCCCGCGGCGACCTCGACCGGGTCGCGGTCGGTGGCGTCGATCACCGCGCAGAGCAGCTCGCGCGCGCCGGTCTCGTGTGGGGCGACCACGGCCGGGCAGGCGGCGGCCGTGAGCGCCGCTTCCAGGGTGGGTGCGGCGGCACCGGGGTGCTCGACGTCGAAGACGAGGACCGCGGCCTCGCCGCCGATGCCGAAGGGCTCGAGGCGGCGGCGCAGCTCCACCGGGTCCATCACGCCGCCCAGGGCCGCGGCGAGGACGTCGCCCGCCAGCCGCCGCTCGGTCTCCCGCGCGACCCGCCGGCGCATCAGCTCCAGCGCCACGATCGCCACCGCCTGCTGCAAGATCAGCCGCTCGAAATCGCCGAGCCCGCCGGAGTCCCGGACGATCACCACCCAGGCCTGCGGCGGCCCGCCGCCGGGCGAGACGACCGGGTGGGCGAGCGCCCGCCCGGTCAGCGAGGGGTGCGAGGGCACGAAGGGGTGGCCGTCGCCGGCGTGGCCGACGACCTCGCGGCGGATCCCGCCGATCGCCTCGGCGGAGAGCTGGCGGCGGAAGCCACGCCCGGCGAGCCGCTCACCACGGCCGTCGAGGATCGCCACCGTCCCCCCCACCGCCGAGGCGACGGTGGCGGCGATTTCCTCCAGCCCGCGCTCCTCCAGCACCAGCCGCTCGAGCCGCCGCTGGATCGCCAGCCCCCGCTGCAGCACCTCGTACTGCTCGTTGACCAGGCGCGTGAACGCCTTCTCGGTGATCGCGATGAACGGGGTCGAGTAGGGGACCTCGAATAGCGGAAACGAGCGCTTTTCGGCCTCGTGCACCAGAGCTTTAGGCAATCGTTTGTGGCTGAAGCCGGTGCCGAACCCGAGTCCCGCCAGGTTGCGCTCGGCGAGGTCGGCGACGAAAGCGCGCTGCTTGCGCTCGGTGTCGAGCGGGATGCCGGTGGTCAGCATCAGCTCCCCGCCCGACAGCCACGGGGTCGGGTCCTGCAGCTCGGAGATGTGCACCCAGCGGACCGGCGCGTCGGCACTCTCGGTGCCGGTGGCCAGCTCCAGATCGAGCTCGTCTAGGAGGCTTTGGACCGTGAGCACATCGGCTCCTCAGTGACCCTATGGGTGCCCGACCACCTGGTCCCACGCCTCGGTGAGGACGCCGGACAAGACGTCGTGGATTTCCTCGAACTGCTCGGTGTCGGCGATCAGCGGCGGCGCCAGCTGGATCACCGGGTCGCCGCGGTCGTCGGCGCGGCAGATCAGCCCGCGCTTGTAGAGCTCGCCGGAGAGGAAGCCGCGCAGGAGCTTCTCCGACTCCTCGTCGTCGAAGCTCTCCTTCGTCTCCTTGTCTTTGACCAGCTCGATCGCCTGGAAGTAGCCGGCGCCGCGCACGTCGCCGACGATCGGCAGCTCGCGCAGGCTTTCCAGCATGCCGCGGAACTCGCCCTCCTTGGCGAGCACGTGGCCGCAGAGGTCCTCGCGCTCGAAGACGTCGATGTTGGCGAGCGCGATCGCCGCCGCCACCGGATGCCCGGCGAAGGTGAACCCGTGGGCGAACGAGGTGTCGCCCTCGCTGAACGGCTCGAACACGCGGTCGGAGGCGATCACCGCCCCCATCGGCGCGTAGGCGGAGGTGATCCCCTTCGCCGTGGTGATCAGGTCCGGCTGGTAGCCGAACCGTTCGCAGCCGAAGTAGTGACCGAGGCGGCCCCAGGCGCAGATCACCTCGTCGGAGATCAGCAGCACGTCGTACTGGTCGCAAATTTCCCGCACGCGCTTGAAGTAGCCGTCCGGCGGGACGAAGCAGCCACCCGCGTTCTGCACCGGCTCGAGGATCACCGCGGCGACCGTCTCCGGGCCCTCGAAGACGATCCGCTCCTCGATCGCGTCGGCGGCCCAGAGCGGGTCGCGGTCCTCGGGCCAGCGGTAGATGTTGGTGTTCGGCACGTGGCAGGCGCCGGAGACCAGCGGTTCGAACTGGTTGCGCAGGTTGGTGATGCCGGTGGCCGAGAGGGCGCCGAGGGAGGTGCCGTGGTAGGCGACCTCGCGGGCGATGAATTTGTGCTTCTGGCCTTTGCCGTGGGCGCGGTGGAAGTTGCGCGCGAGCTTCAGCGCCGACTCGACCGCCTCGGAGCCGCCGTCGGTGAAGAAGACGCGGTTGAGGTCGCCGGGGGCGAGGCCGGCGATCCGCGCCGCCAGTTCGATCGCCCGCGGGTGCGCGTAGCTCCACAGCGTGTAGAAGTCGAGCTCTTCGACCTGGCGCGCCGCGGCCTCGCCGTACTCGGTGCGACCGTGGCCGGCGTTGACGCAGAAGAGCGCCGAAAGGCCGTCGAGATAGCGGTTGCCGTGCTCGTCGTAGACGTAGCAGCCGTCCGCCCGGGTGATCAGCGGGATCTCGTGCTCGGGGCCATAGCCCCCCATCCGCGAGAAGTGCATCCAGAGATGCTCGCGGGCCAGTTTCTGCAGTTCTGAATCGACTACGTGCGGTGCGGTCGCCATGCCGCTCTCCTTCCAAAACGCTTGCGACGTTCTGGACAAAGCTAGAGGCCGTCAGGCACAGACGCAAGGGGCTTTCGGTTGAAGCAAGCCCTTTTAGTTTATACACCATGTATAAGTGGTTGCTGTCCTTTTAGGACATTCGCCACTTGCGAGCCGTGCCGGCGGGGCATACCGTCGGGCTCGAGGGAAAGGGGATGGAGGAGTGATGAGCGAACCCGAGCAGACGACGATCACGGAGCCGCGGAGGGTCGAGGCGGACCCGCCGAGCGTCGCCCTGCGCAACGTCACCAAACGCTTCGACGACTTCACCGCCGTCGACAATCTGTCGCTGGAGCTGGGAGGGGGCGAATTCTTCACGCTGCTCGGGCCGAGCGGCTGCGGCAAGACGACGACGCTGCGGATGATCGCGGGCTTCGAGCGGCCGACCAGCGGCGAGATCGCGATCGAGGGCGAGGACGTCGCGGCACTGCCGCCCCACAAGCGGCCGACCAACACGGTCTTCCAGAGCTACGCGCTCTTCCCCCACCTGAGCGTCGAGAAGAACGTCGCCTTCGGGTTGAAGCGCAAGGGCGTCGACAAGGACGAGATCGCCGAACGGGTGACGGCGGAGCTGCGGCGGGTCGGGTTGGCACGCGAGGCGAACCGGCGCCCCTCGCAGCTCTCCGGCGGCATGCAGCAGCGCGTCGCGTTGGCCCGGGCGCTGGTCAACCTGCCGAAGGTGCTGCTGCTCGACGAGCCGCTCGGGGCGCTCGACCTGAAGCTGCGCAAGGGGCTGCAGGTGGAGCTGAAGCGGATCCAGCGCGAGGTCGGGATCACCTTCGTCTACGTCACCCACGACCAGGAGGAGGCGTTGACGATGAGCGACCGGATCGCGGTCATGAACCGCGGCCACGTCGAACAGGTCAGCGTCCCGGAGGAGGTCTACGACCGCCCCACCACCACCTTCGTCGCGGGCTTCATCGGCGTCTCGAACCTGATGCCGGCGACGGTGTCCGGGACCGGGCGGGTGAAGCTCGACAGCGGACCCGAGGTCGAGGCGGACACCGGGGACCTCGGCCCGGGCGAAGGCTGCGCCGCGGTCGTGCGGCCGGAGAAGCTGACGGTCTCGATGAACGGCGACGGCGCCTTGGCGGACGGTCTGCCGCGGGTCGACGGCGTGGTCGAGAGCTCGCTCTACCTGGGGACGGCGACGCAGATCGTCGTCAACCTGGGCGGCGACGTGCGGATGACGGTGCTGGTGCCGAACGCCGACGAGTCGCAACGGCAGCGGCTGCCCGGCGGCGGCGCCAAGGTGTCGCTGAGCTGGGCACCGGAGCACATGCACGTGGTCACCGAATCGCCGCACGGGGTGGCGGCGCCGCAACTAGCAACCAACGAGAAGGGATGAGGATCGCGATGATGAAACGCCGGGGGGTGTTGCTGAAGCTGGGCGGCGCGGTAGCCGTGCTGGCGATCGCACTGGGCCTCGCGGCCTGCGGCGGCGGCAACAGCATCGAAGGCGGGGGCTCCACCGAAGCCTCCAAGGTCGAACTCGAAAGCAAAGCGAGCGGCAATCTCGTGATCTCCAACTGGCCGCTCTACATCGACAAAAAGACCGTGCCGAACTTCGAGAAGAAGACCGGCATCACGGTCGATTACCACGAAGACATCAACTCGAACGAAGAATTCTTCAACAAGATGCAGCCGCAGCTCGCGCAAGGTGAATCGGGCGAACGCAGCATCTTCGTCCTCGCCGACTACATGGTGGCCAAAATGATCAAGCTCGGCTACCTGCAGAAACTCGACAAGTCGGCGCTGCCGGAAGTCGAGGCGAACATGCAGCAGAGCCTGCGCCACCCGCCATTCGACAAGGAACGCGAATACAGCGTGCCGTGGCAGAGCGGCATGACCGGAGTCATCGTCAACAAAGAACTGGCACCGGAGATCCACTCGATCTGCGACCTGTTCAATCCGAAGTACAAGGGCAAGGTCGACCTGCTGAACGAAGTCCGCGAAACGGTACCGCTGGTCATGAAGTGCGAAGGGGTGGACACCGAAGCGGCCACCGAAGCCGACTGGATGAAGGCGATCGAAAAAATCAAGACCGCCGCTACGGACGGCCAGATCCGACGCTTCACCGGCAACGACTACGCGGCCGACCTGACGAACGGCAACGTGGTCGCGGTGATGGGCTGGTCGGGCGACGCGGTGCAGCTCCAGGCCGACAATCCGAACCTCGAATGGCGGATGCCGACCGAAGGCTGCATGCTCTGGTCGGAAGACATGATCGTCCCCGTCGGCGCACCAAATCCGACCGCCGCCGAGGCGTTCATGAACTACGTCTACGAACCGGAAGTTCAGGCGAACATCGCCGAATACGTGAACTACGTGACTCCGGTCGAAGGCGTGCAGGAAATCCTCAAGGAACGTGAACCCGAACTCGCGGAAAACGACCTGATCTTCCCGAGCGCGTCGTTCACCAAGAAGTGCTCGCCGACCCCGACCCTGGAAGGCAAGGAGGAACAGAACGTGATCCGCGCCTTCGACGAAGTGCTCAACGGCTGAGATCGATGGCCCCTCGGGTGTACAGCGACGGCGGAGGGTGGCGATGATCGCCGCCGTCCGCCGTCGCTCGGTCGCCTACTTCCTGCTCGGGCCGGGGGCGATCTGGCTGATCGTCTTCTTCGTCATCCCGCTCTACTACATGGCGAAGCTCTCGCTGTACTCGGGAGTCGTCGGCGCCTTCCACTTCGACTGGGCATGGTCGAACTACAGCGAAGCGCTCGAACTGTATGACACGCAGTTCTTCCGCTCCTTCGAGTACGCCGCCACCGCGACGGTGCTGTGCCTGCTGATCGCCTACCCACTCGCCTACGTGATCGCCTTCAAGGCGGGGAGATGGCGGAACCTGATGTTGTTCGCCGTCGTCGCGCCGTTCTTCACCACCTACTTGATCCGGACGCTGGCCTGGGAGACGATCCTCTCCGACGAAAGTCCGGTCACCGAATTTCTCCACACCATCGGGATCGCCTCGAGCGGCCATATCCTCGCCACCGGGTTCGCGGTGATCTCCGGCATCACCTACAACTTCCTGCCGTTCATGGTGCTGCCGCTCTACGCCAGCCTCGAGCGGATCGACGTGCGCGTGCTGGAGGCCTCGAAAGACCTCTACGCAAATGCTTCGAGCACCTTCTGGAAAGTGACCCTGCCGCTCTCCCTGCCGGGGGTCGTGGCGGGGACGCTGCTCACCTTCATCCCCGCCGTCGGCGACTACGTCAACGCCGAGTTCCTCGGCGGCGCCAACAACCGGATGATCGGCAACGTGATCCAGTCGCTCTACCTGACCCAGTCCGATTACCCGTCGGCCGCGGCGCTGTCGTTCGTGCTGATGGCCTTGATCATGATCGTCGTCTTCATCTACATCCGCTTCGCCGGGTCGGAGGCGCTGATGGGGCAGGAGGCGGTATGAGCACCACCCAGGAGCCACTCACCCGCACCCCGGAAGGCGTTCCCGGCCGCGGCTCGCTGGGCGCCGAAGGCAGGACCGCCCGCGCCTGGCGCTGGCTGCGCGAACACGCGGTGAACATCGTCGCGGTGCTGGTGGTGATCTACCTGCTGGTCCCGATCGTGGTCATCCTGGTCTTCTCCTTCAACAACCCGGCCGGGCGCTACAACTTCACCTGGGTCGGCTTCACCGTCAAGCATTGGTCGCACCCGTTCAGCAACACCGAACTCACCGAAGCGATGCTGACCAGCATCAGGCTGGCGCTGCTGGCGACGGTCATCTCGACCATCATCGGCACCATGATGGCGATCGCACTGGTCCGCCATAAGTTCTTCGGCCGGCGGTTCGCCAACTTCCTGATCGTCATCCCGATGGCGACGCCCGAGGTGGTGATGGGTGCCTCGCTCCTCTCCTTCTTCCTGCTGCTCGGCACCCCGACGCTCGGCTTCCAGACCCTGTTGATCGCCCACGTGATGTTCTGCATCAGCTTCGTCGTCGTCGTCGTGCGCTCGCGGCTGATCGGCTTCGATCGCAGCCTCGAGGAGGCGGCGAGGGACCTTGGCGCAAACTCCTTCACCACCTTCCGCCTGGTCACCTTCCCCCTGATCCTGCCCGGCATCTTCGGCGCGGCGATGCTCGCCTTCGCGCTCTCGATCGACGACTTCGTCATCTCCAACTTCAACGCGGGGACGACGGTGACCTTCCCGCTGTACATCTTCGGCGCCGCCCAGCGTGGGATCCCGGTCGAAGTGTATGTCGTGGCGATGATCCTCTTCTTCACCACCGTCGCCGCCATGGGCTTCGCCACCTGGCAGCAGCGCCGGGCGGAAAAGATGACGAGCATCCGGCCGGAGCAAGAGGCAGCGGACATCGCCCTGCCGGGCGTGGCTTAGGGGCGGGGAAGGGCCGAGGAGGGACGGCCGAGGGACGCGGCCCTCTCGTCGACGGCCCGGGCAGGCTGTGGCCGTGGCCGAGAGGGCCGGGTCTCAGGAGAGCGTGGAGGGACCCTCGCGGGAGAGCGACGGGAGTCCCACGGATCCGTCACCGATCCGTGACCCAGGTGGGGCGTCGTCACGGAGAGCGTGGGATCTCCACGCTTCCTCCCGTGTCGTCCAACACGCACGGGGG
>JBPYFM010000120.1:0-38893 GCA_051986435.1 Solirubrobacterales bacterium | reverse complement strand
CACCACTTCGGATTGCCGGCGGCTGTCCTGGGCGCCTCATGGGGGTCCTGGCAGGCTGTGACCCCCATGAGGCGCCCAGGACGTGAGGCTTTCGTGGGAGAGGCGGCGAGGGTTCGTCACGAAGTCCACGGGTCCGCCACGAACTACGGGGTCTCGTCGCGGTCTCTCAAGGATCGGTCCCCCGCGACGCCCGCCACGGCGAGCCTGTGGAGCTTTACCGCCTCATTGGGACGGTAAGGCTCCACGGGCGCCACGGCAGAGGCCCGGGTGGTGGGAAGGCATGAGGAAGACGGGAGGAAGCGTGGAGTTCTCACGCTCTCTGTGACGAGGCCCGAGATCGGTGACGGTTCCCTGAGCCTTCTGTGAGCCTCCCGTCCCACTCCCCCGCACTCCCGTGACGCCTGCGTCCCGGCTGCCTCCCCCCGCACACCCGGCCCTCTCGGCCACGGCCACAGCCTGCCCGGGCCGTGGCCGAGAGGGCCGCGTCCCTTCGCCATCCCTCGGCGTCCCTTGGCCGTCCCTTGTCCCCCGGCCGACAGCGCGGTTCCGGCGCCCACAAGGTCGATGGGCCGAAAACCCTGCCTATATGTCTAGTTTTCGGCCCGTCAACCGGGCTGCTTGTCGGTGGTCCGGGCGTCGATCTCGGCGAGGAGGCGCTGGGTGCGGAGGTCGCGCTCCTGGCGCTTGTCGATCAGGGGGTTGACGATGCCGCGCAGGGCGCTCAGGTAGCGCCACCACTTCGGGGCGAAGACGCGGGGGGCGCGGTCTTCGATGCCGCGGACGAAGGCGGCCGCTGCTTCGTCGGGTTTGATCCGCTTCATCAGGAAGGATGGGATGCCCTCGTTCAGTTTCTGGGCGTCGGGTTGGGAGAGGGCGTCCTGGACCATCGTCGTGTCGACCCAGCCGAAGTAGGCGACGGTGGCGCTCGCGCCGTGGGGGGCGAGCTCGACGCGCAGGGAGCGTCCCAGGGACTCGACCCCCGGCTTCGCCACCGCGTAGGGGCTGTTGCCCATGCCGTTGACGAAGGCGTAGGCGGAGGAGACGAGGCCGAGGTGGCCGCGGCGCTCGACGATCTGGGGGAGGGCGGCGCGCACGGTGCGGAAGACGCCGAGGAGGTCGACCTCGAGGACGCGTTCCCATTCCTCGCCGGACATCCCGTAGACCGTCGCCATCTGCTTCTGGGCGATGCCGGCGTTGGCGACCGCGCAGTCGAGGCCGCCGAAGGTCTCGACCACCTCGGCGACGGCGGCCATCATCGCCCCCTGGTCGGTGACGTCGGCACCGATCCCGATCGCCCGCGCGCCGATCCGCTCGGCCGCGTCGCGCGCCTGTGCGGGGTCGAGGTCGAGGACCGCCACCGAGGCGCCCCGCATCTGCATCTGACGCGCGGTCTCGTAGCCGATCCCCCGCGCCGCGCCGGTCACCAGCGCCACCTTGCCGTTCAAATCGAATGCAGGCATCGGTGCAACCATATTGGCTCGCCGCGATGATCGCGTCGGGGGGTACCGGCGAGTACCGAGGCGCACGGCCCCGCCCGCGGTCACGACCCGGCCACGGGCCGGCCCCTCACCGCTCCTACAATCCGCGGCCGTGCCCGGATATGCCCCCGTAGACCCGAAGCAGTCCTTCCCCGACCTCGAGCAGCAGGTGCTGGAGCGCTGGCGCGACCAGGACCTCTTCGCCCGTACCCTCGCCGAGCGCGCCGACGCGCCGATCTGGTCCTTCTACGAGGGCCCGCCGACCGCCAACGGCCGCCCCGGCTCCCACCACGTCCTCGCCCGCGTCTTCAAGGACATCTACCCCCGCTACCGCACGATGTGCGGGTACCGGGTGCCGCGCAAAGCGGGCTGGGACTGCCACGGGCTGCCAGTCGAGCTCGAGGTCGAAAAACAGCTCGGCATCTCCTCCAAGCAGGAGATCGAGGCCTTCGGGATCGCCGAGTTCAACCAGCGCTGCCGCGAGTCGGTCTTCGAGTACGTCGAGGAGTGGAACCGCCTGACCGAGCGGATCGGCTACTGGATCGACCTCGACGACCCTTATGTGACGCTCGAGGACCGCTACATCGAGTCGGTCTGGTGGTCGCTGTCCCAGCTCTTCGAGAAGGGCCGCCTCTACGAGGGTCACAAGGTTGTCCCCTACTGCCCGCGCGACGGCACGCCGCTGTCGTCGCACGAGGTCGCCCAGGGCTACCAGGACGTCAAGGACGCCTCGATCTACGTGCGCTTCCCGCTCCTCGGCGCGGAGCGCGAATCGCTCCTGGTCTGGACGACGACGCCCTGGACGCTCCCCGGCAACAAAGCCGTGGCGGTGAACCCGGGCGTCGCCTACGTCCGGGCGCGGGTCGACGGCGAGACCCTGATCGTGGCGCGCGACCTCGTGGAGCGCGTGCTCGGCGAGGGTGCGGAGCCGCTGGAGGAGATGCCGGGATCGGCGCTCCTCGACCTCCACTACAAAGGCCCGGTCTTCGACCTGAACGACGTCGAGCCCGGCGCCTACCCGGTGATCGCCGGCGACTTCGTCACCACCGAGGACGGCACCGGCCTCGTCCACATCGCGCCCCCCTTCGGCGAGGACGACTACGCGGTCGCCGCCGCGGCGGGCATCTTCGACCCCACCGTCGCGAGCAGCCTCTACAACCCGGTCCGTCCGGACGGCACCTTCGACGACCGAGTCGTCGGCTTCGCCGGCGAGTTCGTAAAAGGAAGTGAGACGACCCGCCGCCTCATCGACCGCCTCGCCGAGCGCGGCCTCCTCTTCCGCGAGCAGGTCTACGAGCACGCCTACCCGCACTGCTGGCGCTGCGGCACGCCGCTCCTCTACTACGCGACCACCAGCTGGTACATCGGCACCTCGGCCGTCCGCGACGAGCTTCTCGCCAACAACGAGACGATCGGCTGGCATCCCGAGCACGTCAAGCACGGCCGCTTCGGCAAATGGCTGGAGAACAACGTCGACTGGGCGCTCTCGCGCAACCGCTACTGGGGGACCCCGCTGCCGATCTGGCGCTGCACCGACGAGGCCTGTGGCGCGCTTGCCTGCATCGGCTCGGTCGAGGAGCTGCGCGAGCGCTCCGGCGGCGAAGTCCCCGAGGATCTCCACCGCCCCTACATCGACGAGGTCACGATCCGGTGTCAGGACTGTGGCAAGGACATGCGCCGCGTGAGCTCGGTGATCGACACCTGGTACGACAGCGGCGCGATGCCGTTCGCCCAGTTCCACTACCCCTTCGAGGGGCAGGAGGAGTTCGAGGCGCGCTTCCCCGCCGACTACATCTGCGAGGCCCAGGACCAGACCCGCGGCTGGTTCTACACGCTGCTCGCCGAGTCGACGCTCCTCTTCGGCACCTCGAGCTTCAAGAACTGCGTCTGCCTCGGGCTGATCCTCGACCCCGAGGGCCAGAAGATGTCGAAGAGCCGCGGCAACGTCGTCGACCCCTGGGACGTGCTCGACGCCCACGGCGCCGACGCCTTCCGTTGGTACTACCTCACCGCGCAGCAGCCCTGGGCCGGCTACCGCTTCTCCCTGGACACGGTCGGCGAGTCGGTGCGCCAGTTCATGCTGACGCTCTGGAACACGTACTCGTTCTGGGTCCTCTACGCGAACGCCACCGAGGGCCTCACCCCGGCCACCCTCGCCGGCTGTTCCTTTTCAGCCTCAGAGGCGCAAAAGGAACAGCTGGGCGGGACCGACCTCGACCGCTGGGCGCTCTCGCGCCTGCAGGCGACCGTCGCCACGGTGCGCGAGCGCATGGACGACTTCGACTGCACGACCGCGGGGCGGGCCATCGCCGAGCTCGTCGAGGAGCTCTCCAACTGGTACGTGCGGCTCTCGCGGCGGCGCTTCTGGGACGGCGACGCGGCCGCCTTCGCGACCCTGCGCACCTGCCTGCTGGAGACGTCGAAGATGCTCGCGCCCTTCACCCCCTTCCTCGCCGACGAGATCTACCGCAACCTCCTCGGCGGCGCCGACGGCGAGTTCGGCGACGCGCCCGACTCGGTCCACCTGGCGAGCTTCCCGGAGGTCGACGAGGCGCTCCTCGACGCCGAGCTGGAAGCCGGGATGGCCGCCGTGCAGCGCACCGTCCGCCTCGGCCACGCCGCCCGCTCCGCCGGCAAGGTGAAAGTGCGCCAGCCGCTGCGCCGCGCGGTGATCGTCGCCAACGAGGACGAGCGGGCCGCGATCGAGGCGCTCGCCGACCTGGTCACCGCCGAGCTCAACGTCAACGAGCTCGACTTCGTCTCCGATGAGGGCGAGCTCGTCTCCTACACGGTGAAGCCGAACTACCGCACGCTCGGCCCGCGCTTCGGCAAGAGGATGCCGCAGGTCGCCGCGGCGGTGGCGGCGCTCGACGCCTCGCGCGTCGCGCAGACGCTCGCCGACGGCGGCGAGGTCGGCATCTCGATCGACGGCACCGACCACACGCTCGGCCCCGACGACCTGATCCTCGCCCTGGCGCCGCTGGAGGGCTACGAGGTCGAGGCCGAGGCGGGCCACGCGGTCGCGCTACAGCTGGAGATCGACGAGGAGCTGCGCCGCGCCGGCCTCGCCCGCGAGATCGTCCGCGCCGTCCAGGACGCACGCAAGAACGCGGGCCTCGAGATCACCGACCGGATCGAGCTCCGCCTCGGCGGCGACGCCGAGCTGCTGGCGGTCGCCCAGGAGCACGAGACCTACATCGCCGGCGAGGTGCTGGCGCGGAGCATCACGTTCGGCGACGAGGACGGGGCGGGGGGCACCGTCAGCGCCGCGACCATCGACTCCCGTGAGCTGCGAATCTCGGTCCGCCCGGTTTGAGGCGCGCGACCGCCACGTCCACGCGCACCTCGCGCGCCGGCTTGGCCCGCCACGGCGTGGCCGGTCGCGGCTTCGGCCGGCTCGCCCCCATCCGGCACGCCCTCTCACGCCGCGCCGCGGCCTCGCTCGCGGCCCTGGTCGCCGCGCTGCTCTGCGTCGTCCTGCTCGCCCCGGGTTCGGCCCTCGCCAGGGAAGCCGCCTACGGCGAAAACGGCGGCGAAGGCGCGGGTGGGCTGGTCGGCTCGACCGAGCGCGCGCAGCTCCTGCTCATCCACGGCGGCTCCTTCCTCTATGACGACCCGACCTTCGAACCGCTGACCCGCGGCCGCGCGATCGCGGCCGGCTTCGTGCCGCATTACGTCACCTATCCGCTCGACAATCTCCCGGCGGCGGTCGAAAAGGTGCGCGCCGAAGCGCGCAGATTGCGGGAAAAGTTCGGACTCGACCGCGTCTACGCCTACGGCGCCTCGGCGGGCGGCACGCTCACCGCGCTGCTGTCAGGCCAGGAACTCGTCTCCGCCGCCGTCGCCAAGGCGCCGGTCTCCGACCTCGCCACCTGGGAATGGCCGACCGGCAGGTACGGCCCCGAATACTGGAGCGCTCTCGGCGTCGACGAAGCCGCCCGCCTGCGGTTGTCGCCGACCGCGCGCCCGGAGCGGGCGCCGCTGCTCGTGATCCAGGGACGCGCCGACCAGGTCGTGCCACCATCCATGAACGAAACGTTCGCGGCGCGCTTCCCTCGGGTAAGGCTCTGGATGGTGGCCGGAGGGCACACCACCGAGCGGGTGCGCCCGTTTCTGATCACCCGCGCGATGCACTGGCTGGCGCGGATCGCGGCCCGCAAGATGGGGGTCGAACGCGAAGCCGAAGGCAAGCCGGAAGCCGAAGACGAAGCGAAAGGCGAGGCGGAAGCCGGGGCGAAGGCCAGAGCCGCGCAAGCCAAGCGGTGAGCACCCGCCGGCCCTGCGGCGCCACTCCGTAAGCTTAAGTTGACCAATGGACTCAAGAAGACATCCTGACGAAGCCGAGTCCGGGCGCCGCTTCCGTCCCGACATCGAGGGCCTGCGCGCGATCGCGATCGTCGCGGTGCTGCTCTGCCACGCCGGGGTGCCGTTCCTCGCCGGCGGTTACGTCGGGGTCGACGTCTTCTTCGTCATCTCCGGCTTCCTCATCACCGGCCTGCTGATCCGCGAGCTGGAGGGCACCGGCACGATCTCCCTGCGGGACTTCTACGCGCGCCGCGCCAAACGCCTGCTGCCGCTCTCCGCGGTGCTGCTGGCGACGGTGGGCGTCCTTTCGATGATCCTTCTGTCACCGCTGCGCAACACCGAAGTGGCCGGGGACATCATCGCCTCGGCCCTCTACGTCGCCAACTGGCACTTCGCCGCGCAGTCCGTCGACTACTTCGCGCAAGGATTGGAACCGAGCCCGGTCCTCCACCTCTGGTCGCTGGCGATCGAGGAGCAGTTCTACGTCGTCTGGCCGGGGCTGATGCTGGCCGTCACCTGGTTCTGGCGGCGCCGCGGCCGCTCGGTCCGCCCGGCGCTCTGGGTCGCGCTGATCGCGATCCTCGTCGGCTCGCTCGTCTACGGCATCGTGCTGACGGACGACAAGCCCGCCTTCGCCTACTTCTCGACCTTCGCCCGGGCGTGGGAGCTCGGCCTCGGCGCCGCGCTCGCCCTGATCGGCACGGTGCGCCTGCCGCGCGCCGCTGCCGCCGCGTTCGGCTGGGCGGGCGTCGCCGCGATCGTCTACGCGAGCTTCGCCTTCACCGGCGACACCACCTTCCCGGGGACCGCCGCGCTGGTGCCGACGCTCGGCGCCGCGGCGCTGATCCTCTCCGGCACGGCGCTCGCCGCCACACCGCGCGGCGTGACCGGCATCCGCGCCGGGGCGGGCTACGTCCTCTCCCTGGCGCCGGTCCGCTACATCGGCCGCATCTCCTACTCCTGGTACCTCTGGCACTGGCCGTTCATCGTCTTCGCGGCGGCGATCTGGGGGCCGCGCCTCTCCGTCGCCGCCGGGCTCGCCGCGGTCGCCGTCTCCTGGGTGCCGACCCAGCTGACCCACATGCTGATCGAGGACCCGGTCCGCCGCGCGCCCGCCCTGCGCCGCCTGCCGAACCGCGCGATCGCCCTCGGCCTGGCCTGCACCGCGGTCGCGCTGGCGGTCGGGATCGGCCTCCGCGACAGCCAGCCGACCGTGCGCCTGGCGAAGCTCGGCGACGTCCCCGGCGCCGCGGCGCTGGTCGACCAGCCGGTGCCGCAGGAAACGGCGACCGCGCTGCGTCCCAGCCCGCTGAAGGCCCGCGCCGACCGCGGGCGCAGCTACTACGAAGGCTGCATGGTCGGGATCGAAGGCACCAACTCGAACAAATGCCTCTACGGCAACCCGACCGGCGAACGCACCCTGATCCTCTTCGGCGACTCGCACGCGATGCAGTACTTCCCGGCGGTCGAGGAACTCGCCGAAATCCACGGTTGGCGGCTCATCGTCCTCACCAAGGCCGAATGCCCGCCGGAGGAAGTCGAAGTGAAAAGCATGGTCGAAGACCGCGAGTACTCGCAGTGCGACCAGTGGCGCCAGGAAGCCCTCAAGCGGATCGAAGGCGGCGGCGAAGCGGTGACCGTGGTGATGAGTGGGGACACCGAATACTCGCCGTACGGCCCGAACGGCGAAGAGCTGAACGGCAACGAGGCGGCGGAAGCGATGGAAGCCGGCTACCTGCGCACGCTGCGACGGATCGAGGCCGCCGGCCCCCACACGGTCGTCGTCCGCGACAACCCGACCTCGAGCGAAGACGTCCCCAGCTGCGTCTCGGAAGACATCCAGCACCTCGGCCGTTGTGCCTTCCCCCGCCGCCGCGAATGGGACCGCGAATACGACGTCCGCGCCGCTGAAGCCTCGGCGGAAACCCACCTGGTCGACTTCATCGGCGACATCTGCCCCGGCGAAGTCTGCCGCGCCGTGATCGGCAACGCCCTCGTCTACCGCGACAAAGACCACCTCACCGCCACCTTCGCCCGCACCCTCGAGCCGATGCTCGAATCCGATTTCCGCGAAGACGGCCTTCTGTAGCGCCCGAAGGGGGAGAGCTTCCCCCGCTGCCGCGCCGAAACCGCCTGACCGACGGGCGCTACTCGCCCGTCGGGTTGATCAGGAAGTCGGTTTTCGAGGAGTCGGAGAACTTGATCCAGCAGTGGTCGGGGGCGACGCCGGCCACCTCGATCAGGGCCTGCTCGATGCGCTTGGCGATCTCGGCCTTCTGCTCGTCCGAGCGGCCCTCGAACCAGTGGACCTCGACGAAGGGCATGGGAGGGAGGCGCCGCCGCTAGGCGAGCGCCGGCTCCAGTTCGGCCTCGAGGCGACGCTTGGGCATCGCACCGACGATTTTCTTCGTCATCTGCCCGCCCTTGAAGAGGATCATGGTCGGGATCGAGAGGACTTCGTACTGCGCGGCGGTCTGCTGGTTCTCGTCGACGTTGAGGCTGAGGATGGTGATGTCGTCGCGCTCGGAGTCGATCTCCTCGAGGACCGGGTGGACGACGCGGCACGGGCCGCACCACGGAGCCCAGAAATCGACAAGAACGGCGCCCTCGGCGTCGAGGACGTCAGATTTGAAGGTGGCGTCGGTTACGTCGGCCAAATTTCCACTCACGGTGATCGCTCTCCCGGATCGCGTTTAGAAGCTCAATACTTCAGAAAGTATAGCGCCGCCTGAAAGGGCCTCGAAGGCTAGTCCCTACCCCGGCGGGCGGGGGTGGACCGGAGCCGGTCACGGGGCGCCGACGCGTCCGGGGTGGCGCCGCCCGTCACGACGCTAGGTTGGGACCCATGACGAACGCCGAGATCGCCGCCGCGCTGGAAGAGCTCGGGGTCCTCTACGAGCTCGACGGGGCGGTCCGTTACCGCGTCCTCGCCTACTCGACCGCCGCCAAGGCGATCCGCGAATGCCCCGTCTCGGTCGAGGAGCTGGCGCGGGCGGGGCGCGCCACCGAGATCCCCGGCGTCGGCAAGACGCTCGCCGAAAAGATCGACGCACTGCTCGAGACCGGCGAGATCCCCGCCGCGGCGAAGCTGAAGGCGAAGTTCCCGCCGACGCTGGTGGAAGTGACGCGCGTCCCCGGGATCGGGCCGAAAACGGCGCGCCTGCTCTGGGACGAGCTGCAGATCTCCTCGCTGGAGGACCTGAAGAAGGCGGCCGAAGAAGGGAAGCTCCGCGAGGTCAAAGGGCTCGGGCCGAAAGCCGAGGAGAACGTGCTGGCCGCGCTCGAGCGCCTCGGCGAGCCGGGGGAGGGGCCGGGGCGCCTGCTGCTCTCCACCGTGCGGCCGATCGCCGAGGAGCTGGCCGTGGCGCTGCGCGAGCACCCCGGCGCCCACCGGGTCGAGGTCGCGGGCTCGGTCCGCCGCTGGGCCGAGACCTGCAAGGACATCGACCTGATCGCGACCGCCGACGAAGGCAAGGACCTCGCCCGGTTCCTCGCCGACCACCCGCTGATCGCCGCGGCCGGCAAACCGGGCAAGAACGGGGTCCGCGCGCAGACCCACAACGGCGTCTCGGTCGACCTGCGGATCGTGCCGCCAGCCGCCTTCGGCAACCTGCTCCAGCACTTCACCGGCTCCCAGGCCCACAACGTCCAGCTGCGCGAGGACGCGGTGAAGCGCGGTTTCTCCGTCTCCGAGCACGGCATCACCGACACCGAGACCGACGAGGTCACGCTCTGCGAGACCGAGCACGAGGTCTACGAGCGGCTCGGCTACGACTACATCGAGCCGGAGCTGCGCGAGGGCCGCGGCGAGCTGAAGGCGGCGCGCGAAGGCAGGCTGCCGAAGCTGGTCGAGCTAGCCGACATCCGCGGCGACCTGCACGCCCACACGACCCTCTCCGACGGCCGCAACTCCCTCGCCGAGATGGCCGAGGCGGGCCGCGACCGTGGGTACGCGTACATGGCGATCACCGACCACTCGGCCAGCCACGGCTTCGGCGACGACGTCCAGCCCGACGCGCTCCGCGGGCGGATCGAGGAGGTCCGGGCCTGGAACGAGGAGCACGGCAGCCGCCGCTTCCGCCTCCTGGTCGGCTCGGAGATCAACATCGGCCTCGACGGCTCGCTCGACTACCCCGACGACCTCGTCGCCGAACTGGACTGGGTCGTCGCCTCCGTCCACACCTCCTTCAACGTCTCCGAAAAGGACATGACCTCCCGCGTCGTCGCCGCGATCGAAGACCCGAACGTCGACTGCATCGGCCACCTCACCGGCCGCCTGATCGGCCGCCGCGAGCCCTACGGCATCGACGTCGAGGCGGTGGCCGAGGCCGCCGCCCGGACCGGCACGATGATCGAGATCAACGGCAACCCCAACCGCCGCGACCTCTCCGACCGCCACGCCCGCCTCGCCGCCGACGCCGGCGTCCGCATCGTCCTCAACACCGACGCCCACGGCGTCGACACCCTCGGCAACATGGTCTACGCCGTCGCCACCGCCCGCCGCGCCTGGCTGACGAAGGCCGAAGTCGCCAACACCCGCAGCTGGGCGGAGTTCAAGAAGCTGAAGAAGTAACCGTCTGCATTTGAGCCCGCATAGCGGGCTCAAATGCAGACGGTGCCGCGGTGCCCGCTCAGGTCGCGTGCAGGCGGTCGCTGCGGAGGCCGGGGGTGCGGACCAGGTGGATCGGTTTGAAGGCGCTGTTGGGGACGACGAAGAAGCGGACGCCGTCGCGCTCCTCGATCGCTTGGACGGCGGCCTCGCGCGTGTGCCAGGAGAGGGAGACGATCAACGCGTAGCCGGTGCCGATGATGGCGACGCCGGGGAAGAAGAGGCCGAGGCCGCCGGCGAGGAGCGCGGTCGCGGCGATCGGCCAGAGGCGCTGGATGGCGATGCGGGCCGGGGACTGGGAGGGGAGCGAGGTGGCGATCTTGGCGCGCGCGAGGGGGTCGCGCATGTCCTCGCGGGCGCGCTCCGGGCGCCCCAGCCAGAAGCCGAGGATGAGCGCGATCGCCCACCAGGCGAGGGCGACGATGACGGTCGTGCCGCTCGGTTCGCCGCCGACCGCGATCGCGCTGATCGCCCCGAGGACGGTCGCCTCGGCGCCGGTGAGGAAGACCGTGGCGCGCAGCAGGTCGGTGTAGGGCATGGCGGCGCCTATCCTCGCGGAGGGGCGCTCATTCCGCGAGCCAGGCGAGGATCTCGAGCCAGCCGGCCGGACCCTCGACGGTGACGTCGGACTCCTCGGCGACCTCCGGCGGCCCCTCGGCGGAGAGGACGCCGACGCGGATCGCGGTGACGAGCTCGCCCGCGTCGCGTAGCTCGGCGAGGCGGCGGAAGGCGTCGACGTCGGTGCGGTCGTCCCCCGCGTAGACGACGCGGTCGACGCCGTCCTCGGCGAGGATCGAGGCCACTGCGGCGCCCTTGCCGCCGCCGCCGACCGGCCGCAGCTCCAGCACCTTGCGGCCCCAGTGCGGTTCGAGCCCGGCGCGGCCCGCCTCGACCGCGATCTGGCGCGCGGTCGCCTCGGCGCCGGCCTCGTCCGCCGCGCCGCGCCAGTGGAGCGCCTGGATCGGCCCCTTGTCTTCGAGGCGCAGGCCGGCCGCGTCGAGGCGCGCGCCCTCGACCCCCGCCATGAACGCGGCCGTGTCGCCCTCGCGCCCGTCGACGGAGGGGTCGGGCTTCGGCTCGCTCTCGCCCGGCATCATCAGCTCGAGGCCGTGGTTGCCCGCGTAGGCGACCCCGTCGAGGCCGACCCGACCGCGCACGTCGACCGCGCGCCGCCCCGAGATCGCGCCGACCAGGCCGTAACGGGCGATCAGTCGCGGCAGCAGCTCGCGCGCTCTCTCGGGCAGCGCCACCTCGTCGGCCCGCTCGACGATCGGCGCCAGGGTGCCGTCGAAGTCGGTGAGGATCGCCGCCCGCGCGGGCTCGGCCCGCAGCGGCTCGAGCAGCTCCTGCCAGGCCGCGGTCGTGGTCTGGGATTCGCCCGCCATCCGTCCCTAGTATCGCGGCATGGCGAATGCAAACGCGGCGGCGGGTCGCGGCGATCTGCTGCGACTGGCCGCGATCGGCACCGCCGCGGGCGCCTTCAGCGGTCTCTTCGGGGTCGGCGGCGGCACCGTCATCGTCCCGCTCCTGATCTTCTGGTTCGGCTTCGGCGAGCGCCTCGCCACCGGCACGAGCCTCGCGGCGATCGTCATCGTCGGCACCCTCGGCGCGATCGCCCAGGGCGGCATCTACGGCAACGTCCACGTCGTCACCGGCCTCCTGCTGTCGATCCCGGCGGTGCTCGGCGTCCTCCTCGGCACGACGATCCAGCAGCGCATCCCGCAGCGCGCCGTCTCCTACCTCTTCGCCCTCCTCCTGGTCGCCGTGGCGGTCGACCTGATCCTCAGATGACCACGAGGTGGAGCCGATGAGCGACGTCCTCGCCGTCCTCGTCTGCGTCGCGGGAGGCCTGGCCGGCGGCCTGGTCGGAGTCGGCGGCGGCGTCCTCTTCGTGCCCGCGCTCACGGTCTTCATCGGCCTCGGACAGGTCGAAGGGGAGGCGACCTCGCTGCTGATGATCGTGATCGTCGCCCTCGTCGGGGCCGCCCGCCAGCGCGGCTACGGCAACCTCCGCCTGCGCGAGGCGCTGATCATCGGCGCCCTCTCGCCGCTCGGCGTCCTCGCCGGCGTCGCCGCCTCGAACCTCCTGCCGGAGCGCGCCCTCCAGCTCGCCTTCGCCGCGCTCGCCCTCTTCATGGCGGCCCACCTGGTGCGCCGTGCCCGTGCCGCGTAACGCATCCTCTACGCTGAACTCGTGGATTCATTGCGCTGGGAAGCCGAACTGCCGCAGCTCCGCTCGCCGGTCATGGTCTGCGCGTTCCGGGGCTGGAACGACGCCGCCGCGGCGGCGTCGACCGCGCTTGCCGCGATCGGCAACTCGCTCGACTCCGAACCGATCGCCTCGATCGATCCGGAGGAGTACTTCGACTTCCAGTCGACGCGCCCGACGATCACGATGGCGGCGGGGGAGGCGCGGCGGATCGAGTGGCCGGAGAACAACTTCATCGCGGTGCGCGCGCCGAGCGCCGAGCGGGACCTGGTGCTGCTCGACGGCACCGAGCCGAACCTCCGCTGGCGCACCTTCTCGGAGACGGTGGCGACCGCCGCCGACGCCTTCGAAGTGGAGCTCGTGATCACCATGGGCTCGCTGATCGCGGAGGTCTCCCACACGCTGCCGGTGCCGATCACCGGCCTCGCCTCGTCGCCGGAACTGGTCGACGAGCTCGACCTCGAGCGCTCCAACTACGAGGGCCCGACCGGGATCGTCGGCGTCGTCCACGACCTCTGCCGCCAGACCGGTATCGACTCCGCCTCCCTCTGGGCGGCGGTGCCGCACTACGTCGCCGCGGTCCCCAACCCCAAGGCGGCGCTGGCGTTGCTGCGCCGGCTCGAGGGCATGGTCGGGATCGCTGTCGAGGCCTCCGAGCTGGAAGAGGAAACCACCGACTACGAGGAGCAGATCGGCCGCGCCGTCGCCGCCAACCCGGAGATCGAGGAGCTGGTCGAACGGATCGAGGCCGAACAGGTCGACATGCTGAGCGACGAGGTGGACGAGCTGCCGAGCGCCGACTCGATCGCGCGGGAGTTCCAGCGCTTCCTACGCCAAAAAGGCGGCGAGCAGGGCTAGGGACGGGTTCCATGCCGGGCGGGTGTCGGCGGGGCGGGCCGGCCGTCCGCAGCGCTTCGGCTCGGGCCGTCCGCACCACTTCGGGCCGGGCCGTCCGCACCACTTCGGATTGCCGGCGGCTGTCCTGGGCGCCTCATGGGGGTCCTGGCAGGCTGTGACCCCCATGAGGCGCCCAGGACGTGAGGCATTCGTGGGAGAGGCGGCGAGGGTTCGTCACGAACTCCACGGGTCCGCCACGAACTACGGGATCTCGTCAGGGTCTCTCAAGGATCGGTCCCCCGCGACGGCCGCGACGGCGAGCCTGTGGAGCTTTACCGCCTCATTGGGACGGTAAGGCTCCACGGGCGCCTGTGGCGCCTTACTCGCGTATAGGGCGAGTTAGGCGCCACGGAAGAGGCCCGGGTGGTGGGAAGGCATGAGGAAGACGGGAGGAAGCGTGGAGTTCCCACGGTCTTCGTGACGAGGTCGGACTTCGGTGACGGTTCCGTGAGCCTCCTGTGAGCCTCCCGTCCCACTCCCCCCGCACTCCCCTGACGCCTCCGTCCCGCCTGCCTCCCCCCGCACACCCGGCCCTCTCGGCCACGGCCACAGCCTGCCCGGGCCGTGGCCGAGAGGGCCGCGTCCCTCGGCCGTCCCTTTGCCGTCCCTCGGCCGTCCCTCGGCCGTCCCTTTCCCCGTCCCTTTCCCCGTCCCTTCGCCCGTCCCGTTCCTCGCCCTTCTTGCCCGCCCCTTCCCCCGGTGGCCAGCCCCAGAAGCCCCCGCTCAGGATTCCGCCGCGGGGCAGATCAGCCGGTAGTCGCACCAGCTGCAGACGCTGGGGCTCGGGCGGGGCTCGAAGTCTTGGGAGAGGACGCCCTCGCCTACGGTGACGACGGTGCGCTCGACTCGTTCGGCGTCGTCGGGCTTCGTCGGCGCGGCGACCTTCTCGGCGTCGAGGACGTAGTCGTAGGACGCGCAGGAGGCCTCGATGTCCCAGGCCTCGCGGGCGGCGAGGCGGTAGAGGGCGAGCTGGAGGTCGGAGTCGAGCTCCTCCTCGGTCTTGCGTTCGCCGGTCTTGTAGTCGATCAGCTCGAAGGCGCCGTCGGCGAGGCGGTCGACGCGGTCGACGCGGCCGCGGACGTGGTGGTCGGCGACCTTGAAGTCGAACTTGCGCTCGAGCCAGACCGGCTCGGAGGCGGAGACGCGTTCGCGCTCCCAGTAGAGGCGCAGGGCCTCCTTGCCGCGGTCGCGGTACTGCATCTCGTCGTCGGAGTCGCCGAAGCCGCCGCGCCGCCAGCCCGCCTCGAAGAGGCGGTTCAGGGCGCGCAGCTCGTCGCCCTCGGCGGGCGGCTCTTTGTGGAACCGTTCGAGGACGTTGTGCATGAGGATCCCGAAGCGCTGGTTGATCGTCGGTTCCTGCGGGATGCCGAAGACGCGGGCGAACTTGTACTTCAGCGGGCAGGTGAGGTAGAGCGTCAGGTCGGAGGCCGAGAGGCTCAGCCGGCCATCGCCGCGGCGCGGCAGGAAGGCCTCCAGCGAGGGCTCCTCGCGGGCGGCGATCAGCTGCAGGCGCCGGCCGCGCTCGCGCTCGGAGTCGAGCAGGTAGGCGTCGAGCGAGGAGGCGTCGAGCTCGGCCTGCTGCTCGGGCGTCGCGACCTGGCGCAGGAGGCCGTTGACCGCCTCGATCGCCTCCGCCGTCCCCTCCTCGCCAGGACGCTGGGCGAGCGCGGCCAGCTTCAGCAGCTCGAGGTAGCGGGCGATCGCGCGGTTGACGTCGATCGCGGTGTCGAGGCGCGGCTCCGAGAGCTCGCGGCCCGCCCGCCAGCTCGCCTCAAGCACCTGCTCGCGCAGCGTGCGATAGGTCGCGTGGAGGCCCTCGGCGGGGCCGAAGAGCTCCTCCTCGTGCTCCTCCTCGACCGCATTCGGGGACGCGGCGAGCGCCTCCGAGTAGGCGCGGGCCGGGCGCGCCGCCTCGGCGCCGGCGACGCGGGAGAGGACCATCTCGGTGCGCGCGGGCCAACCGATCCGGCCCCACTCGGCGTCCCCCTCGAGCCCGAGCGCGAAGACGTGGTCGAAGCCCAGGCCCTTCACCGCGCCGAGCCCGAGGCCGACCACGGCCCCCGGCGCGGGCGGCTCCTCGCCCGCGGTCGGCTCCACCCCCGCCTCGGCGACCGCGGCCAGGTAGGCGACGAAGCCGCGGGTCGAGCCGTGCGGCTCGCGCCGCGCCCACGCGGTCGCCAGCTCGGCCAGGCGCGACAGTCCGAGCAGCCGCTCGGCGACCTCCGGCTGGGCGGCGAAGAGGCGCTGGCGTCGCAGCCCGACCGCCTCGATCAGCCGCCGCACGAAGACGTCGGCGCGCCGCTCCTCCATCGCCGCGGCGGCGTTGCCGTAGAGCTTGAGGAAGGTCTGGATGCGCTCGCGTGCCTCGGGCTGGAACTGGGGGCTGTCGAGGGCGGCCTCGCAGCCCGCGACCATGTCGAGCTTGCGCCGCCGGGCGATCGTCGTCAGCCGCGCGAGGTCACCGGGGCGCAGCTCGACCGGGGGCCGGGTCAGGGCGCGCGCCGCCGCGGCGGAGTCGTCGGGGTCGGCGAGCACCCGCAGCCAGGCGATCGCGTCGCGCACCTCGGCGCGCTGGAAGAGCGCGGTCGGCCCGGCGAGGTGGAAGGGGATGCCGCGCTCCTCCATCGCCGCGGCGATCGCGCCGCCCTCGTGGGTCGGGTCGGCGAGCAGGACGCAGATGTCGTCGGCGCCGGTGCCGCCCGCGAGCAGGTGCTCGACCTCGCGCGCGGTCGCCTGCGCCTGGGCCCGCTCGTTCGCGCACCGCCAGAAGCGGAGCCGCGGCTCGCGGAAGCGCCGCCCGAGGGTGACGACGTCGCCCTCGGGATGGACGTCGCGGTACCAGGCGACGAGCGCGCCGTCGCCGGCGCCCGTCCGCTCCGCGTTCGCGCGGCGGTCGGCCGCGGCGCCGCCGCCGGGCTCCAGCTCGCCGTCGCCGCTCGCCTCCAGCGCGAAGAGCTGGTCCGGGTTGTCGCCCGCCAGCCCCTCGAGCAGCGCCCGCTGGGCCGGCGTCGACTCCTCCAGCTCGTCGACCATCACCTGGGCGAAGCGCGACGCGATCGCCGCCCGCACGTCGGGCCGTTCCACCAGCAGGCAGTCGAGGGCGAGGAAGACGTCGCCGCGGTCGAGGCTCCCCGACTCGGCGAGGATCTGGTCGTGCTGGGTGTAGAGCTCGGCGAACTCGAGTTCGCGCCGCGCGGTCTCGTGCCCGGCCTCGTCGGCCGCCTCTTCGGCCTGCCGCCGCGCCATCTCGGCGAGCGTCGTCGGCCCGATCCGTTCCGCCTTCAGCGTGTCGATCCGCCCCAGCAGCCGGGCCAGCAGCCCGGCCGGGTTGCCGCGGATCTCGTGCCGGCGCAGTGGCAGCGAGTCGAGGCGCTCGAGCAGCACCGCCAAGCGCTCCGCCCGCCCGAGCACGTCGAAGAAGGGGTCGAGCCCGGCCGCCTCGGCGTGCTCCCGCAGCAGGCGCTCGCCGATCTCGTCCCAGTCGCCGACCCAGAGCTCCTCATAAGGGCCCTCGAGCAGCGCCTCGCAGCGGTCGCGCAGCCGGCGCGCCGTCGCCCGCCGGGCGCCGATCACCAGCACCCGATCGGGGGGACTTCCGGCCGCCGCCAGGTCCGCCAGGCGCCGCGCCAGCAGCTCGCTCTTGCCGGTCCCGGCCGCGCCGAGGACGAGCAGGGGCCCGCTCGCGTGCGCGGCGGCACGCTGCCGCCCGCCCGCCTCCGCCTCTGCCGTCGGATGAGCCTGGGCCATCGTCCTAAGCTAGCGCGCGGGAGGCACACGCCCCCGAATCCATAGAGTCCGGCCCGTGGACGTCTTCGCCGCGGACTGGCCGGGAATCTGTCGCCGCATCGTGGCGGCGCAGCGACGCATCTTCGACGAGGTGGTGACGAGCGAGGAACGCACCGTCTACGAGGGCGTCGGCGAGGGCGGCGACCGCACGCTGGTGATCGACCGCCGCTGCGAGGACGAGGTCTTCGCCGAGCTGGAGAAGCTGGGGGCGGAAGGGGCCTCCTTCGTCGCCGTCTCGGAGGAGCGCGGCGAAGTCGCCTTCGGCGACGGCGGCGCGGCGCGCGTCGTCATCGACCCGATCGACGGCTCGCTGAACGCCCGCCGCACGATCCCCTCGCACAGCCTCAGCATCGCGGTCGCCGACGGCGACTCGATGGCCGACGTGCGGTTCGGCTTCGTCCACGACTTCGGCGCCGACGAGGAGTTCATGGCGACGCGCGGGCAGGGCGCCTCGGTCGCGCGGACCGGGACGCACGGCGCGCCGGGGGCCGGCCGGGTGGCGCGGGTCGCGGCCGGCGACGGCAAGCTCGAAGTCGTCGGCCTCGAGTCGGCGGAGCCCGACTGGACGGTGCCGGCCCTCCAGTCGCTGTCCGGCAGCGCCTACCGCCTGCGGGTGGTCGGCTCGATCGCGATCACCGCCGCCTACGTCGCCGCGGGTCGCTTCGACGCCTTCCTCAGCCTGCGCCCCTGCCGCTCGGTCGACGCCGCCGCGGCCCAGCTGATGGTCCGCGAGGCGGGCGGCGCGGTCTCCTTCGGCGACGGCGGCCTCGAGGCGGCGCCGCTCGACCTGGCCGCCCGCTATCCGATGGTGGCGGCCCGCGACGAGGACGCCTTGGCCGCCGTTCGGGCGGCCCAGTCGGCCTGAGCGACGCGCGCCGAGTTTCGGTCGCTCAGCGACCAAAACTCCACACGCAGATCCCTGACCAAATTCGGTCTGTAACCAAAGGCGTACCGATGTTTAAGAACGTGTGTTCGTAGAAACATATGTTCGCTAGACTCGGCGCCGCCCGAGCCATCCGACACCGACCAAGGGGTACGTCTTCATGGCAGAAAGCACCAGCAGCAACGGCACCAGCAAATCGAAGTCGCAGGCCGGACGGGCCACGACCGAGGCGAAGAAGTCCGCCGCGAAAACGGCGAGCACGACGAAGCGGGCGGCGACCAAGACCGCCGTCGCGGAGAAGAACCAGGCGCAGTCGATCATCGAGACCGCGGTCGACTTCCCGGTCGGCGTCGTCCTTTCGGCGAGCGACAAGCTGAACGACATCGTCGAGCCCTGGACCGGCCGCACCAAGGCCGAGAAAGAGCTGAAGGCCTACCGCCGCAAGATCGAGAAAGCGGCGAAGCGCACCGAGAAACGCGGCACGAGCGCGCGCAGACGCGCCACCACCGAGGCGCGCAAGACCCGCACCCGCGTCGAGCGCGACGTGCGTAAGCGCCAGAAGGCCGTGACCTCGACCGCGACCTCGAGGATCAAGACCAGCCGCACCGAGGTCGAGCGCCGCGTGAAGCGGGTCTCCGAGCAGCTCGCCGCGCTCCGTTAGCCGGTGACGGCGACTGGGCGCGAGCTCGCCGGAGCGAACGCCCAGTCGCCGGTCGCCGGGACGAAGGCGCGGAAGAGGAAGCGCACCCCGGCGCTGTCGTCGTCGGTGAAGGAGTACGGGTAGGCGAAGCGGCCGGCCGAATCGGTCTGCAGGGTGCGGAACTCGGCCCACGCCATGCCCGGCAGGCGGAACTCCAGTCGGACCGGGAGGCCGGTCGGCGGGATCCGCGCTTCCGGGTGGACGATCCGGCCGCGGAAGACGACCGGTGCGCCGCCGACGCGCACCTTCGTCGTCGAGACCTTCAGCCGCACCCCGGCGCGGACGCGCAGGCGCAGACGCCGCCCGCTCGCGCGGGTGAGGCGGTGGGTGCCGGCGAACTCGGCGCTCACCTGGCGGCTCGGCCCCGGCGCCAGCCAGGCGCGGAACGCGCCCCGCGCGTCGGTGGTGAGGGCGGTGGTGCGGGTGCGCGGGCGGGCGCCGCGGGCGAAGGCCTCGACCACGTCGACGCTCTGGCCCGCCAGCGGCTCGCCGCCCGGGTCGACCAGCCGCCCGCCGACCAGGGCGCCGTGGCAGCAGGGCAGGGCGCGGCTCTCGGGGCGCTTCGCGAAGGAGCGGATGACGGCGCGGTGGCAGCGGCGCGCGCCGCGGGCGCGGGAGCAGCGCTGGAAGACCAGCTTGCCGGCGCCGAAGCCGAAGGCCAGCCGGGCGACCCGCTTCACCGGGTTGCGGAGGACGAGCGGCGCGCCGTCGGCCCCGAGGGTCGTGGCCGCCGAGTTGCCCGCCGCGTCGTAGCCGACGACGCGGAATTCGTAGTCGCCGCGCGGGTAGTCGTCGGAGCTCCAGCGGGTGAGGAGCCTGCCGCGCTGCACGTCGGTCGGCAGCGGTTCGAAGCGGCCGGTGCCGCCCACCGGGCGCAGCTCGATCGTGCCGCGGCCGGGGGACGGGCCGGAGAGGCGGTCGGCGACGGTGGCCTCGATCCGCTCCGGGTCGCCGGGGTCGCGGGCGGCGAAGCGTACGGTCGGGTCGCTTTCGTCGATCCGGACCGTCGCCGTCGCCGGCCGCGCGAACGGCAGGCTGTCGTCGTTCGCGTTGCCGACCGCGTCGCGCCCCCAGGAGACGACGCGGTGGGTGCCCTCGCCGGTCACCGTCGCTCTCGCGGTGGCGCCCGCGGCGATCAGCGGCGCCGCGCCGTCGACCTCGATCCCCGTCTCCGGCCCGCCCGGCCCCGCGGCCGCCATCCCGGAGAGCGGGTCGGAGGCGGCGGCGGTCACCATCACGGGCCCCGCGGCCCAGCCGGCGGGCGCGCCTTCGATCCGCACCTGAGGCGGCGTCCCGTCGACGCCGATCGGCACCGTGGCGGCGCTCGTCGACTCCATCCCCGAGCCCGAGACGGCCGCGGCGTGGACGTAGCTGATCCCTTCCGGCGGGGCCGGGAGCGACAGGGAGCTGGCGCCGCTGCCGGGCAGGTCGATCTCGCCGGGCGCACAGCGGTCGGCGCGCGCGCAGGGAGAGGCGCCGGTGGCGGCGTCGATCGAGAGCGCGTATCCCTGGATCCCGGAGACCGGCAAGGGCGCGGTAGGCGGCGCGACGTGGATCGCGACCGGGGCGCCGGGCGCCACCCAGGCGGGCGCCGCAACGGCCGGCGCGGGCGGCCGCGCGTCGTCGAAGTACAGCGGCACCTGCACGTGGGGCCCGTCCGGGTTTTCGATCGAGTACGGCCGGTCGTCCCAGGCCACGAACCAGTAGACGCCGGGGGCGGGAGGGACGCTGACGACGGCCTGGTTCCAGCCGTCTTCCACCGTCTGGACGGTGAAGCCGGGCAGGAAGGTGTCGCCCGGTCCGCGGACCGCGTACTGGACCACCGCCTTGAAGCCGGTCTGCGTGTTCGGGTCCCATTCGACGTGGAACTGGTTGTCGGCGTGCCAGACGTCGCCGCCGTAGACGTGGAGCCCGGTGAGGTTGACGCCGTCGGAGGCGAGGGCGGCGGAGGGGAGCGCGACGGCGAGGGCCGCGACAGCGCTGAGCGCCGTCAGGAGCCCCGCGGCCCAGAGGGCGCAGGCCCGGCGACCCATTCTCGGCCCCACCGTCCTCATGGTCCGAACTCCCCGGCGGCGCTCCCGCTCGACGACGACGAGGAGCCGGTGGACCCGCTGCTCGACGTCGCGGGCGCGGAGTACGTTTCGGTCGGCGGCGGCGGTTCGGTGTATTCGGTCGCGCCGGCTTCGCTCGGCGGGGTCGCGGCGATCGCTTCTTCGATCGGGGCTTCTTCGGAGCTTGCCTTCGAGCGGTCGGGTTCCTCGTGGTGTTCGCCGCCGGCCGACGGCGCCGTTTCCTGCGGCTGTGGCTGCGGTTCCGGTTCGACCTGCGTTTCGGTCGGCAGCGCCACTTCGTACTGCGCCGCCTGTTCGGTGGCCAGGTCCTCGGTCCGGTGCCGGGGGTGGTGGGCGACCTTGGCCGGCGGCGCCGCGTGGCGAGTGGGCGGGTCGAGCAGCGGCGGGACGACCCCGGTCGCGACGCAGGCGGCGGCGCCGCCGACCGTTCCCGCGCAGATCGCCAGGACCTTGGCGAGCGCCGTCATCCCGGCACCGCGCGTTCCGCCCGCCGCGGCGATGCCGCCGAGGGTCGAGTCCGAGGCGCCCGACCCGCCGCCGATCCGGGTCGCAACCGCCGCGTAGGCGTCGTGGAGGCGGTCGGCGACGGAGGCGCGGGCGGGCGGGACGATCGGCAGCAGGGCCGCCGCGGCGCCGGGCGCGGCGCGGTAGGCGCGCAGGGTGGCGCGGCAGTGGGCGCAGGTGCGGAGGTGCTCGCGCAGGGTGGCGACGTCGCCGCCGTCGGCCTCGTCGTCGGCGAAGGCGGAGAGGAGCGGCGCCAACTCGGTGCAGCGCGCGCCGCCGTCGCGGCGGACGAGGAAGTGGCGGAAGCGCTCCCGGCCCTCGGCGA
This sequence comes from Solirubrobacterales bacterium, assembly GCA_051986435.1. Taxonomy (GTDB): domain Bacteria; phylum Actinomycetota; class Thermoleophilia; order Solirubrobacterales; family 70-9; genus VAYN01. The sequence goes on along the minus strand of JBPYFM010000120.1, from coordinate 17,125 downwards.
TCGCCCGGTTCACTTTCGTCGACGAGTAGCCGGTGATGTCGGCGATCTCGCGGTAGGTGTAGCCCTCGGCGAGCAGGGTGAGGGTGCGCAGCTCCTGCGGCTTCAGCGTCGCCAGCGCCTCGCGGCTGCGCTCGATCGCCTCGTTGCGCTCGGCGCGCTCGGCCGGGTCGGCGGCCTCCGCGGGCAGCATCGAGACCCAGTCCTCGCGGCCTGCCGAGCTCGCGGCGGCGGGCCCGGCAAGCGTCCGCTCGCGCTCGGCGCGCACCGCCAGCGCCTCGTGCTTGACCACCGTCTGGGTCCAGCGGACCAGGTGGCGCGCGTCTTCTGAGGGCGCTTTGTTGAGCAGGATCTCGAGGCCGCGTTGCAGTGCTTCGTCGGCGTCGTCGGCGCAGAGCGAGTACCGCTGCGCGGTACGCCGCAGCGTCGCCTCGTTGCGGGCGAAGGTCTCGAGCGCGACCCGCCTGCGCGCTGCCGCCGCGATCGGCGTCCCGTCGCCCTCGTCGAGCGCCATGTCCTCGAAATCCACGTCGACCGGGGCGCCATCGCGCCCAGGCTCCCTGCACGGACCCACTAGTTCGATCTCCCCCGTCCGCTTTATTGATTTACAGTAAACACTGCCGGCCTAGGGCTGGGAGGGGTCGAGTTCTCCCCCCTCGGCCCCGTCTTTCGCGATGAAAGTCGCGCATTTTGGGGCGAACGGTTCGCCGCCGGGGAGGGCGGAGGAGGTCCGTACCGTCCCCAGGGCGAGGAAGAGAGCGTGCCGGCGGCGAGTACCGGTCCGCGGCGAGCCGATAGCATCCGCGGTGATGACGACCTGTGTGGTCACCGGCGGCGCGGGCTTCCTCGGCTCCCATCTCTGCGAGAAACTGCTCGCCTCGGGACACCGGGTGATCTGCCTCGACAACCTCGAGACGGGCTCCCTGGAGAACATCGCGCACATCCGCGACGAGAAGTTCGAGTTCCGTCACACCGACATCACGGAGTACGTCGACATCCCGGAGCCGGTCGACTTCGTCTACCACCTGGCCTCGCCGGCCAGCCCGATCGATTACCTGCGGCTGCCGCTGCACACGCTGAAAGTCGGTTCGCTGGGGACGAACCACATGCTCGGCGTCGCCAAGTGGAAGCGCGCCCGCTTCCTGATCGCCTCGACCTCCGAGGTCTACGGCGACCCCAAAGTCCACCCGCAGCGCGAGGACTACTGGGGGCACGTCAACCCGATCGGGCCGCGCGGCGTCTACGACGAGGCGAAGCGCTATGCCGAGGCGCTGACGATGGCCTACCACCGCCAGCAGGGCGTCGACACCGCGATCGTCCGCATCTTCAACACCTACGGACCCCGCATGCGGCCCCACGACGGCCGCGCGATCCCGACCTTCCTCCGCCAGGCCCTCCAGGACCGGCCGCTCACCGTCTTCGGAGAAGGCAGCCAGACGCGCAGCTTCTGTTACGTCGACGACCTGGTCCGCGGCATCGTCTCGCTGGCCGAGTCCGACGTCCACACGCCGGTCAACATCGGCAACCCGGACGAGTTCACCCTCCTCGAACTGGCGAAGACCGTGATCGAGGTGACCGACTCGCGCTCCGAGATCGTCTACGAGGCGCTGCCCACCGACGACCCGCAGCAGCGTCGCCCCGACATCGGCCGCGCCCGCGACCTCCTCGGCTGGGAACCGACGATCAAGTTGGACGAGGGTCTGCGCCGGACGATCGAGCAGTCCGGCGTCGAGCGCCTGGTCGGCGCCGGCGACTAGCCGCCTCCCCGCCGCGACCTCACGTTTCCGGCTCGTCGGGCGTCGTATCTGCGACGACCCCGAGCGAGAGGAGCGAGAGATGACGACGGAAGCGGTCGCGAGCGCACCGGCGGTGCGCGTCGACGGGCTGGACTGGGAGGCGCTCGGCGCCCAGCTCGACGAGCGCGGCTTCGCGGTGACCGAGCCGGTGCTCGACGCGGCGGCGTGCGCTGAGCTGGCGGCGCTGTTCGACGCGGGTCGGTTCCGCTCGACCGTCGACATGGCGCGACACCGCTTCGGCGACGGGCGCTACCGCTACTTCGACCACCCGCTGCCGGCGCCGATCGGCGAGCTCCGCGCCGCCTTCTACGCCCACCTGGCTCCGGTCGCCGACGAGTGGGCGGAGCGGCTCGGCGAGGAGGAGCGCTACCCGGCCCGCCACGAGGAGCTGCTCGCGCGCTGCGCCGCCGCGGGCCAGGAGCGGCCGACGCCGCTGATCCTCCGTTACGGCGCGGGCGACTGGAATGCCCTCCACCAGGACCTCTACGGCGAGGTCTTCTTCCCCTTCCAGGTGCTGACGATCCTCTCCCGCCGCGGCGTCGACTTCGAGGGCGGCGAGTTCGTCCTGCTCGAACAGCGCCCCCGCGCCCAGAGCCGCGCCCACGTCCTCACCCCGTCCCAAGGCGCCTTCGTCATCTTCCCGACCCACCACCGCCCCGGCGCCGGCAAACGCGGCCGGCACCGCGCCGCCATGCGCCACGGGGTGAGCACGGTGACGAGCGGCTCCCGGACGGCCCTCGGGATCATCTTCCACGACGCGACCTGAAGGTCTACGACCCCCGAAGAAGTCCCCCGGCGGCAGGGTGCCCGCCGTCGTCACGGGGCGGCTGATCGGCAGCTGGGGCGAGTCGAAGGCGGGCCGATCAGTAGCCGGTGCGGTCCGAGGGCCCCGCGAGGGCGGCCGCGAGGGCGTGGGCGAAGTCGGTGGCTTCGGCGGGGAGGAGGATGTGGGGCCGATGGGGGGCGGGAGGGGCGCACGGAAGGCGCGCGGAGGGGTGACCTCGTGCGCCTTCGGTGTCCTTCTCCACGGTTCCGTGCGGGTTCCGGGAGGGCCGGTCTCGCGCTGCGTGGATAACCCGGGCCATGGCACGGGTTATCCACGCAGCGCGCATCGCGGCCCGGAGCGGGTGACGGGGGCGTGTCGTCGCTCCGTCGTCCTCGCCGGCGGCGCTCCGCGGCACCCGGCGGCGCTCCCAGCCCTGCGCGCCGGCGCCGGTCAGCGGGTCGGGGCGTAGCGGCGGAGGCTTGGGGCGGTGAGGGTCGTGACCAGAAGGCGGCTTGGCGTTGGCATCGCTTCGCGCCACTCTTCGTCGGGGGTGATCTCGACCTCTCCTTGGCGGAAGCGGTTGGGGTTGCCGGCGGCGGTGTGGTCGGTGCCGAGGTGGACGGTGCGGTCGCGGATCGGGTTGGGGCGGTCGGGCTCGTCGAGGAAGCCGAGGACCTGGTCGACAGCGGCCGCGGGGTCGGCGGCGAAGTCGGCGTAGTGGAGGGTCGAGTAGCGGGCGCCGGTGGGGCGGTGGAGGCGGGTGAGGGCGTTGATGGCGAGCCACTCGGCGCTGGTACGGAGGAGGCTGTAGCGGTTCATGTGGGCGCCGTTGCCGGGGTTGAACTTGCGGCGTTGCCAGGACCAGGCGACCGCGCGGCTGTCGCGGACGAGGTGGAGGACGTGGAGGTCGAGGTCGCCGTCGAGGCCGCGGAGGGCGTAGCCGTGGGAGACGTCCTTGGAGGAGTCGACGAGGACGGAGGCGCCCGACTCGGCGGCGATCGCGGCGTAGAGGCGCCGGAGGATGCGGCGGTAGTGATCGAGGTCGCGGCGCTGGGCGCGGGTGCCGACGCGCCGGCCGAGGAGGGGGAGGAGCCACCACTGGTCGACCCGCTCCTTGAGCGCCGCGATCGCCTCGACTTCGCCCTCGGTGAGCTCGCCGAACGCGCGCTCCGTCACCGCCTGCCAGAAGTCGCACTCGAGGAAGGGGTCGCCGCAGCCGCAGCGGCGGTTCTCGAGGAAGCCCTCCTGGAAGACGTGGCGGAGCTCACCGACCGAGAGGAAGCCGGGGACCTGGCCGAGGACGCGGTCGAGCAGGGTGCTGCCGCTGCGCCCGTAGCCGCCGATGAACAGGACCTTGAGGGGCTTGCGCCCGCCGTTCAGCACGAGAGACCTCCGTTCGGTTCGAGCGCGGCGCGCCCCAGTGCGAGGAGCGCGGCGCCGTAATAGGTGGGTTCGCCTTCGACGTCGGCTTCGGCGCCCGCCAGCCATTCGCCGCTCGCCGCTCGTTCGCCGGCGGCGGCGCTCGCCGCGGCGGCGGCAACCAGCAGCGGCGCGCCGGGCGAGCCGCTGCGCGGTTCGCCTTCCAGCGAGTAGGTCGCCGCCGGTTCCTCCGCCACGTGGCGGTCGAAGAAGCCGGCGGTGCGGGCGGCGAAGGGGGTGTCGCGCTCGTTGCAGCTCGCCGCCTGCCAGAGCGGCACCCGCACCGCGTCGTAGCCGAAGAGCGCTTCGCCGCCGTGGCCGGGCGGCCCGGTCGGCTTCGCCATCCCGTCGGATTCGAGCACCGCCCAGTCGGGGGCGAGGCCGGTCGTCCGTTCGGTCAGCTGGGCGAGGATTTCGCTGCTCGTTTCGCCGAGCTGCTTCCAGCGCGGGTCGCCGCTCGCGCGGCCGAGGGCGCCGAAGGCGGCCGGGGCGAAGTAGCTGGGGTCGACGACGGCGGGGAAGTGGTTGGCCCAGTCGCCCGCGACCAAGACCGAGCGTCCGTTCAGGGAGACCGTCTCGTTTTCCAGGATCGCGTTGGCGAGTTCCAGCGCTTCGCGACGGTATTCGGCGGGGCCGAACCGTTCGGCGGCGAGCAGCAGCGCCCAGGCGGCGTCGAGGTCGGCGTCGGCGGCCGACTCGGTCGCGACGACCTTGCCGTCTTCCCAGTGCCAGGCGAGCAGACCGTCCGGTTGGCGCAGGTTCTCGCGCGTCCACCTCCAGACGCTGCCGAAGGTGCCGGGTTCGTGGGCGACGACGGCGAGGAGCATCGCGTAGGCCTGGCCCTCGCTGACCGTGTCGCCGCCCTGGTCGGTGCGGCTGACGCGGCCGTCGGATTCGACGTAGTCGTCGAGGAAGTAGCGCGCGGCGCCGACGGCGTCGGGTCTCGGAGCCGGACCGTCGCCCCCGGCCCGCGTCAACATGACCAGGGCGACGATCCCGGCGGCGAGGATCACCCCGGCGACGGCAAGCCACGGCCGCGCCCGGTCGGGAGGCGAAGGAAGGCGCGTCATCGCGGCGAACCCGCGATCTCCTCGGCGTGCCGCGGGCGCTCCGCCTCGACGGCCTCCGCCTCCGGCTCCGGTTCCTGGCCCCCGTCGCGCATCAGCGCCCAGCGGGCGCCGCTCGCCAGCACCGTCACGTGCAGGAGCGCGAAGGCGACGTTGTTCAGCGTGCTCGGCGAGCGCTGGTGGACGAGGCCCCAGATCGAGCCGGCGGCGAGGGCGGCGATCGCCAGCAGCGTCGGCGCCGCGGCGAGCGGCTGGCGGCCGCCCGCGCCCTGCTTCGGGGTGACGACGAAGCGCCCGGCCCGGCGGGTGAGCGCCGCCAGCGAGGCGAGGATCTGCACCCAGAAGGTCGCCGCCGCGAGCGCGAAGCCGGCGAAGGTGTAGGTGCCGCGCCCGGCGACGACGACCATCGCCAGCGCCGTGCAGAAGTAGGGCGCGAAGTGGAGGACGAACTGGTCGGCGGAGGCGGCGGCGATCGGCTGGGCGCCGGTGAAGATCCGGATCAGCGGGAACGACATGTAGGCGAGGAGCGCCCAGCCGGAGAGGAAGTAGGCCGAGGAGAGCAGGTAGTGGACCCGCTTGCGCAGCGGCAGCCGCGCCCGCATCACCCGCCAGGTCGCGCCGAGGCAGCCGCGCGCCCAGCGCCGCTGCTGGCCGACGTAGGAGGCCATGTCCTCGGGTCCGAGGCCGACCGCGAGCACCTCGGGGAGATAGCGCGTCTCCCAGCCGCGTTCGTGCATCTTCACCGAGAGGACGAAGTCCTCGGTGATCGAGTCGGTCGGGAAGCCGCCGACGGACTCCAGCGCGGTGCGGCGGAAGAGCACGTTGGTGCCGCAGCAGAACATCGCCTCGTCGGCATCCTTGCCGCGCGCGATCGCGCCGAAGAAGAGCGCCTGCTGAGCCCAGGCCGCCGCCGCGATCCCGCCGCGGCGGGAGTTCGCGTAGTACTGCGGCGTCTGCACGAAGGCGACGCGCTCGTCGGCCATCGGCTCCAGCGTGCGCTCGATGAAGTCCACCCGCGGGACGTGGTCGCAGTCGAGCACGGCGACGTACGGCGAGCCGGTCGAGAGCAGGGCCTTGTTGATGTTCCCGGCCTTCGCGCCGTCGCTCTCCCGGCGGGCGACATAGCGGGCGCCGAGGCGCTCCGCCATCGCCTCGACCTCCGGCCGGCAGCCGTCGTCGAGCACGCTGACCACGAGCCGCGCGCCGCGCATCTCGAGCGCCGCGCTCACGGTCGGTTCGAGCACCGGCAGGGGCTCGTCGTAGGTCGGGATCAGGACGTCGACCAGGGGCGGGGCGCCCTCGCGCCCCAAACGCCGCCGCGGCGGCCGGCGGTCGCGCCGCGTCACCGTCCACCAGAAGCCGGTCGCCTGGAGGAGGTTGAAGGCTTCCGCCGCGACGAGGATCCCGAAGAGCAGCGGCACGCCGATCCGCCCCGGCTGCAGCAGCCAGCCGAAGTACCAGAGCGACAGCGGGATCATCGTCAGCGCCAGCAGGCGCAGGCGGCGCGGCGGCGCCGCGGCCGGGGTCCAGTCGGGCGGCAGCAGGCGCGGGTCGTCCTTCATCTGGGTGTGGTCGAGGCTCATCGGAACTCCCACACCTCCACCTGGGAGAACTTCATCCGCCGCACGAGCTCGCGTTCGCCGCGCAGCTTCGTCAGCGCCTTGCGCGTCGCGGCGTCGTTCGCCGGGTCTTCGAAGAAGCTCTCCATGAGGAAGACGCGCGGCACCTTCTTGGCGGGCATGTTCGGGCCGAGCCGCCGCGCCTTCAGCCCCGGCGGGTAGTAGGCGACGAGGTTGTTGAGGTCGTGCGGCATGTACATGAGGACGTCCTTGGGCCCGGAGCGGGCGTCGATTTCGTGCAGGGCGCCTTCGAAGTCGTAGGAGCGCGGATTGGTCCCGTTCCACTCCTGGTCGGCGAGGCCGAGGCCGAAGGCGCCGATCGCGGCGGTGGCGAGGGCGACCCGCCCGCGCGAGGTGTGCGGCCAGGTGGTGACGGCGCGGGCCCCGAGCAGCAGCAGGAACGGCACCGCGGTGAGGTTGTAGCGGACCTCGAAGAGGAAGGGCTGGTTCAGCGCCAGCGCGGTCAGCATCGCGGTCGGGACGAGGACGCCGGCGAGCAGCAGCATCGTCGCCGGCGAGCGCCCTCGCCCGAGCAGCATCAGCGCCAGCAGGATCAAGAGCGGCCAGAGCGCCGAGAGGTTCAGCATCGTGGCGTTCGAGTGGTAGCCGAAGACCGCCCAGATCCCGTTGGTGAGGGCGGCGTAGAGGCTGACCTGGTTTTCGGTGCCGCCGACCTGGCTCGGCGCGTCGAAGCCCTTGCCCGCTGCCTGGTTGACCGAGAACTGGTGGTGGGCGAAGGGGATCAGCGGTGCGACCAGCGCCGCGATCAGGAGGCTCGCGAGGATGCCGCCGACGAGGAGGCGGGTGGTCGGGTGCCCGGCGCGCTTCCGCTGCCAGGCGACGATCGCGATCGCCGCCTCGAAGGTGACCAACGGCAGGAAGGCGAAGTACTGCGTCCAGGCGAGCGCCGCGCCGGCCAGCGCGTAGACGAGCCAGTAGCGGAAGCGGCCGGTGTCGAGCGCCTGGTAGACCGCCCAGGCGGCGACCACCGCGAGCAGCATCAGCTGCGCGTACATCCGCGCTTCCTGGGAGTACCAGACGACGATCGGGGCGACGACGGCAAAGCCCGCGGCGACCAGGCCGGTCGCCCGGTCGTACATCGCCTTGCCGGCGACGTAGAGCATCGGCACCAGGGCCGTCGCGGCGATCAGCGAGGGGAGGCGCAGTGCCAGCTCCGAGTCGCCGAAGGCGCGCACGGTCGCCCAGAGCACGGTGAAGTAGCCGGGCGGGTGCACGTCGGTGTCGCGCAGCACTTCGATCATGCGGTCGTAGGGCAGCTGGGTCTCGAACCAGCTGGTCGCCTCGTCGAGCCAGAGGCTGCGGCTCGCCAGCAGGCGCAGGCCGATCGCGACGACCATCATCCCGCCGAGGATCAGCGCGGTCTGCCACCCCCGCCCCGCCCGCCCCCCGTGTTGACGGGCCGAAAAACCACGATATGGCGCACTTTTCGGCCCGTCAACGAGGGTGGGGAGGCGGTCGACGACGAGGCCCGCGGTGAGGGCGGCGGCGGCGATCAGGGTGGAGAGGCCGACGCCTTCGGCGGAGTCTCCGATCGCGAAGAGGAGGGCGAGCTGCAGCGCGCCTGCGCCCAGGGCCACCCAGGGGACGCGCTTGGCGCCGCGCGCGACCGCGTCGGCGGCCAGCACGCGCGCGACGCCGAGCAGCGCCATCGCCAGCATGTAGGCGGGGAGGAAGGAGGCGACGGCGTCGAAGCGCCCACCGCCGTAGGCGAGGGTGAGGATCGGTTCGGCGGCGATCGCGGTGACCAAGGCGGCGCCGCCGCCGAGCAGCGCCGCCGTGCCGAGCGCCGCGCCGAGGGCGCCCGGCTCGCCCGCCTTGGCGCGCGGCATGAGGACGAAGGGGATCGTCGCGGTGGCGAACACCGCCGCGCCGCCGAGGGTCGAGATCGCGGCGAAGCGCGCCGCCTCGACGCCGCTCAGGGTCGCGTTGGCGAAGACGATGTCCTGGCACTGGACGACGGCGAGGAAGAGGAAGGTGAGGGCGGCGAGGCGCGAGGCGGGCCCGCGCCGCTCGCTCGCCGCCGCTCCGCTGTTCCTTTTGCGCCTATCAGGCGCAAAAGGAACAGCGGACGGGCGGGGGCGGGGGATGCCGCGGCCGGCGCGGGCGACGGCGAGGCCGGCGACGCCGCCGGCGACGACGCCGATCGCGCCGCCGGCGACGCCGAGGGCGGCGGCCAGGGTGATGCCGACCGCGAGGCGCACGATCGGTTCGGCGACGAGGCTGCCGGTCACCCAGCCGTAGGCGCGCTCGCCATAGAGGCGGCCGCGGTCGAGCTCGATCAGCGCGACCAGGGTCGGGGTCGTCGCCAGCGCCAGCGCGCTCGGGACCGAGAGGCCGAGGGAGGGCGCGATCGCCACCGCCGGCACGGCGAGGCCGAGCGAGACCGGGATCGAGGCGGCCAACACCTGGCCGCGTCGCGCCCGCACCCGCTCGGGGTCCATCGCGCCGCCCGCGGCGAGGCTCAGCGACGGCACCGCGATGAGCAGGTAGAGGGCGAGGAAGGCGGCGAGCTCGGCGAAGCCCGACGGCGTCAGCATCCGCGCCATCACCGCCGCGTAGATCAGGTTGCCGACCCCGGAGAGGATCTGGCCGCCCGCGACCAGGGCCTGCTCGCGCACCGCCGCCCGGTTGGTGCGAAGCGAGGCGCCGGCCGCGCGGCGCAGGGCGATCGTGCCCGCGCTCATCGTTTCGGACCCCGCCGCAGCGGCAGTCCGGAGAGCTCGGTCACCTCGTCGCTCTGCCCTTCGGAGAGCAGCACGCGCAGCAGGCGGAAGCCCTCCTCGGCGGTGGCGATCTGACCCTCGACCGCGTTCGGCAGCGCCGGCTCGTGGACGAGCGAGTCGGCGATCGCGGCGCGGATCGCGACGACCGAGGCGTCGGCGGGGACCAGCGGCTGGTCGAGGCGTCGGGCGAGGTCGGCGATCGCGGGCTCGCAGGCGACGGCGACCGCGGGGACGCCCGCCGCCGCGGCGGCGATCAGAGCGTGGGAGCCGAGCGCGACGACCGCGCCCGCGCCGGCGATCGAGGCGTCGCCGGCGCCGAGGTCGGGCAGCGGCTCGAGCACCGGGACCGGCCTGCCGATCCGCCCGGCGAGTTCGGCGATCAGGCCGTGGTCGCGCCAGTCGACCGCCGCCGCGATCCAGGGCTGCATGGCGATCTCGACTCCGTCCTCGGCGAGTCGGGCGAGCGCCTCGCCGAGCCGCGCGACGAGGTCGGCCGGGCAGCCGCGCGCCTCGATCGCGACGACGAGGCGGCGCGGGCGCGACCCACCGTCTGCAGTTGTTCCCGCTATCCGGGAGCAATTGCAGACGGTGGCGCGGGCGGGGCGGTCCTGGACGTCGAGCCAGGCCGGATCGGTGCCGATCCGGAACGGCCCCTGCACGCCGGCCGCCTCGAGGTGGCGGGCGGAGACCTCGTCGCGCAGCACGACCAGGTCGGCGCCGCCGAGGAGCCGGCGGCTGAGCCGCCCTTCCCAGGCGCTGCGCCCGCCCCGTGCGGAGATGCCGAGGAGCGCCGTCGGCCGGCCGCGCAGCTTCGCCGCGGCGACCAGCGCGAGCGCGGTCCGCAGCCCCGGGCGCATGCCGTCGGCCGCGCCGATCGACCAGCCGGCCAGCACCGAGGCGTCGGCGCGGGCGGCGGCGCGCACCACCGCGAGCGGCTGGCGCGCGTCGACGGTCCGGCAGTCGTGGGCGGCGCGGGTTGCCTCCGGGTCGCTGGTGGCGAGGACCGGGGTCCACTCCGGGAGCGCCCGTTCGAAGGCGCCGAGGGTCGCGGACTCGCCCGCCCCGGAGGGCCCGAAGTGTCCGGCGAGGAGGGCGCTAGGCACGGGCGACCTGCCCGTAGATCTCGGCGTGGCGGCGGGCGACCGACTCCCAGGAGCGGTCGGCGGTCAGCTCGGACGAGCGCCGCCGCAACGGCTCGAGCGCCGCCCGGTCCGCGGCCAGCGCGCGCAGGCGCGCGGCGAGTGCCTGGGCGTCGGTGGGCGCGACCAGCTCCCGCGGCCCGCTCATCACCTCCGCCAGCGTCGGCGACAGCAGCGCCGGGAGCCCGTGGGCGACGGCGAGCGCCAGCGCGCCGCTGGTCGCGAACGGCCGCCGGTAGAGGAACAGCGCCAGGTCGGCGCGGGCGAAATGGCGCGGCAGGTCGGCGTCGGGGACGTAGCCGGCGAACTCGGCGACGTCGGGCCAGCGCTCGCGCAGCTGCTCGCCGAACGGCCGGCCGGCCTCGGCGAAGCGCGGGTGCTCGCCGCCGACGATCAGCAGGCGCACGTGCTCGCGCGCCAGCGAGGCCGCCTCCAGCGCCAGCTCCAGCCCCTTATACGGAGCGAGGAAGCCGAAGCAGAGCAGCGTCAGGCGTAAGTCGCCCTCGCTCTCGGTCTCGCCGTCGGCGGCGGGGGTGCTGATCGTGGACGCGGCGGCGCCGCCGGCGGGCGCGACGCCCTCGACCCCGTGCGGGACGACGGTCGCGTCGCGGACGAGCGGGGCGAAGGCGGGCTCGTGGACGATCACGCGGCGCGCGAGGCGCCCGATCGTCGCCTGCACGCTCGCCAGCCCGGCGCGGACCGCCTGGCGCGGCGCCCGCACCTGGTGCATGCGGGTGAACTCGTCGTCGACCCCGGCCGGATCGACCGCGTGGTGCATGGTCACGACCGGGCCGACCCCGGCGGCGCGCAGCATGCCGAGGCCGGGGACGAGGCCAGGCATCGCGGTGGCGCCGCCGTAGAGGAACAGCTCGTGCTGCACGTGGACGATCGGGGCGCCGGTGGCGAGAGCGACGCGGGCGGCGTTCGGGACCGCGTTCGGGCCGCGATCGAAGCAGCGCTCGACCGTGATCGACCCGCCGCTTTCCCGCGCCGGGGGGAGGTCGGGCTCGGTCGGCGCGACGACGGTCAGCCGCAGGCCGCGCTCCGAGAGCGCCTCGGCGAGGTTGCCGGCGTAGGAGGCGACGCCGCTGCGGCCCGCGTGCCGGCTGCCGACCGGCGGGAAGGGGCTGATCATCGCCAGGTCAGGCCGCGGCACGCTTTTCTTCTTTCGTGTCGGGATCGTCGGTCGGGAGCGGCGCGGCGGCGGCGCTCGGGTCGCGCCGGCCGTCGGTCTCCACCGGGATGACGCGGTGATGCAGCCACAGCCGCAGAGTGGAGGCGGCCATCTTCTTGGCGTCGGCGGCCGCGCGCAGCCGCGAGCCCTCCTGGTCGATCCAGATCGTCGGCACGGTCTCGATCCGGTAGCCGAGCCGCCGCGCCACCAGCAGCAGGTCGACGTCGAGGAGGAAGTCGCGCGAGGTCAGCAGCGGCAGCATCCGCTCCATCGCCGCGCGGCGGAACACCTTGGCGCCGCACTGGGTGTCGGCGTACGGCAGTCGGAACAGCCGCCGCACCCAGAAGGCGAAGCCGGCGCTCGTCACCTCGCGCGCCAGGCCGCGCCGCGCGGGGAGCACCGAGGCGGGGTGGCGGCGGCTGGCGATCGCCCCGTCGCGGTCGCGGGCGGCGTCGATCAGCCGCAGCATCTCGCTCGGCGGCGTCGCCCCGTCGGCGTCGACGAAGCCGACCAGATCGGCGTCGCAGAGCCGGAACGTCTCCATCAGCACGCCGCCCTTGCCGAGCTTCGGGTAATCGACGGTGACGACGCGCGGATCGCGCGCCGCGCGGGCGGCGACGACCTCGGCGGTGCGGTCGGTACAGCGGTCCAGAGCAACCAGGAAGCGCATCTCCTGCCCGCCGCAGCGGGTCAGGTAGGCGTCCAGCATGGGACCGATCCGGTCCTCCTCGTTGTGGGCCGGGATGACGATGTCGACGCGCATGCGGACCTCCTTCCTTTCGGGGGTGTGGTCGTGCGAATGCCTGCCTGTGCGTCAGCGGAGCTGGGGGTGGCTCCTCGGGCGACGACCGCCGTGGTCGACGAGCGCCCTGTCTACCCCGACACGCGCGCCGTACACGTGTAGCTGTGAAAATTCGGTATTCCCCCGAGGCGGGGGGTGCGTTCTCATCGCCGGCTCACGGGCGGGGGGCGGCCGAGCGGGCGCAGGGTGCGACGACCGCCACGGGATGCCTGTGGAGCTTTGGTGGCGCATAGGGCCACTTTCGCTCCACAGCAAAACCCTGACTGGTGGGGAGGGCATGAGGAAGACCGTTCGGTCGCACTCCCACACCCGGCCCTTTCGGCCACGGCACCAGCCCGCCCGGGTCGTGGCCGGGAGGGCCGGGTCCCTCCTCCGTCCCCGGCCCGCCCGTCAGGCCTGCAGCGCCAGGTACTCGTGGATGACCCGCACGGCCATCGACCCCTCGCCTACCGCCGAGGCGACCCGCTTGATCGAGCCCGAGCGGCCGTCGCCGACGGTGAAGACGCCGGGGAGGCTGGTCTCGAGGGGGAGGGCGGGGCGGCCGATCGCGCCGCTGGTGCCGCCGAGGTGGGTGACCTCGAGGTCGACGCCGGTGAGCAGGAAGCCGTCGTCGTCCTTGGCGAGGGAGCCGTCGAGCCACTCGGTGCAGGGGTCGGCGCCGATGAAGACGAAGAGGCCGCCGACGTCGAGGTCGCGGCGCTCGCCGGTGCGGTTGTCTTCGACGACGATGCCGTCGAGTGCGATGTCGCCGGAGACCTCGCGCACCTCGTGGTGGAGGAGGACCTCGACGTTGTCGATCGCCTCGATCTGGTCGACCAGGTAGCTCGACATGCCGCGGCGGAGATCGCCGCCGCGCAGGAGCACGTGGACGCGCTCGACCGTGCCGGAGAGGTAGATCGCCGCCTGGCCCGCCGAGTTGCCGCCGCCGACCACGGCGACGCCGGCGCTGCCGCACATCCGCGACTCGACCAGGGTCGCGGCGTAGAAGACGCCGGAGCCGTTCAGGCGCTCGATCCCCTCGACCGGCAGCTTGCGGTAGGCGGCGCCGGTGGCGAGGACGACGGTGCGCGCCGCCAGTTCGTCGCCGCTGTCGAGCGCGACCACGTAGCGGCCCTCCTCGAGGCGCAGGCTCTCGGCGCGCTCCGGCACCGCCGTGCGGAGGCCGAAGCGGCGCGCCTGGACGATCGCCCGGTCGGCGAGGTCGGCGCCGGAGACGCCGGCCGGGAAGCCGAGGTAGTTCTCGATCCGCGAGGAGGTGCTCGCCTGGCCGCCGAGGGCGACCGCGTCGACGAGGATCGTCGAGAGCCCCTCGGTCGCCGCGTAGACGGCGGCGCCGAGGCCGCCGGGACCCCCGCCGACGATCAGGCAGTCCCAGGCCTTCGTCGCGGTCTTGTTCGGGGCGCGCAGGTTGAGCGCCGTCGCCGCCTCGAGGATCGTCGGCGCGCGCAGCACCGTCTCGCCCCCGACCAGCATCGGCAGGTCCTCGGCGGCGGGCGGCTCGCCCCCGGTCGGGGCGACGATCCCGTCGGCGCCGTCGAGGTCGATGAAGCGGTGCGGCACGCGGTTCCGGGTGAGGAACTCGCGCAGCTGCCGCGTCCCCGGGTCGGTTCCGTAGCCGATCAGCCGCGCGCCGCTCTCGGCCTCGATGATCGTGCCGCGTCGCGCCACGAGCGCGTTCATGATCAGGTCGCCGAGCCGGGTGTCGCGGGAGACGACGTCGCGCAGCGCCTCGCGGCTGACGAAGATCCCCTCGCCCTCCTCGGCGACGACCGCGCTCAGCAGGGTCGGCTCGAGCGTGATCAGGTTCAACTCGCCGGTGAACTGGCGCTCGCCGTAACGGACCGGGATTCGCTCGTTCTCGGTGCCGGCCTCGTCGAGGATCTCGACGCAGCCGCGGAGGACGACGACCATGTCGTAGTCGAGTTCACCCGGCGAGTAGAGGACCTGGCCGGCGCTGAGCTTCTCGCGGCGCCCGGCGGCTTCCATGGTCGCGATCTGCCCGGGGTCGAGGCGGGGGAAGACGACGTCGGAGTCTTCGCCGAGCGGCGGGCGCGCCGGAGGGTTGGCGGGAGGCTGGGCGCTCACCCAGCGAACAGTAGACCGCGTCGGGGGCTTGGTCGGAGGGCGCTCGGTCGCGCCACCGGCCGCCGTCGAGGATTGAATGCCTCGGAGGCGGTGCCGCGCGGATCGACCTCACTCACCTGCGCCGGGCGCGCCTCGACGGCCCGCACCCCGAGCTCCTGGACGCCGACCCTGACGGCGGTCTCACGGTGACCGAGGTCGCCTACGCTGGGGCTTCGGCTCGCCGAGGCGCTTCGCCGAGCGCTGCCGCGCCGCCTTCGGCCACGACGCCGAGCGCGACGCTCCGCCGCTGAGGCCCGCGCCCGGGCCGGGCGGACGGGTAGCGTTGAGGCGTGGCGACGAGGACCGAGACCGAGGCGGCGCGGGAGGCCCAGCACGCGCGCCTGATGGAGGGGCTCGCGGCGTCGATCCGCGAGAAAGGCCTGGCCGGGACGCAGGTCTCCGACATCGTGCGGCACGCGCACGCCTCGCGGCGCACCTTCTACAACCACTTCGAGGACAAGGAAGCGTGCTTCGTCGAGTTGATGACGACGACCGCGGACGCGTTCCTGGCTGAGGTCGACCGGGTGATCGACCGGGAGGCGCCGATCGCGACGCAGGTCGAGCAGGCGATCGACACCTACCTTGGCCTCGTCACCGGCGACCCGGCGCTGATGTCGACGTTCGCCAGCCCGGCGCTGGGGGAGCGGACGGTGCTGGCGCAGCGCGACGGGTTCGAGCGTTACGCGGAGTTGATCGTCTCGGTGGTGGAGGGGGACTCGGCGCGCGACCCGCGGGTCGAGCCGATCTCGATCGAGCGCGCCTACATGCTGGTCAGCGGGCTGCACCAGACGCTGGTGCGGGCGCTGGTGCGCGGCGAGGACCTGGGGCGCGTCTCCTACGAGTTCAAGGCCGTCATCAAGGCGGCGCTCTCCGGCTCGGCCTGAGCGAGGGCGCGGCGGCGGACGGCGGCGGCGCCGCCCTTCGACGGGGCGAAGGCGACACCGCGGAAGCTTTCGCGCTCGCCCGGGTCGCTCGTCGTCTGTAGCTCGAAGTTGCGCAGCAGCGTGCGCAGGACGACGTCGATCTCGAACTGGGCGAAGGCGGCGCCGAGGCAGCGGCGCAGGCCGCCGCCGAAGGGGATCCAGGCGTAGGTGTCGGGCTTCTTGCCGACGTATCGGTCGGGTTCGAAGCGCGCGGCGCGCTCGTGGAAGCGGTCGTCGTGGTGGAGCGGGGTGATGCCGGTGACGACGGTGGCGCCGGGTGGGATCAGCCAACGCCCCAGCTCGAACGGCTTCATCACGACGCGCCCGGTGGCGTTGATGACGGGGCGGACCCGCAGCACCTCCTCGGCGGTGGCGAGGCGCAGCGCGTTCTCCTCGGTGCGCGCCTCGTCTTCGAGGCGGTGCAGGATCTCGGGGTGGCGGCGGAGGCGCTCGACGGTCCAGGCGAGGGCGGAGGCGGTGGTCTCGTGGCCGGCGACGAGCAGGGTGAGGAGCTCGTCGGCGAGGTCGGCCTTGTCGACCTCGCCCCGGTCCTCGAGCTCGGCCCGCAGCATCAGCGCGAGGATGTCGATCCGCTCGCCGAGGTCGGGGTCGGCGAGGTGCTGGTCGACCAGGGTGTCGGCGAGGCGCCGATACCGCGCGTGCATCCGCTTCCAGCGGGCGCCGGGGCTGCGCCGTCCCCGGTCGCGGCGCAGCACGGGGATCGTCACCAGGCGCTGGCCGAGCGTCGTCATCGGCGGCAGCAGCGTTTCCAGTTCGGCCAGCTCGCGGCCCTCGGCGCCGAACACGGCGCGCAGGATGATCCGCAGCGTGATCGTCTGGAACGACTCGATCGAGGCGAACTCGACCCCGTCGCGCCACGCGCTCATCTCCCGCAGCGCCTCCTCTTCGATGATCGCCTCGTACGAGCGCATCCGCTCGCCGTGGAAGGGCGGCAGCAGCATCCGCCGCTCCCGCAGGTGCTCCTCTTCGTCCATCGAGAACAGCGACCCGGGCCCGAGGACTTCCCCGAGCGGGTTTTTGCCCCCGTGCAGCACATCAGGCTTCGCCGTGTAGACCTGTTTCACGAGATCGGGACGAGTGACGAGCACCATCGTCCCGAACCCGGGCATCCGCATCGTCAACGCGTCCCCGTAGCGGCTGGTGAGCCGCCTGACCATCGCGTTCCGCGCGACGAGGAAGGTGAGCCCGTTGAGCAGCTTCGGCGTCTTCGGCCCGGGCGGGAGGCGATACGCGGGGATCGGCATGGGTGGCCATGGTACTCACGAGTACCGGCTTGTCAAGGGGCAATTGGCCGGCTGGCCAGGGAGGCGGGGGTTTCGGGGGCGGGAGCCCCTTGGGAGCTTGCGCCGGCGGAAGCCGGCGCCTCGCGCGCCTGCAGCGGCCGGCCGGCGCCTCGGACTGCCGGCCGGCTGTCGCCTCGGGCTGCCGGCCGGCTGGCGCCCCGGCGCCGGCGCCGGGGGGAAGCTGTCGCCCGGGGCGGCTGATCGGGGGTCCTGGCAGGCTGTGACCCCCGATCAGCCGCCCGGGTCGGGAG
>JBPYFM010000119.1:0-8448 GCA_051986435.1 Solirubrobacterales bacterium | reverse complement strand
CAAGGCGGTCGGCGATCTCCGGCACCTCGAGCTCGAACAGCGATTTGATCAGCTCCGGGCTGCGGCGCGAGACGACGATCGCCGGGCCTTTGGTCGAGTCGGAGACGTCGGTGATGACGGCCTTGACGCGCATCCCGTGGTCGTAGCGCTCGTTGTAGACCTGCTCGGACTTCGGCAGCAGCGCCTCGACCCGCTCGCGCAGCTGCACCAGCGTGTAGCGCTTGTCGGACTGCTGGATGATCCCCGTGATCAGCTCGCCGACCCGGTCCTGGTACTCGTCGTACATCATCTGCCGCTCGGCCTCGCGGATCCGCTGCAGGATCACCTGCTTGGCGGTCTGGGCGGCGATCCGGCCGAAGTCGTCGGGCGTGACGTCGCGGGTCGTGATCTGGTCCTCGTAAGGGGCGATCATCTCCGGGTCGAGCTCGGGATCCTCCGGCTCTTTCAGTTCGCCGGTCTCCGGGTCGACTTCGGGCTCCTCCTGCTGCTCGGCGGCCTCGGCGAGGAGTTTCTCCTCCAGCTCGGCGGGCAGGATCAGTTCGAAGACGCGGAAGTCACCGGTCTCGTGGTCGAGGTCGACCCGCGCGTATTTGGCCGCGCCGGGGGTCTTCTTGTAGGCCGAGAGCAGGGCGTCCTCGAGAGCGTCCATCAGCTTGTCGGCCGAGATCCCCTTCTCCTGCTCGAGGCCTTTGACTGCGTCGACGATCTCTTTGCTCACTGGGACGACTCCTCCTTCTCGGAAGCGGTGGTGGCGCGCTTACGACGGTACTTCTCGCCGGGCGAGGAGACCTCGAGCGCGTAGTCCTTGCGCAGGTGGTTCAGGTGATGGGTGACCCGTTCGCAGAGCGCCAGGTCGACCCCGTCGGGGTGGTCGATGAAAAGCCGCAGCATCTCCCCGCCCGGCTGCTCGACGGCAAGCAGGTCGATGTCGGGGTCGAGCTCGGACAGCTGGCTCTGGATGTCGGTTTGCAGGTCACTCATTAGGGGCGGCTTTCACTCCGTGATGCCCGGTTCGGGCGTAAAAAAAGTGGGCCAGGCCCACTTCTCGACTGCGCGATACAGATAGGGACAAAAAAGCTTGAGGCCAGTATAGCTGGACTGCGTCGCAGGCCAAAATGGCCCTTTTGCGGCCTACTTGGTGGCCTGGGTGGCGGAGCGGAGGCGCTCGACCCGGTCGAGGATCGCCTCGGCGACGGCCTCCTTGCCCGCCTTCGGCACCCCGACCTCGTCGTCGGGGGCCACCAGCGTGACCTCGTTCTCGGCGCTGTCGAAGCCGATCGTCGGGTCGGAGACGTCGTTGAGGACGATCAGGTCGGCGCCCTTGCGCGCGAGCTTGGCGCGGGCGCGGTCGACCGCGTCGCCCCCGTGCTCGGCGGCGAAGCCGACCACGGTCTGGTTCTCGGTCCGGATCGCGGCGATCGCGGCGAGGATGTCCTCGGTCGGCTGCAGGTTCAGGTTCAGGCTGTCCTGGCGCTTGATCTTGCCGGTGATCGGCTCGGTGCGGAAGTCGGCCGGGGCGGCGGCCATCAGCAGCACGTGCTGGGTGTCGAACCGTTCGACCGTCTCGTGGGCGAGCTCGGCGGTGGTCTCGACGTCGATCCGCTTGACGCCGGCCGGCTCGGGCAGGGAGACGTTGGCGGCGACCAGGGTCACCTCCGCTCCGCGCCTCGCCGCGGCGGCCGCGAGCGCGATGCCCATCCGGCCGCTCGAGCGGTTGCCGATGAAGCGGACCGAGTCGATCGGCTCGCGGGTGCCGCCGGCGGTGACGAGGACGCGGAGGCCATCCCAGGGTCCTGGCTCGGCGGCGGCTCGCTCGCCGTCGGACGCGTCGCCCAGCTCGCGGTCACCGGGAACCGGCGCTTCCTCGGCCGCCGTGGAGGGCTGGTCGGCGCCTGGGGACGGCGACCCGCCGCCGGCCAGCACCGCCTCGACCCGCGCCAACAGCCGCTCGGGGTCGGGCAGACGGCCGCGCCCGTGCTCGCCGCGCGAGGCCAGCAGGCCCTCGTCGGGCTCGATCACCTCCACCCCGCGCTCGCGCAGCGCCGCCAGGTTCGCCTGGGTCGCGGCGTCGGCGTACATGCGGTCGTTCATCGCCGGGGCGACGAGGCGCGGCGCCTCGCAGGCGAGGAAGGAGGTGGTCAGCATCGAGTCGGCGAACCCGCCCGCCAATTTGGCGAGCGTGTTGGCCGAGGCGGGCGCGACGAGGAAGGCGTCGCACCTCGCGGCCAGCTCGAGGTGGCCGATCGGGTCGTGCCCCGCATCATTCTGCCCATCATCCCCGGGCTCGCCGGGGAAGGCGCCGCGCATCGGGTCGCGCTCGTATTCGGAGGTGAGGACCGGCGCGCCGACGATCCCCTCGAAGGAGGCGGCGCCGACGAAGCGACCGGCGTTCTCGGTCATCAGGACCCGGACGCCGTGCCCGGCCAGCGTCGCCAGGCGCGCGAACTCGAGCGACTTGTACGCCGCTATCCCTCCGCTCACACCCAGCAACAACCGGGCCATATAAGAGCTCCTTGCGAGCCGGGCGCTACGCGCCTAGCTGCGGTACTCGTATTTGAGTTTGCCCTCGGCCAGCTCTTCCAGCGACATCGTGAGGTAGTTGCCCTCGGCGTTGGTCTCCACCATCGGCGGCGGGTACTCGCCGAAGCCACCCTCGCCGAGATTGTGGAAGTAGCTGTTGATCTGCCGCGCCCGCTTCGCCGCGACGACGACGGCGGCGTAGTGGGAGTCGGAGTGATCGAGAAGCTTGTCTACGCGTGGTTTGATCATTCGGCGAAGGAGTGTAAAGGGTCGCGGCGGCGCGGCGCCCGAGGGATCGGAGTTCGGGGGAACACCGAGGGTCCTCCGATCGCGTCCGTATGACGACGGCGCCGCGAACCGTGACGAAGCTTCATGCCGGCGTCTGCAATTGGCCTCGCTATGCGGGGATTAATGCAGACGGTGACGCGACCGTCCGCAATAGGCGTCGCTATGCGTCCCAAAATGCAGACGGTGGTGGGGCGGGGAGCCTCCGAACGGGGATCCGTTGGGGCCGAAGGCGTGCCCCTCCGCCTGAAGCTTCGGGGACACGGCCCGAACCCACCGCAGCTCGCCCCAGCTGCGCGACGGCTTCGGGCGGAGGGGCACGCCTCCGGCACTCGCCGGCCTAGGGGTCGAGGTCGAGGGAGGCGCGGACGATCGACTCCAGCTCGTCGGCGGCCTTGTCGAGGTCGTCGTTGACTATGCGGTAATCGAAGTCGTCCTGTGCGCCGAGCTCTTGTTCGGCGACCTTGAGGCGTTTGTCGATCGCGTCGGGGGGATCGGTGCCGCGGCCGATGAGGCGTTCGCGGAGGACGGCGGGATTCGGCGGGGCGATGAAGATCTGGACCGAGTCGGGTCTCGACTGGCGGACCTGCTGAGCGCCTTGAACCTCGATCTCGAGCACGACCGAACGGCCCTTCTCCAAGCACCGCTCCAGCTCCGAGTTCAGCGTCCCGTAGTGGTGGCCGCTGTAACTCGCGAACTCGAGGAAGTCCTTGGCGGCGATCCGCTCCTGGAACTGCTCCTCGGTGAGGAAGTGGTAGTCGACGCCGTCGACCTCCCCCTCGCGCGGCGCCCGGGTCGTCGCCGAGACCGAAAGGGCGAGGCCGGGCACGCGGTCGAGGAGCTGCTTGATCAGCGTTCCCTTGCCGACCCCCGAGGGGCCGGTGATGACGAAGACCTTGGCGCTCATACGGGCGCCGATACTGCCGAAGGGGTCGGTCGGGTCAGCGCCGCAGCAGCGAGACCAGCTCCGTGCGCTGGCGCTCGGAGAGGCCGCCGATCGTCTTCGACGGCGAGATCCTGCACTGGTTCAGGATCCGATTGGTCTTCACGCGTCCGTACTTGGGGACGGCGAGGAGCATGTCGAAAACCTTCGCGGTCATCACGTACTCCGGCGGGTCGAGCAGGACGGCGTGGATGTTGGAGCGCCCGGCCTTCAGGTCCTTCTTCAGTTTGGCCCGCGCGGTGCGGATGTCGTTGGCTCGCTTGAGGGCCTCCATCCTCTGGTCCAAGGACCGTTCGGGGGCCGCGAGCGAGGTCTTTACGGAGGAGGTCGGCATGCGGCGGCGAGTATAGCCGTGGGTCGTGCGTGCGCAAGCCGACCTCACCCATTTGCGCGTAAATTCATCTAGACCTCTAGTCGAGGTTAAGCGCAGCGTCGGCCGAGCGCTCTGGGAGGAGTGAGGACTCCAGTTCCGCGGCGACCCGCGCGCCGGCCCGTGGGTCGCGGAAGCTCTCGGTCCCGACGGCGACGATCGTCGCCCCGAGGGCGAGGAACTCGGCCGCGTCGGCGCCGGTGGAGATCCCTCCCATGCCGACGATCGGCAGGCCGACCGCGGCGCGCACGGCGCGCACCTGCTCGAGCGCGACCGGCCGCACCGCCGGCCCGGACAGGCCGCCGTAGCCGTTGCCGAGCGGGGGCGCCCCGGTGGCCGGGTCGATCGCGGTCCCCTTCAGCGTGTTGATCAGCGAGACGGCATCGGCGCCGCCCCGCTCGGCGCCGCCGGCGACCGCCGCCGGGTCGGCGACGTTCGGCGTCAGCTTCACGATCAGCGGCTTCTCGGTCAGGGGGCGAAGGGTCTGCAGGAGAGCCTCGGTCTCGCTCGGGTTCTCGCCGACGATCAGCCCGGAATGGACGTTCGGGCAGGAGACGTTCAGCTCGATCGCCGTCACCTCGCGGCGGGCCGCGACCCGCTCGACGCAGTGGGCGAAGTCGCCGCGGGTCGTCGCCATGATCGAGACGATCAGCGGCACCGGCAGCTCGGCCAGCTGGGGCAGGTCCTCGACGAGGAAGCCCTCGAGGCCCTTGTTCGGCAGGCCGATCGAGTTCAACATCCCGCTCGGCGTCTCCCAGATCCGCCGCGGCGCGTTGCCGGCGCGCGGCTCCGGGGTGATCGTCTTCGAGACGAAGGCCGAGAAGGGGAAGTCCTCCAGCAGCGCCTCGCCGAAGACCTTGCGGGCGGCGATCGCGTCGTAGGTCCCGGACGCGTTGATCACCGGGTGGGCGAGCTCGATCCCGCATAGATCAACCGGCCGCGTGCTCTGCTCTCGCTCGTTGCTCATGACACCCGGGATGCTCGCTCACTCGCTGCCGCGTCCACCGCGGCCGGGAGAACTTCGTCCCCGCGCAGGACCGGGCCGTCGACGCAGAGGCGCAGATAGCCGCCGCCCCGCTTCGGCACCGCGCAGCCGAAGCAGGCGCCGAAGCCGCAGGCCATCGGCGACTCGAGCGCCAGCTCGACCGCGACGCCGTGCTCGGCGCAGACCGTTCTCACCGCCTCCAGCATCGGGGGAGGCCCGCAGGAGTAGACGACCCCCGAGACCGCGTCGTCCCCGGCCAGGATTGGCAGCAGGAGGTCCGTGACGCGCCCCTGGACGCCGGCGTGGCCGTCCTCCGTCGCCAGCCTTACCTCCGGGCAGAGCGCCCCCGAGGAGCCGCAGAAGAGGTCGAGCCCGCCGGTGTGGGCCTGGTCGCGGAAGCCGAGCAGGACGCGGTGCGGGACGCCGCGCTCGGCGAATCGCCGGCGCAGCAGCGCCAGCGGCGCGACCCCCACCCCGCCGCCGACCAGGACCGCCCCGGCGGCGTCCGCCGCGACCTCGCGCGGCGCGGCGAAGGAGTTGCCGAGCGGGCCGGTGATCCAGACCTCCTCGCGCTCGCCGAGCCCGCAGAGCCCCTCCGTCCCCGGCCCGACGTCGTCGAGCAGGAACTCGAGCCGCACGCCGCCGCCCGCGGCGGGGCGTGTGTCGGCGACCGAGAGCGCCCGCGGCAGAAAGGGGCGGCCGTCGCGAGCGCCCCAACCCCGGGCCGCGGCGAGCATGTAGAACTGGCCCGGGTGCGGCTCGGGTCCCTCGCGATCGACCACCGAGACGACCCGGTAGCCGCCGGAATCGCGATTGGCGACGACCTCGCAGAGCCTGCGGCCGAAGGGAGCGGTCACGGGCGGCTCGCCGCCTCCTGCGCCGCCCGGTGGATCTCCTGCAGCGCGCGCACTTCGTCGTCGATCCCGCGCCCCGAGGACATCGCCCGCACCGCCGCCGTCGCCGCGGTCATCGTCGTGATCGAGGGGATCCCGTGCTTGACCGCCGCGGTGCGGATCTCATAGCCGTCGGCGCGCGCGCCGGAGCCGCTCGGCGTGTTGATCACCAGGTCGCATTCCCGTTTGCGGATCAGGTCGAGGACGTGCGGGGAGCCCTCGTTCAGCTTGTTGATGCGGCGCACCGGCACGCCCATGCGCTCGATCGCCATCGCCGTGCCGCCGGTGGCGACGACCTCGAAGCCGATGTCGTGGAGGCGTGCCGCGAGCTGCGTTGCCGCCGCCTTGTCGGTGTCGGTGACGGTGATGAAGACGGTGCCCTCGCGCGGCAGCACCACGCCGGCGGCGGCCTGGGCCTTGCCGAAGGCGGTCGGGAAGTCGGCGGCGACGCCCATCACCTCGCCGGTCGACTTCATCTCCGGCCCCAGCACCGAGTCGGCGCCGGCAAACCGCGCGAACGGCATCACCGCCTCCTTGACGCTGACGTGCTCGGGGAGCGCGTCGGGCAGGTCCATGGCGGCGAGCCTCTCCCCCAGCATCAGCCGCGCGGCGACCTTCGCCAGCGGCACCCCGATCGCCTTGGAGACGAACGGCACGGTGCGCGAGGCGCGCGGGTTGGCCTCGATCACGTAGAGCTTGCCGTCGGCGATCGCGTACTGGATGTTGATCAGCCCGATCACGCCCAGTTCGAGCGCCAGCCGCTCGGTGGTGGAGCGGATCTCGTCGAGCATCTCCTCGCCGAGGCTGAGCGGCGGGATCACGCAGGCCGAGTCGCCGGAGTGGACGCCCGCCTCCTCGACGTGCTGCATGATCCCGGCGACGTGGACGGAGGTGCCGTCGCCGAGCGCGTCGACGTCGACCTCGATCGCGTTCTCGAGGAAGCGGTCGAGCAGCAGCGGGTGCTCCTGGTCGGCCTTGACGTGGACGTCGAGGTAGGCGCGCAGGTCCTCGGTCGAGTAACAGATCTCCATCGCCCGGCCGCCGAGCACGTAGCTCGGGCGCACCAGCAGCGGGAAGCCGACCTGGGCGGCGATCTCCTCGGCTTCCTCGGCCGAGTGCGCGGTGCCGTATGGCGGATGGGCGATGCCGAGCTTGCGCAGCAAGGCCCCGAAGCGGCCGCGGTCCTCGGCCAGGTCGATCGCGTCGACCGGGGTGCCGAGCAGCGGCACGCCCGCCTCTTCCAGCGTCCGCGCCAGCTTCAGCGGCGTCTGGCCGCCGAACTGGACGATCACGCCCTCCGGCTTCTCCTCCGCGCAGACCGCGAGCACGTCCTCGGCGGTCAGCGGCTCGAAATAGAGGCGGTCGGAGGTGTCGTAGTCGGTGGAGACCGTCTCCGGGTTGCAGTTGACCATCACCGCGTCGCGGCCCATCTCGCGCGCGGTCATCGCCGCGTGCACGCAGCAGTAGTCGAACTCGATCCCCTGCCCGATGCGGTTGGGGCCGGCGCCGAGGATGACCACCGAGTCGCGGTCGCCGCGGCGGATCTCCGACGCGGGCGGCGAGCCGTCGGCGCCGCGTCGCTCGTGGCCGGAGTAGTAGTACGGCGTCGCCGCCTCGAACTCGGCGGCGCAGGTGTCGACCGACTTGTAGGTGCGGGCGAGGCCGTCGGTGCCGTCGCCTTCGGTGGCGAGCGCCTGCAGCTCACGCAGGAACCAGCGGTCGATCAGGCTCGACTCGTGGACCGCCTCCACCCCGAGGCCGCGCCGCAGCGCCTCCAACACCTGGTCGAAGCGCTCTGCGGTCGGCACGCCGAGGGCGGCGAGGAGCTCGGCGTCGTCGGCGGGGAATTCCGGGGTCGAGTCGAGCTCGCGCGAGCGCATCGCCTTGGCGAAGGACTCGCGGAACGTCCGCCCGATCGACATCGCCTCGCCGACCGACTGCATGTAGGTCGAGAGCCGCCCCTCGGCGCCGGGGAACTTCTCGAAGGCGAAGCGCGGGATCTTCGTGACGACGTAATCGATCGTCGGCTCGAAGGAGGCGGGCGTCGCCTGGGTGATGTCGTTCGGGATCTCCTCCAGCGCGTAGCCGACGGCCAGTTTCGCCGCCATCTTCGCGATCGGGAAGCCGGTCGCCTTCGAGGCCAGCGCCGAGGAGCGGCTGACACGCGGGTTCATCTCGATCACGACGACCGAGCCGCTCTCGGGGTCGACCGCGAACTGGACGTTGGAGCCGCCGGTTTCGACCCCGATCGCCCGGATCACCTTGATCGCCGCGTCGCGCAGCTCCTGGTAGAGCGGGTCGGTGAGGGTCTGGGCGGGCGCGACCGTGACCGAGTCGCCGGTGTGGACGCCCATCGGGTCGACGTTCTCGATCGAGCAGATGATCACCACGTTGTCGTTGCGGTCGCGCATGACCTCGAGCTCGAACTCGCCCCAGCCGATCACCGACTCCT
>JBPYFM010000118.1:0-4553 GCA_051986435.1 Solirubrobacterales bacterium | reverse complement strand
CGAGATTCCCGACATCGACAAGCTCGAGCGTGAGATGCCCTACCTCGAGATGGTGCTGGACGAGGTCCTGCGGCTCTACCCGCCCGCCTGGATCGGCCCGCGGCGCGCCGTCCGCGACTTCGAGTTCGGCGGCTACCGCGTGCCCCGCGGCGCCTACGTCAACTACGTC
Organism: Solirubrobacterales bacterium; assembly: GCA_051986435.1. Lineage (GTDB taxonomy): Bacteria > Actinomycetota > Thermoleophilia > Solirubrobacterales > 70-9 > VAYN01. Next base: position 4,384 of record JBPYFM010000118.1, on the reverse strand, counting down.
TCCTGGGCCAGCCATCGGATTCCCGAGGTCTTCCCCGACCCCGAGGCGTTCGTCCCCGAGCGGATGACGCGCGAGCGCAAAGCGGCGCTGCCGCGCGGCGCCTACGTCCCTTTCGGCGGCGGCAAGCGGATCTGCATCGGCAAGCGCTTCGGCCTCACCGAGGTGAAGCTGGTGACGACGATGCTGCTCCAGCAGCTCCGCGCCGATGTGCTGCCCGGCCGCACGATGACGGTCCGCCAGATGCCGACCCTCTCCCCGCGCGGCGGCCTGAAGATGCGCCTGTCCGCCCGCGCCTGAAGCTGCCGCTCAGCCGACGCGCCTAGACTCCGGCTCCTTGCGCGCGCTGGTCATCTCCGACACGCACTTCGGCGCCTGGACCGGGCGGGACCTCCTGCGCGAGGACTTCTTCCTCGAACGCCTCGCGCCCGCGCTCGAGGGCGTCGACGAGGTGATCCTGCTCGGGGACCTCTTCGATTTCCTCTTCGGGTTGGTCGCCGACGCGGTCGAGGCCTCCGCCGGGCTGCTGGCGCTGCTCGCCGAGAAGCTGCCCGGCAAGCGCTTCGTCTTCCTCGCCGGCAACCACGACCACCACCTCGTCCACCGCGACGAAGAGGCCCACCTGGAGGCGGCGCTGGCCCGCGGCGGCGCGCTCCGGCCCGACGGCTCCGCCCCGCACGAGCCGCCCGGCCCGGCCTTCTTCCAGAGCTTCCTCGAGGCGCGACTGCCCGGGGTGGAGGTGGACATCGCCTACCCGACCTACAGCTTCGCGGGCGTGCTCTGCACCCACGGCCACTACCTCGATCCCCACGCGCGGATGTCCGGCTCGCGCGGCTCGCGCCTCCTCACGCGCGCGCTCTGGGCGATCGCCTCGGGCGGCCCCGAGGAACCGACCTGCGAGGCCGACTACGAGTCGGTGACGACGCTCCTCACCGAGTGGCTCTACATCGCGGCCCAGATGCCCCACGGCACCCACGCCCAGCAGAACGTCTTCCGCGCCGTGCAGCGGGCCGGCCGCGTCGCCACCGCCGCCGGAGCCCCCGTGCGCGGCGCCCGCCGCGCCGCCGCCGGCCTGCGCGACCGCCGCGACGGGGAGGACGCCGGGCTCCCGAGTGCCGCGCACTTCGACGCCGTCGTCCGCGACGAGGCCGACCGCCAGGCCCGCGAGCAGCCGCTCCCCGGCCCGCCGCCGCTCGTCCCGAGCTACCCTGAGCCGACCGTCCTCTCGCGCTCGAGCCCGACCGAGCACGCGCTGGAGGCCTTCGCCCAGGTCGTCGCCAATCTCGGTTGGGCAGAGGAGACCGACAAGATCGTGTTCGCCCACACCCACCAGCCGCTCGACGACGTCCGCGCGTCCCAGGGCGCGACCCGCTACTGGAACAGCGGCTGCTGGATCTACGAGCCGGACCTCTCCTCGCGCCAGGCCTACGGGCGCTACTGCCGTTACGCCTGGCCGGGGACCGCGATCGTGATCGACGACTCCGAGCCGCAGCCGCGCCTTCTGGAGCTCCTCGTCGATCTCAACCCCCTGGCCGGCGGCCCCGGCCTACCGAAAGCACCCGCATGATCCAACCTGACACCGTCACCGCCGGCATCCGCCTCGTCCGCGCCGAAGAGGCGTGGCAGCCGGTCCTCTTCGGCGGCATGATCCCGATCGTCGGCGCCGGCGCCGTCTTCTGGCTGATTCGCTGGGCGATCAAGGAACCGCCGGAAGAGAAAGGGCCCGAGGACGAGCTGCCGCCGCCCCCGGGCCCTGACGACGACGGGCACGAAGGCCCGCTGTCCTGACGCTCGCGCGCTACTTGATGAACAGCATCTCCTCGTACTTCGGCAGCGGCCAGAGGTCGTCGGCGACGACGCGCTCCAGCTTGTCGCCCACCTCGCGCACCTTGTCCATCGCGGCGAGCTGGCTGTCGCGGGCGTAGGTCGCGAGCTCGAGGCCCTCGAGGCCCGCGGGCACCGAGTTCGCCTCTTTCAGCTCGCCGAGCGTGCCGACCAGGTCGTCGACCAGCTCACGGATCTCACCCTCGAGGGAGGAGACGCCGGCGTCGGAGATCAGCGCCAGCTGGCGCAGCCCGGCGGGCAGGATCATCGTCTGGCCGATCGAGAACGTCTCCTCGGCCTCGATGTTGGCCCGCATCGCGTACTGCTCGACCCAGACGTCGTAGCGCGACTCGAGCTCCCGCCTGCTCAGCACGTTGTACTCCTCGAACGCCTTCACGGTCGAGTCCGCGATCACCTCGGGCAGCGCGTCCGGCGTGGTCTTCAGGTTCTTCAGCCCGCGCCCCTCGGCCTCCGCGTGCCACTCGTCGGAGTAGCCGTCGCCGCTGAAGCAGACGACCTTGTTGGCGAGGTAGGAGTCTTTGACGATCTCCATCACGGCCTCCGGCATCGCCGAGCCGGCGTCGAGCCTCGCCTTCAGCTTGCCCGCCAGGTCGTCGATCGCCTCGGTGACGATCGTGTTCAGGACGGTGTTCGGGAAGGCGAGCGACATGCTCGACCCGAGCGCCCGGAACTCGAATTTGTTGCCGGTGAAGGCGAACGGCGAGGTGCGGTTGCGGTCGCCGCCGTCGAGCGGCAGCGGCGGCAGCACCGAGGAGCCGAGGTCGAGGAACGAGGCCGGCGTGTTGGGGTCGCCCTGGCCGGTCGCGATCGCCTCGAACACCTTTTCCAGTTCGGCGCCGAGGAAGATCGAGATGATCGCCGGCGGCGCCTCGTTCGCCCCGAGGCGGTGGTCCTGCCCGATGTTGGCGACGCTCGCCCGCAGTAGGCCCTGGTGCTTGTTCACGGCCTGGATCACCGCCGCGCAGAAGAACAGGAAGTGGATGTTGTCCACCGGCGTGTCGCCCGGGTTCAGCAGGTTGGTGCCGGAGTCCGTCGCCATCGACCAGTTGTTGTGCTTGCCCGACCCGTTGACGCCGGCGAACGGCTTCTCGTGCAGCAGGCAGACGAGGCCGTAACGCCGGGCGACGTTTTCCAGCGTCCGCATCAGCAGCTGCTGGTGGTCGGAGCCGACGTTCGAGCTCTCGAAGATCGGCGCGATCTCGTACTGCGCCGGGGCGACCTCGTTGTGGCGGGTCTTCACCGGGATGCCGAGCTTCCGCATCTCCAGTTCGGAATCCATCATGAAGGCGAGCACGCGCTCCGGGATCGACCCGAAGTAGTGGTCGTCGAGCTCGTGGCCCTTCGGCGGCTTCGCGCCGAACAGCGTGCGGCCGGTGGAGATCAGGTCGGGCCGCTCGAAGAAGTACTGCTCGTCGATCAGGAAGTACTCCTGCTCGGGGCCGACGGTGGTGAAGACCCGTTCGGTCTCTTCGTCGCCGAGCAGCCGCAGCGCCTTGACGGCGGTCTGCGAGAGCGCGTCCATCGAGCGCAGCAGCGGGATCTTCGCGTCGAGCGCCTCGCCCGTCCAGCTGGCGAACGCGGTCGGGATCGCGAGCAGCGTCCCGTTGGGGTTCTCCAGGATGAACGCCGGGCTCGTCGGGTCCCAGGCGGTGTAGCCGCGGGCCTCGAAGGTGGCCCGGACCCCCCCGGTCGGGAACGAGGACGCGTCCGGCTCGCCCTGGATCAGGTCCTTGCCCGAGAAGCCGGCGATCAGCTTGCCGTCGCCCGCGGGCTCGAAGAACGAGTCGTGCTTCTCCGCGGTCGAGCCGGTCAGCGGCTGGAACATGTGCGTGTAGTGGGTCGCGCCCCGCTCCAGCGCCCACTCCATCATCGCCTCGGCGACTGCGTCGGCGAGGCTCGCGTCGAGCGCCTCGCCGTGGGCGAGCGTGGCCCGCAGCTTCTCGTAGACGTCGGCGGGCAGCCTTTCCTTCTGCACGGCCTCGTCGAAGACGTTGGCGCCGAAGGCGGCGTTCTCGGGCAGGGTCAGATCGAGCGCGCCCAGCGACTCACCGTTGGAGCTCCACTGTGCTGCGGTCACGTTCTGCTGGCGGATTCGGCTCATCGCTTGTGCTGTCCCTCACTTGCGGCGCGTCCGGTGTCCGGCCGCGATCGATTTCCTTTCAAACTCCCTAGACAGAGCCAAACGAGCCTACTGGCGATCAGTCAAGGCAAGGTTTGTCCACGCGTACAGACTTTCGGTCGCAGCGGTATCCCATATGTAGAGCAGGGGGGTGCAGGGGGCGGAATTGCTCCTCTGCTCCGCTCCGGTGCTGAGGCGGCGTGCGCCTCGGGCCTAGCCGTCCACAGCGCTGCGGGCCGGGCCGTCCGCGCCCACTCCGGGCCGGGCCGTCCGCACCACTTCGCGGCGCCGGCGGCTGTCCTGGGCGCCTCATGGGGGTCCTGGAGGCTGTGACCCCCATGAGGCGCCCAGGACGTGAGGGGTGCGGGAGGGTTCCGTCACAGGGACGTCGCGAATTCGGACTTACGTGATCGTCACGGGCGA
>JBPYFM010000117.1:0-2708 GCA_051986435.1 Solirubrobacterales bacterium | reverse complement strand
GATCTCCGCCTGCAGGTAGAAGTGGGGGGCGGTGGCCTTCGACTCCGCCATCCGGCGGGCGACCACCTGCTGGAGGCGGGTCAGCTCCCGGTGGGTGGTGGTGCCCTTGGCGGTCTCGGGGGCCTCGGCAGGCGCCGAGGTCGGAGCCGACGCGGCTGCGGCGGGGGCGGGTGCCGCGGCCGGGCTCGCGGGCCCGGCGGCGGGCGCGGGAGCCGCGACCGGATGTGCGGGGGCCACCGCCCCGGCCGACTCGACGTCGGCCTTCACGATCCGACCGCCGGGGCCAGAGCCGGTGACACCCGACAGGTCGACGCCGTTCTCGGCGGCGATCCGTCGCGCCAGCGGCGATGCCTTGACCCGCTCGCCGTCCGTGGAGGGCGGTGGGGCCGGGGCGGAGGACGCGGGGCGCGCCTGCTCGTCGGCCGCGGACGGCCCGGGCCGTGCGGGTTCCTCGTGCACGGTCTCGCGTCCCGCGTCGGCCTCCTCGACCGCCTCGGGCGCCGCCTCCACCCGCGTCGGCGCCTCGCCCGCGTCGCCCACCACCGCGATCGGGGCGCCGATCGGCAGCGCGTCGCCCTCCTCGGCGAGGATCTCGGTGAGCGTCCCGGCGACGTCTGACTCGTAGGCCATGTTCGCCTTGTCGGTCTCGATCTCGACCAGCTCCTCGCCGACCGCGACCTCGTCGCCGACCTGCTTCAGCCATTTGAGGATCACCCCCTCCTCCATCGAGTCGGAGAGGCGCGGCATCACGATCTCGGCCATCAGGTCTTCGCCCCCTCGAGGGTCGCCAGCGCAGCGCTGACGATGTGCTCCTGGTGTGGGATCGCCGCCTGCTCGAGTCGTTTGGAATAGGGCATGTGGACGTCGGCGCCGGTCACCCGTTGGGGCGGCGCGTCGAGGTCGTCGAAGGCCTGCTCGGTGATCAGCGCCGAGAGGTTCGCGCCGACGCCGCCGTGCGGCCAGCCCTCCTCGACGATCACCGCGTGGTTGGTCTTCGCGACCGACGCAAGGATCGTGTCGAGGTCCAGCGGGCGCAGGGTGCGCGGGTCGATCACCTCGGCCTCGACGCCGTGCTCGCGCGCCAGGGTCTCCGCCGCTTCCATCGCCACGTTGGCCATCTTGAGGATCCCGACGATCGTCACGTCGGTCCCCTCGCGGCGGATCCGCGCCTCGCCGAAGGGCACCAATGTGTCGGCGTCCTCCTCGACCTCGCCCCGCACCCCGTAGAGGCTCTCGTGCTCGATGAAGATCACCGGGTTGTCGTCGCGGATCGCCGACTTCAGCAGGCCCTTCGCGTCGCCGGGCGTCGACGGGCAGGCGACCAGCAGCCCCGGCACCTGGAGGTAGAGCGCCTCGAAGCTGTGCGAGTGGGTCGGCCCGAGCTGGTGCCCGCCGCCGCCGGGCATGCGGATCACCATCGGCACCTTCGCCTGGCCGTTGAACATGTAGGGGATCGCGGCGGCGTGGTTGACGATCTGGTCCAGCGCCAGCAGGCTGAAGTTCACCGTCATCAGCTCGACGATCGGCCGCAGGCCGTTCATCGCCGCCCCGACGCCTGCCCCGACGATCGTGTTCTCGGAGATCGGCGTGTCGCGGACGCGGCGCTCGCCGAACTCGTCGAGCAGGCCGTCGGTCACCTTGAAGGCGCCGCGGAAGACGCCGACGTCCTCGCCCATCACGAAGACCGACTCGTCGCGCCGCATCTCCTCCGCCATCGCGTCGCGCAGCGCTTCCCGCATCCGCATCTCGGCCATCAGTCTTCGCGCTCCTCGCCGTCCTCGGGCCCGGTCCGCGAGGCCGTGTGGTCCTGCGCGTCGCCGGCCACCGCCGGGTTGGGACGCTCGCCCTCCTCCTCGACCTCCGCGTAGGCCGCGCCTGCCTCGGCGAGCGCTCGCGCCCGCGCCGGCATGTCGGCCTCGCGCTCGCCGCGGTGGGTCTCCGGGCTGCGCTCGTCGACCGCGTACCAGCCGCCGGGGTAGTCGGTCAGCGCGTAGAGGCTCTCGTACATCGTGTCGAGCGGCGGCTCCGGCGAGGCGTCGGCGAACTCGACCGCCGCCCGCACCGTCTCCTCGGCGGCCTCACGCGCCTGCGCGACCTCCCGCTGCCCGAGCACCCCCGCCTCGACGCAGCGCCGTCCGAAGCTCTCGATCGGGTCTTTCTCCCGCCACTCCTCGACCTCCTCGCGCTCCCGGTAGACCTCCGGGTCGGCCGCCGAGTGACCGCGGTAGCGGTAGGTGACGACCTCGATCAGCGTCGGCCGTTCCTCCTCTCGCGCCGCGCGCAGCCCCTCGGCCACCGCCTCGCGCACCGCGATCACGTCCATGCCGTCGATCCGCGTCCCGGGCACCCCGTAGCCCTCCGCCTTCTTCGAGAGGTCGGTCTGCGCGGAGTGGCGCTCGATCGCCGTCCCCATCCCGTAGAGGTTGTTCTCGACCAAGAAGAGGACCGGCAGGTGCCAGAGGGCCGCCAGGTTCATCGTCTCGCCGAAGTTGCCGGCGTTGGAGGCGCCGTCACCGAACATGCAGACGGTCGCCGCGTCTTCGCCCTTGTACTGGGAGGCGAGCGCGAGGCCCGCGGCGATCGGCAGGTTGCCGCCGACGATCCCGTAGCCGCCCATGAAGCGGCGCTCGGCGTCGAAGATGTGCATCGAGCCGCCGCGCCCGCCGCTGGTGCCGTCGACGCGGCCGAAGAGCTCCGCCATCACCGCG
>JBPYFM010000116.1:0-4491 GCA_051986435.1 Solirubrobacterales bacterium | reverse complement strand
GAAGATGCCGGGAACGTCACACGCCCGGGCGCCTTCCGTCCCTTTCCGGGCCCGGATCGAGGGTCCCCCGGGGTGCGGTCGTCCTAACCGGCGCTATAGGTCGGTTAGGACGACCGCACCCCCATGCGTGTTGGACAACACGGGAGGAAGCGTGGTGATCCCACGCTCTCCGTGACGAGGTTCCACCTCCGTCACGGATCCGTGCCGCTCCCGTCGCTCTCCCGTGACCCTCCCGCGAGTGTCCCTCCACACTCCCCTGGGACCCGGCCCTCTCGGCCACGGCCACAGCCTGCCCGGGCCGTGGCCGAGGGGGCCGCGTCCCTTTCCTCGTCCCTCGGGCCGTCCCTTGCCCGCCCCTCGTCCCCGGGCGCCAGCTTGCGAGGCTGCCCCTTCCGTGGGCGCCAGCCTTTGCTCCTTACCGGCGTCGGCGGCGCTTCTATCGTTGATTGAAGGCGTTCAGCGGAGTCCCGAAGGCTCAGATCGTCCTGATGATCGTGTGCGTGATCGCGATCGTCGGCGGCGTCACCTACGAACAGGTTCGGGATCGTACGGCGCGCCCGCGCACCGCTCGATCACCGAGCGCAAAGGCACCTTGCACTGGACGCCGCGGGGGCCAAATCCCTCGCCGCAGCTCTCCTCGCACTACTGGACCTGGTCGTACCCCGCTGTCTACTCGTCGCGGGTCCGCAAGGGGGGTCGGGGTGCAATTCCAGGACGACCTCGGCGGCGCGCCACGTCCTGCGGGAGTATCCGGTCTCGCGTGATCGGAGTCGAGGCCGTCTCCGGTCATTCGCCGACTACTCCGGGCCGTCGCCGCGCTCGACCAGCTCGATCCGGTAGTCGTCGGGATCGCGGACGAAGGCGATGCGGCTGCCGGTGGTGCGGCCGCCGGGGCGGTAGGGGGGCTTCTCGGGCTCGATGCCGTCCTTGGCGAGGGCGGCGAGGGTGGCGTCGAGGTCGGCGACGGCGAGGGCGATGTGGTTGTAGCCGGTGCCGAGGTCGTAGGAGTCGACGCCGTGGTTGTAGGTCAGCTCGAGGATCGGGTTGCCGTCGTCGAGCGCCATGAAGACGTTGATCGCCTCGTCGCCGATCGGCATCCGGCGGGCCTCGGAGAAGCCGAGCTTCTCGTAGAAGGCGACCGATCTGTCGATGTTGCCGATTCGATAGCAGGTATGAAGGTACTTGTTGGCCATGCCGAGGACTTTATCCTCCGATCCGATGCCGCTCTCGGGTGGAGTTCGTCGCCGTCTCGCGCGGCTGGTGCCGTCGGCGCTCGTGGGCCTCGTCGCGCTCGCGGCAGGTGCGGGGAGCGCCGCGGCTGACGTCCCGGCTCCGCTTTCGACGCCGACCGGGGACAGCGTGAAGATCACGGTCGAAGAAGTCGCGGGCAAGCTGGAGTTCGTCGGCCCCGAGACGGTGGTCGAAGGCGACGAACTGGAAGTCGTCGACAAGACGAACCCGCAGCGGGTGGGGCCGATCACCTTCTCGCTGGTGCGGCGCGGCTACCTGCCGAAAACGCGGCACGCGCAGGCGATCTGCTTCACCCCCGGTCACATCTGCTGGGCGATCGCCGAATGGCAGGGGGTGCACGGGGAAGGCATGCCGACGATCAACCCCGCCGAAGCGGGCTCACCCGGCTGGGACGCGATGGGGACCAAGACGGCGCCGGGCGACTCCTGGTTCTCCGGCACCGAACGCGGCGGACGCTTCGCCCAGCCGGTGACGGCGAAGGCCGGGACGAGGCTCTGGTTCATGGACGCGATCCACCCCTGGATGCGCGGCACGATCAAGGTCGTGGCCCCGTCCCAGGCCTAAAGAAACCCACCGGTTTGCCGATTCATACGCAGTCGTGGCCTCCGGCGTGTCAGCGCGTGAAGAGATCCGGCCTCCGGGCCGCTCGGAGGCCCGCGCGGTCGCGATGCTCCTGCTCTCCGGAGCGGGCCTCGTCGCCCTCTCGCTGATCCTGCCGCACCCCGCCGGCGGCCACTTCATCGCCCTCTGCGCCACCGCCGCCGGGATGACGGTGGTCGGCGGCGGCGTCTGGTTCCTCTCGGCCCGCGTGCCGGTGGCCGCGGTCCACCTGCTGATCGCCGGAACCGCGCTGGTCACCGCCGTCCTGATCTGGGAGTCCGGGCTCGCGGTCGGCCAGTACGGGGCGATCTTCAGCTGGGGGACGCTGATCTCCGCCTACTTCTTCTCGCGCCGGGTCGCGGCGGTGCACCTCGCCTGGCTGCTGCTCGTCTACGCCGGCGCGCTGGTGCTGGTCGAGGGCACCGGCGGCTACTCGCCCGTCACCCGTTGGATCTTCAGCGCCGTGTCGCTCACCGTCGTGATGCTCTTCGTCAACAACCTCGCCGCCCGACGCCGGCGCGCCGACGCCCGCGCCCGCCACTTCTTCGATCTCTCCCAGGACATGCTCTGCACGATGGACCCGCAGGGGCGGTGCATCGAGGTCAACGGCGCCTGGCAGCGGAACCTCGGCTACCGCCCGGTCGAGATGCGCGGCAGGCGCCTGCTCGAGCTCACCCATCCCGACGACCATGCGCACGCCACCGAGGAGGCGCGACGGGTCTTCGCCGGCGGCGTCTCGGAGAACCTCGAGACGCGGGTGCGGGCCAAGGACGGCAGCTGGCACTGGCTGCGGACCAGCTCGGTCTTCGAACCGAAGGAGGAGCTCATCTACGCCCGCTCGACCGACGTGACCGGGCAGAAGGCGCTCGCCGAGGAGCGCGAGGCGCTGATCGCCGCCAACGAGCGCCTGGCCTGCTCCGACGCGCTCACCGGGCTGCCCAATCGGCGCGTCCTCGACGACCAGCTGCCGCGCGAGATGGCGCGGGCGCTGCGCTCGGGGTCGGACCTCGGCCTCGCGATCGTCGACATCGACCACTTCAAGGCCTACAACGACACCCACGGCCACCTCGCGGGCGACGCGGTCCTGCGCGACTGCGCCGCCGTCTGGCATGGCTCGCTGCGGGGCGAAGACATGATCCTGCGGTTCGGCGGCGAGGAGTTCCTGGTCGTCCTGCCCGATTGCGGGATGGCGGAGGCGACGGCGATCGTCGACCGGCTGCGGGCGGCGACGCCGGGCGGGCAGACCTGTTCGGCGGGGCTGGCCCTTTGGCGGCCGGGGGAGAGCGTGGATGAGCTGATTGCGCGGGCGGACAAGGCGTTGTACGAGGCCAAGGAGGCGGGACGGGATCGGCTCGTGGCCATTGCGTAGCGACGTCAGGGCGACCCTTCCCTCACCAAAGGGGAGGTTCGTCCAGGGGTCGCCCTGACGTCGCACTCGGGGGGCCGGCAGGATGCTCGCGTGCCTGACGACGACGCATTGCGCAGAAGGTTCAGGAGCGCGCGACGGGATCCTGGGCTGACGGTGCTCGAAGGGTTTCATGCGTTGAAGCACGCGCTGCGGTTCGGGGCGGAGGTCGAGGTGGCCGTCGGGACCGATCCGGAGGAGCTGGAGAAGCTTGCGGGAGAGCTGGCGCCGGATCTGGCGGGACGGTTTGGGGCGATCGTCGGGACGGTCGATCCGGACACGCTTGCGGGGCTCGTGCCGCAGGCGCCGCGGACCGGGGTCGTCGCCGTTGCGAGGCGCAAGCGGGCCGACCTGGGGGCGGTGCTCGGGGATCGACGAAGGGCGCCCGTCGTATTGCTCGAGCAGCCGCGCAACATGGGGAACCTCGGGGCCTGCGTGCGGGTCGCGGCGGCGGCGGACGCGGCCGCGCTGCTGACGATCGGCGAGAACGACCCCTGGCACCCGGACGCGGTGCGCGGCGCCGCCGGGCTCCACTATGCGCTGCCCGCGGTGGCGGCGCTGGAGCGGGCACCGCGGGAGGATGGGCGGCCGCTCCTGGCGCTCGACCCGGAGGGGGAGGAGATCGAGCCCGCCGCGATCCCGGCGCGCGCCGTCCTCGCCTTCGGCACCGAGCGTCACGGGCTGAGCGACGAGCTGCTCGCCACGGCCGACGGCCGGATCGCGCTGCCGATGCGCGAGGGCGTCTCCAGCCTCAACCTCGCGACCTCGGTCGCGGCGGTCCTCTACGCGATCCTTCTATCGCAGCGAGCTTGAAAGTCGTGCAGCGTCCGGGCGTATCGGTAAAGCTGCGCTAAGCAACTGCCGACAACGGTGTTGCGTCCAACCGATTTCGAAAGGAAGTCACGTGCCCCTCGCAGACATCAGCTTCGGCGAACTGCTCCTGGTAGTTGTCGAGATCTTCCTCTTCGTGGTCTGGATCTGGATCCTCTTCACGATCATCACCGACCTCTTCCGTGACCACGAGATGTCCGGTTGGGCGAAGGCGGCGTGGATCCTCTTTCTCGTCTTCATCCCCTTCCTGACCGGGCTCGTGTACCTGATCGTGCGCGGCTCCGGGATGCGGGATCGAGCGATCAAAGCCCAGACCGACGCAAAACGACATTTCGACGAATACGTGCGCGAGCAGGCCCATACCTCGCCCGCCGACGAACTCCACAAGCTGAACGAACTGCGCG
>JBPYFM010000115.1:0-9866 GCA_051986435.1 Solirubrobacterales bacterium | reverse complement strand
AGTTTCATAGGAGGCACCGATCATCGAACCGATGGAGACGGTGGAAGTCGTGGACCGCGAGGACGCGACCAGCGCGCCAGAGATCGAGGAGCTGGCCGGGCTGATCGCCTTGGGACGCGAGCGCGGCTACCTCACCTACGAGCAGATTTCATCCACGCTCGAGGAGGTGGAGATCACCAAGGAGCAGGTGTCGCAGCTCCACGCCAACCTCGTCGAGCACGGCGTCGACGTCATCGCCGAGGACGGCGTCAGCGCCTACAAACAGCAGCGCGGCGGCAGCGATTCCGCGGGCGGCACGCCGAAGAAAGAGGAACTCGATCTGACGGTCGAACCGAGTCTCGATTCGCTGCGGCTGTACCTGCGGTCGATCGGCCGGGTCGACCTGCTCACCGCCGCGCAGGAGGTCGAACTGGCGAAACGGATCGAGCGCGGCGACATGCTTGCCAAGCGGCAGATGGTGGAGGCGAACCTGCGCCTCGTCGTCTCGATCGCGAAAGGCTATCTGGGACGCGGTCTCAGCTTCCTCGACCTGATCCAGGAGGGCAGCCTCGGGCTGATCCGGGCGGTGGAGAAGTTCGACTACCGGCGCGGCTACAAGTTTTCGACCTACGCGACCTGGTGGATCCGCCAGGCGGTGACGCGGGCGATCGCCGACAAGGCGCGCACGATCCGCATCCCCGTCCACATGGTGGAGAAGCTGAACCGCGTGGCGCACGTCGAACGGCAGCTGGTGCAGCGGCTGGGCCGCGAGCCCGACGCGATCGAGATCGCCGAGGAGCTGCGCTGGCCGGTGAGCGACGTCCGCGACATCCTGCGCGTGGCGCAACTGCCGGTCTCGCTGGAGAAACCGGTGGGCGACGAGGACGAATCGGAGCTCGGTGACTTCGTCGCCGACGAAGCGGTCCTCGAGCCGTTCGAGGAAGCGAGCGAGCACCTGCAGAAAGAGGGCGTGCGGCGCGCGCTCGACGCCCTGCCGGAGCGTGAGCGCCAGGTGATCGAACTTCGCTACGGCCTCGGCGGCGCCGAGCCGCTGACGCTCGAGGAAGTGGGCCGCACCTTCGGCGTCACCCGCGAGCGCATCCGCCAGATCGAGAACAACACGCTGAAAAAGCTGAAGCGCCTGCCCGAGGCACAGATGCTGAGGGACGCCAGTTAGCTGTTCCTTTTGCACCTCATAGGCGCATAAGGAACAGCTGATATGGCCGTCGTTTTGTCAAGTCGCCAACCACCGAAGGCCCGCCGGAGCGGGCCTTTCTCCTGGTCCAGGAGGCGGCGAGCGGCCTGGTGCGCGACTCGCGGTCAGGCTGATATGCGCGGGTTGGCTACCGCAGGACCGGATCTCGTCATGGCGCCCGCCGTCTAGGATCGAGCGTCACCGCCGGGGCGGCTGCTCATAGCTGTTTCGCGGATGCGCCGGCGCGAAGGGCCGAGCCCGTCGCCTCCTGGACCAAGCAGTGCTCGGTGGTCTTCAGTCGGCGGTCGTGACCGCCCAGCAGAAGCCGGCGAGTTCGCGGGCCACGGCGACCGCGCAGAGCGTGCGCCGCTTGCCCCGTTCTGAGTCCAGCCGCACCCAGCTGCGGTGCAGGCGCTGTTGGGCCTTCCAGGAGATCGCGCAGACCTCCTGCGGTTGACCCTCCTGGCGCCGTCGCAGTTCACGGCCTCTGCGCGGCACCCGGCGGTGGTGCCACGCCGCCTCGACCAGGAGGCGTCGGGCATGGCGGGAGCCCGACTTGGTGATCGATCCCTGTCGGCGCTTCTCCCCGGTCGTGTTCTCGGAGGGCACCAGGCCGAGGTAGCCCATCAACCGGGCGGGGCGCCCGAAGCGGTGAAAGTCCCCGACCTCCGCGCAGAGGCCGAGGGCCGAGAGGGTGTCGATCCCGCGCAGGCACCGCAGGTCGGCGACCTGCCGCTCCCAGGGCGAGCCCGGGACCAGCGCGGTCATCCGGGCCTCGAGATCGGCGCGACGCATCTGCAGCGCCTCGATCGCCCCGACCCCGTCGGCGAGGACCGACCGGGCGACGGGCTCGGGCAGCTCGATCCCCGCGAGCCATTCGCGATGGCGCTCCGTCCAGTTGTTGCCCTCGAAGCGCAGGTCGTGACGGAGCAGGAGCTTGGCGACCCGGTGGCGCGCCCGCATCAGGTCGCCGCGGACGTCCTCGCGGGCGCGGACCAGGTCGCGCATCGCCTCCTCGGCCGGACTCGGCACCCGGACCGCGTGCAGGCCGCCGATCATCAGGAGGCGGACCAGCCGTTCGGCGTCGCGCCGGTCGGTCTTGACCCGGTCCTGGGTCGGGCGCTCGATCTTGCCCGGCGCGGCCACCGTGCAGGCGACGCCACGTTCCTGCAGTGCCCGTGCGAGGCCGAAGCCGGTGGGGCCGGCCTCGTAGGCCACCCGGACCGGCGCCGGGAGGGCGGCGCAGAACTCCGCCACCTGCGCGGTCGCCCCGCCCAGCCTCCTCACCGCCAACTCGCCCGACTCCGCGTCGGCGATCGCCGCGACCACCTTCACGGCGTGAACATCGAGACCAACCCACGTCCTAACCTGCGTCACGTCGGCACCCCCATGATTGCGGTACTCGCCGAGGCCGTTCCTCGGCGACGAACCCGCGCATCTCATGCGCGGGTGCCGACCTTCACACCGCCTCCGGACCGCGCCGCGCTCGGGTCAGGCGGCCATAGGGTCTAGGGGATGAGCGCGGCCGCTTCGGCGGCGCAGCGCTCGCCGCTGCGCACCGCGCCCTCGAGGAAGGCCTGGGCGGCGAGCGAGCTGTGCTCGCCGCCGAAGAAGGCGCCGCCGGGTGATCGCCCCGACGTTCGGCTCCCCGTCGGAGCGCCCGGCGCAGGGGTCTGGCGAGGGCGGCTCAGATGGTGTCGGAAGGGCTTGTGTCGGCCGCGGCGGCCGACGATTCGCGGGTCGTGCCGACATCGGCGTCTTCCTCGGCCGCCGCTCCTCGCTTCGGCGCGCGGCCCGCGCCGACCGGTTCGAGCACCCACACCGACGGCGTGCGCTCGAGCCACTTCACGTAGTCGTCGAAGCCGCTGTACTGCTCGTTGCAGGCGCGCCACAGCTCCTCGCGCTCGGCGCCCCGCGCCACCCGGGCGGTCACCGCCATCGTGTGCCTGCCGATCTGAACCTCGGCCTCCGGCTTCGCCTTCAGGTTGTGGGACCAGCCCGGCAGCTTCTCGTTGCCGGCGTTGGTGTCGATCAGGATCAGACTTGCGCCACGCTCCAGGTAGAGCACCGGCGCGGTCCGCGGCTCGCCGCTCTTGCGCCCGGTCGTAGTCAGCAGCAGGACCGGCCCGTCGCCGACCTTGCCGGCGAGGCGCCCGCCGCTCACCCGGTAGAGCGGCACGTTCAGCTTCCCGGTCCACCGCAAGCCGCGGGCGCCCAGCGAGTTCGAGAGCTTCGCGTAGAAGTGGTCCCCCGGCATCCCCGCCGAGTATCCCACCGAGCGCGGTTAGAGTGGTCCCATGCCAGAGCCACACGCGTTCCGCCGCGCCGCCGAAGCCAAGGACCTCGACCTCATGCGCGAGACCCTCGCCGAGGACGTCGTCCTCCACAGCCCGATCCTCTTCAAGGGCTTCGAGGGCCGCGACGCCGCGCTCTTCGTCCTCGCCAACGTGATCGACATCTTCGAAGACTTCCGCTACCTCGACGAAGCCCGCGGCGACGGCACCGTCGTCCTGCGCTTCGCCGCCAGGGTCGAAGGCAAGTTCGAGATCGAGGGCATCGACCACCTCACCCTGGACGCCGACGGCGGGGTCACCGACCTCACCGTCTTCCTCCGCCCGCTCAGGGCGGTGACGGCGTTCAACGAGAAGATGTCCGCCCGCCTGCGCGCCGCACAGCCCGCGTGATCGCGCCCGATTAGAATCCGCGGCCCACCACCCGGGGGAGTGTCCGAGTGGTTAAAGGAGATGGGCTGTAAACCCATTGGCTCTGCCTACGCAGGTTCGAATCCTGCCTCCCCCATGAGCGGTCCCAGTTTTCATGACGCTTGCCGCCGAATCTCTGGGAAAGCCGTTTCGATCCGCTCTCGAAGCCCCGGAAGCAGCAAGTTTCGGCGCGGTCATCGGTGGCGAAGCCACCGGCAGCCCCTCGGCTCATCTGTGGCGGGTCGGAGCCCACGAGGTTTCACCTCCCCTGCGCCGCGCCGCCCATCGCTGATCTCGGCGAGCTTCTACGCGCTGCATCCACCTCGGTGAGCTCGTCCTCGTCCCTGCCGGTGAGAGGGGGACGCGACTGTTGATCCTTTCGCTTTCCGTCTTCGACCTCGAAGGCGGCGTATTTCGGCCCGCCGAGCAGCACCGTCGTCCTCGCCTCGACCGCGGTGGCCGGGATGAACCACTGCCTACCGTCGCCGACGAGGACGAACAGGAAGTCGTAGCGACGCGGATCGTTCTCCTTCACCCGCCCCGACCAACTGCGATTGCCGCCCTTCGTCGCCAGGGAGACTTCGTACCGCCCGTTGCGGAGGACCGTCGAAGTCTTCACCTGGACGCGGAAGAGGCGAGCGTCACGCTCGGCGATCAGGTCGGCGTCCGGGCTGTGCCCGAGCGGGACCCATACCCCGAAGCCGGCGCGGGTGAGCCAGGCGATCGCAGCCGCCTCCCCGATGTCGCCCTGACGGCGCGGGTGCGCTTGTCGCAGCTCGAGCATGGCAGCCACGCTGCTCCTCGGGGCAGACGGAAAACACGGTCTCTCGCCGATACCTCCAAGGTACCTAATAGGTTTCCGCCTTTCGTTAACCGGACGCGCACGGCAGGGAGCTTCCGCCGGCTCGATCTCCGGCACCCAGATCCAGTCCGGCTCGCTCGGTGCGACGCAGATCAACCAGACCACGCTGACCGGGATCAGCGGGGCGAACATCCACACGGTTCAGTACGTGACGTCGACGGTGACCCTGGTCCCGGAAGCCGAACTCGGGACCTCGACCACCGCGACGTGCCCGAGCGGCATGAAGGTGATCGGCGGCGGCGCGACGCTGAGCAGTAAGCAATTCGGTGAAATCCTCGAATCGGGCCCGAATGCAGAACGCAGCGCCTGGTACGCCAACGGCTTCCTGTTCGCCAAGCAGAACGTCACCATGACCGTGACGGCGATCTGCACCCCGGTCGCCGCGCCCGTCGGCTGAGCCGGACCTACGGTCCCACGCTCCTCCGGACGGAGCGTGGGACCTCACGGCGTCTAACCGGCCTCGGTGCCCAGCGCCGGCTCGGTCGGTGGGGGTGGGGTGGGGTGGTCGCGGCGTTCCAGGCCGGCGCCCTCGAGGTCGACGTTCGGGATCAGGCGGTCGAGCCAGGAGGGTAGGTACCAGGCGCGGGGGCCGAGCATCGCCATCACCGCGGGGATGATCGTCATGCGGACGACGAAGGCGTCGAAGAGGATGCCGATCGCCAGGGCGAAGCCGATGGATTTGATGATCGGTTCGTCGGGGACGATGAAGCCCGCGAAGACGGAGATCATGATGAGGCCGGCCGCGGTGACGACGCGGGCGCCATGGCGGAAGCCGACGCGGACCGAGGTGAGGGGCTCGGCGCCGTGGGCGAACTCCTCGCGCATCCGGGAGACCAGGAACACCTGGTAGTCCATCGCCAGGCCGAAGAGGATGCCGATCACGAGGACGGGGAGGAAGCTGAGGATCGTCGCCGATGCTTCGATGCCGAAGAGACCGGCCGCCGTCCCTTCCTGGAAGACCGCGACCACGGCGCCGAAGGAGGCGCCGATCGTCAGCAGGAAGCCGACGATCGCGGTCAGCGGGACGAGGATCGAGCGGAAGGCGATCATCAGCAGCACCAGCGCCAGGCCGACCACCACGATGAGGTAGAGCGGCAGCGATTCGGCGAGCTGGTCGGAGACGTCGATGTTGGAGGCGGTCGCCCCGGCGACGAGGAGGTTGGAGCCGTTCGCGGCGACGGCCTGGTCGCGGATCGCTTCGACCAGGTCTTCGGTCGCCGAGCTTTCCGGCCCGCTCTTCGGCGTCACGCCGATCACGGCGATGGATTTGTCCGGGGAGAAGGCGGGCGCGCCGACCTTGGCGACGTCGCCCAGCTTCCTGAGCTCGGCGGCGACGCTTTCGGCCGCGGCCGCGGCGCCGGCGGACGGCAGTTTGGCGACGACGGTGAGCCCACCGTTGGCGCCCGGGCCGAAGCCCTCGCTGATCAGGTCGTAGGCCTGGCGCTTCGTTTCGCTCTTCGGCGCCGTGCCCTCGCCGGGCAGGCCGAGGCGCATGTTCATCACCGGGATCGCGAGCACCAGCAGGGCGATCGCCGGGATCACCGCCGCGGCGACCTTGTGGCGGGTGACGAGGTCGCTCCAGCGCTTGCCCATCGTCTCCTCGGTGCCGCGCGGCCGTTCGAGGTCCTTGCCCTTCAGCGCCCGCCTGCCGGCGAAGCCGAGCAGGGCCGGGACGAGGGTGAGGGCGATCAGCACCGCGATCACCACCGTGCCGGCGGCGGCCAGGCCCATTGCGGCGAGGAAGGGGATGCCGCAGACGGTAAGCGCGGCGAGCGCGATCGCGACGGTGGAGCCGGCGAAGACGACGGCGCTGCCGGAGGTGCCGACGGCGTGGCCGATCGCCTCTTCCGGAGCCATGCCTTTCGTGACACTTGTGCGGTATCTGGAGACGATGAAGAGCGCGTAGTCGATCCCGACCGCGAGTCCGAGCATCGCCGCCAGCGCCGTCGTCGTCGAGCTGAGCGAGGTGAGGGCGGTGACCAGGGTGATGCCGAGGATGCCGGAGCCGACGCCGATCGCGGCGGTGACCAGCGGCAGGCCGGCGGTCAGGAGCGAGCCGAAGGTGATCGTCAGGACGATCAGGGCGACGATGATCCCGATCAGCTCCGAGGTGCCGCCGGGCTCTGATTTTTCTTCCCCGGCCGCGCCGCCGAACTGCACGTTCAGGCCGGCGCTCTTCGCGGGGGCGAAGGAGTCCTGCAGGCGTTCGCGCTGCGCGTCGTCGATCTGGTCTTTTTCTTCGGCGAACTGGACCTGGGCGAGGGCGAACGCGCCATCCTGGGAGATCGCGCCCGGGGTCTTCAGGGGATCGGTGACGGCGACGACGCCGGGCGTCTTGCCCGCCGCCGCGACGCTCCTTTCGATCGCGCGCGCGTCGTCGGTCACCTTGCCGCCCGCCGGCGCCGCGAAGACCACCTGGCCGGACGCCCCGCTCGCCGACGGGAGCTTCTCTTTCAACAGGTCGATCGCTTGCTGGGAGCCGGTTCCGGGAATCTTGAATTCTTCGGAGAAGGGCTTGGAGAGGGAGCCCGCCAGGATCCCGAGCACGACGAGGAGCACCAACCAGATGCCCAGTGTGCGGCGGCGGTGGCGGAACGAGTTGCGCCCGAGGCGCTGGAGGACGGCGGCCATGTGTTCTTCCTTCGGTGGTGGGTCCTGGGGGGGCCGAAGCACGCTTCAGCGGCAGGCATTCTTGCAGGCACCTGCAAAATTGCAAGCAAATAAAGAATTGCACCCCGCCGTTAGACTGGGTGCATGAGCGTCGAGGGCACCGCCGAGGGCCTGCGAGAGCTGAAGAAGCGCCGCACGCGGCGCGACATCGTCGTCGCGACGCTCGAGCTGAGCCTCGAGACCTGTTACCGCGCGACCACCATCCCGATGATCGCCGAGCGGGCGATGGTGTCGCCGCGGACCGTCTCGACCTACTTCCCGAACAAAGACGAGATCCCGTTCGATGGTACCGACGAGGTGCTGGAGCGCCTCGCGGCCCGCCTGGCCGAAAACGACTGGCCGCTGATCGAGCGCCTGCGCCTCTGGATCGCCGACCGCGACCCGCGCCACGACGATGAGCTCGAGGTGCTGCGCCGTCGCGCGATCACCAAGGACTCCGACCTGCGCCTGATCGAGCACCGTTATCTCGACCGCTTCGCCGAGCTCACCGCTGCCGCGGTGGCGGAGGAGCTCGGCGCCGCGCCCGGCGACCCTGGCCCGCAGACCTTCGCCGCCGCCTTCCTCGGCGTCCTCTTGTCCCTGCGCAACCGGCTCGTCGAGGAGAAGGCCAAGAAGAATCCCGAGGAGGCGCTCGAGACCGGCTTCCGGTTCCTCGAAGCAGGACTGGTCGCGCTGAGCAGATAGGGGAGGATGCGGGGGTGGACGAGAAACGCACGCTCGAGGGACGGGTCATCGCGATCGCCGGGGTCGGTGGTGGGCTGGGGCCCTCGGTGGCGGGGCGGCTGGCGGAGGCCGGGGCGATCGTCGCCGGGGCCGATCGCACTCAGGCCGGCGCCGACGCCGTGGCGGCGGAGCTCGGGCTGTCGGATGACCGGTGGGACGGGCGCGCGGTCGACCTGACCGACGAGGACGCGGTCGCGGCGTGGCGGGACGCGCTGGTCGGGCGCTTCGGGAAGGTCGACGGGCTCATGCACCTGGTCGGGGGGTGGCGCGGCGGGCAGCCGCTGCACGAGGAGCCGCTCGCCGACTGGGACCTCCTGCACCAGCTCCTGATCCGCACCGTGCAGCTGACGACGCGCGCCTTCCACGACCAGCTCGCCGCGAGCGCGCACGGGCGCTTCGTCCTCGTCTCCGCCAAGCAGGCGCAGAAGCCGAGCAACGGCAACGCCGCCTACGCGGCGGCGAAGGCGGCGGCCGAGGCCTGGACGCTCGCCTATGCCGACGGCTTCGGGCACGGCGGCGCGACCGCCAACATCATCGTCGTCGACGCGATCCTGACGCCGCGGATGCGCGAGGAGAATCCCGGCAAGGAGTTCCCGACCTTCACCCCGGCCGAGCACATCGCCGACGCGATCGCCTGGCTCTGCTCCGACTCCGCGGCGGAGATGAACGGCGCCCGGCTGGCGCTTACGATGCCCTGATGGCGAGCGAGACGAAGGGCGCGAAGGCGCCGAACGGGAAGATGACGATCGGTGAGCTGGCGCAGCGCACCGGGATGACGATCCGCAACATCCGCGCCCACCAGACGCGCGGGCTGCTGCCGCCGCCGGAGGTCCAGGGCCGCACCGGCTACTACAACGAGGAGCACGTCGCGCGCATCGAACTGACCCGCGAAATGCAGGCCGAGGGGCTGAACCTGGAGGCGATACGGCGGGTGCTCGAGAGCACCGGCGGCTCCTCCAAGGAGATGGTCGACTTCGCCCGCGCCGTGCGCGCCCCGTTCGAGGACGAGACGCCGGAAATCTTCGCCCCCGACGATTTCGCCGCAGCCTGGAAGGTCGAGGCGGTGGACGAGCGGCTGCTGCGGCGGGCGGAAAAGCTCGGCGTGCTGCGAGAGTTGGCCGACGGCAATATCGAGGTGATCAGCCCGCGCCTGCACAGCGCCGCGACCCGCCTGATCGAGTTCGGCGTCAGCCCGACCGCCGCGATCGCCCTGGCGGCGAAACTGCACGAGCACGCCGACGCCGTCGCCCGCGCCTACATCGACCTCTTCACCGAGCAGATCTGGGGCCCCTTCGACAAGGCCGGCCGCCCGGACGAGGATTGGCACAAGGTGCTCGGGGCGCTCGAGGCGATGCGCCCGCTGGCCTCCGACGCCCTGCTGGCGATGTTCCAGATCACGATGGGCGAGGAGACCGAGAAGGCCGCCGAGCAGACCCTCCGCAACGCCGGCAAAGCGCCGGCGCGCGGCAGGGGTCGGGGGCGGAAACGGCGCTGAGGGTCGGCGGGGCCGCACCGCTTCTGCCCGGCGTCCGCTCCGCACCCACTTCGGGGCGGGCGTCCGCATTACTTCGGCCCCGGCCGTCCACACCACTTCGGGGCGCCGGCGGGTGTCCTGGGCGCCTCATGGGGGTCCTGGCAGGCTGTGACCCCCATGAGGCGCCCAGGACGTGAGGGTTTCGTGGGAGAGCTTGCGCAGGGACGTGACGAAGTCGGACTTACGTCGGAGTGATGCGCG
>JBPYFM010000114.1:0-15313 GCA_051986435.1 Solirubrobacterales bacterium | reverse complement strand
GGTGGTGGTGACCGCCGAGGGCGCCCGCCTGCTGACCCGCTTCCCCGCCGAGGAGCTGCTGGTGGCCGGCAGGCAGTACGTGAGGGGGGCCGACCTGGCCCGCGAGGGCGAGAGGGTGGGGGTGTGATGAACCCGCCACGACGTCCGTCACACGGTGAACTTCAGAACTTGGTCGGGCTCATCTCCTCGCCCGGCCGCCCCCAGGACGGCGGCAGTCTCCCCCCGCGTTTTCGCTGTCGTCGTTCTGGGGTTTCAGCGTGCGCACATGGCAGTGAAAGACAAAACGCAACACGGAATTAATCGGGGGTTGGAGAGATGAAGACGTATCTGGGTTGGAAGTGGGTGTCGTTACTCATCCTGGTCGTGGCCCTGGCCTTGGGCCTTGCCGCGTGCGGGGGTTCGAGCAGCAGCACCGGCGGCGGTGAAACCGCCGAAGAAGCGCCGGCGGAAGAAACCGGCGGCGCGGCGGAAAGCGAATCCGGCGGCGAAGCGGCCGGCGCCGCGGGCGAAGGCGAAGCGGAAACGACGAGCGCCGAAGGGACGCCGCCCTGGTGCGGAGAAAAGGAAATAACCCTTGCCCTCGCCGACGGGTTCGGTGACAACAACTGGCGCAAAATCACCAAAGCGGAAGCCGAAGCCGAGGCCGGCCTCTGCCCGAGCGTCACCGAAATCACCTACACCGACGGGCAGGGCAACACGCAGAAGGCGATCTCCGACCTGGAAGGCCTGACCGCCCAGGGGGTGAGCGCCGCGGTGGTCTTCCCGGACGCCGGCAAGGCGATGCTGCCCGCGATCACCAACATGTACAAAGCGGGCGTCGTCACCGTTCCGTACCGGGTGTTCCCGGGCGGCGAAGAAGGTGTCAACTACACCAAATACATCAGCACCGACTTCAAAGAAGCCGGGAAACTATGGGGCGAATGGCTGCTGAAGGCCCTGCCGAAAGGCGGCAAGGTGCTGACCCTCGGCGGTCCCGCCGGCAACACCCAGAGCCTCGAAGAGTACGAAGGCATGGGTGAAGTCATCAAGGGCAAGGGGATCGAACTGATCGGCGAACAGCCGTTCTCGGTCACCAACTGGGAACCGGCGAAGACGCAGCAGGTCGTCTCCGCCGACCTCGCCAAGTATCCGGAAATCGACGCGATCACGACCGACTTCGGGGCCGCGCTCGCGAGCGCCTTCCCGGCCTTCGAACAGGCGGGCCGCGAAATCCCGCCGATCGCCACCGAGGACTCGAACGAACTCGGCTGCATCGAGAAAGAAAAGGGGTTCCCGCTGTTCACGGTCGACTCGCAGAACTGGATGGTCCGGCTCGCGGTCGACTGGGCCGTCGCCGAAGCGACCGAAGGCACGCCGCCCTCGACGACGGCGTCCCCGCAGAAAGCGTTCGAGGACTCGATCACGGGGAAGCCGAACCCGGTCCAGTGCAACGAGAAACTGACCGGCGAAGCGATCCTCTCGTCGCACCTCAGCGAATCCGAACTGGCGGCGGCGCTCGAATAAGTGCATATGGACGCCACCACCAAGACCAAGACGAGCAAGCCTGAGTCCGGGGTGGGCGCGGTGCTCCGCCTCCGGGGGATCGAGAAGTCGTTCCCCGGAGTGCGGGCACTGCGCGGCGTCGATTTCTCCGCGGCGCCGGGCGAGGTCCACGCGCTGCTGGGCGAGAACGGCGCCGGCAAGTCGACGCTGATGGCCGTGGCCGCCGGCGCGATCGCCCCCGACGCGGGGACGATCGAGCTGGCGGGCCAGAGCTTCGACGCGATCCCGCCGCTGGTCGCGCAGGAGATGGGCCTGGCGATCGTGCGACAGGACCCGGCGCTGCTTCCGGACCTCACCGTCGCCGAGAACATGGCGATCGCGGCGCCGCGCGACATCAGCACCCGCGGCGCCGGCGGACGCGCCTGGATGCGGGAGCAGCTCGAGCGGATCGGGCTCGAGGTCCCGCTCGGCGTCCGGATCGAAGACCTGACCGTCGGCCAGCGGCAGCTGCTCGAGCTGGCCAAGGCCCTGGCGCTCGAACCGAAGGTGCTGATCCTCGACGAGCCGACCGCGCCGCTCGGCGAAGCGATGGTGGACAAGGTCTTCGAACAGGTCCGCGCGGCGACCGAGCGCGACGCCGCCGTGATCTACATCTCCCACCGCCTGCCGGAGGTGCGGCGGATCGCCGACCGGGTCACGGTCATGCGCGACGGCGAGGTCCGCGGCAGCGCCCCGATCGGCGAGATGTCCGACGAGGAGATGCTGCAGCTGATCGTCGGGCGCAAGCTCGAAGCCGCCTTCCCCGACAAGCCGCCGCACCGCACCGAAGCGCCGGCGTTGCGGGTCGACGGCCTGAGCGGCCCCGGGTTCCACGGCGTCGAGCTGGAGGTGCAGCCGCGCGAAATCCTCGGCCTCGCCGGGATCGCCGGCAACGGCCAGACGGAGTTCGTCCGCGCCCTCGCGGGACTGGAGAAGGCCTCCGGCAAGGTCGAACTGGGCGGCAAGCGGATCAAGTCGAACCGGGTGAAGGCCGCCAACGACGCCGGCATCCTCTACATCTCCTCCGACCGCCACCACGAGGGCCTGGTGATGCCGCTGTCGGTGCGCGAGAACGCGGCGCTCTCGGCGCTGCCCGAGTACTCGCGCTTCGGCTTCGTCAGCCGGCGCAAGGAGGTCGCCGCGGTGCGCCGGCAGAGCGAGGCGCTCGACGTGCGCACGCCGTCGATCGAGACCCTGGTCGGCAGCCTCTCCGGCGGCAACCAGCAGAAGGTCGCGCTCGCCCGCGTGCTGCTGTCCCGTCCGAAGCTGGTGATCGTCGACGAGCCGACCCAGGGCGTCGACGCCGGCGCCCGGGTCGAGATCTACCGCAACCTGCGCGAGATCGCCGAGAGCGGCATCCCGGTGATCGTCGTCTCCTCCGACAGCCTCGAGCTGGAGGGCCTCTGCGACCGGATCGTGGTCTTCTCGCGCGGCCAGGTGGTCGCCCAGCTGACCGACTCCGACGTCTCCGAGGAACAGATCGCGCGCTCGATCGTCACCGCCAACACGCATCGCGAGGAGGCCGACAAACGTCGCGCCGAGCGCCGCCACGAGGGCTTCGCCGGGCGGCTGCGGAGCTTCGCCCGCGGCGACTTCGCGCCGAGCCTGATCCTGATCGCGGTGATGCTCGCCTACGGCATCTACACCTACAGCCAGAACCACCTCGTCACCAGCGCGTTCAACCTGAACTCGATCATGCTGCTGGTGGCGGCGCTGGCGTTCATCGGCTTCGGCCAGATGGTCGTCATCTTCACCGGCGGCATCGACCTCTCGGTCGGCCCGTTGGCGGGGATGCTCGTCGTGATCGCCAGCTTCTTCGCGGTCGAAGGCAAGTCCACCGGGACCGTCGTCCTCGGCTTCCTGATCATGATCGGGGCGGCGCTGGTGGTCGGCACCGTGAACGGCACCCTGGTGCGGTTCGCCAAGTTCACCCCGATCGCCGCCACGCTGGCGACCTACATCGCGCTGCAGGGCGTGTCGCTGCTGATGCGGAGCACCCAGGGCGGCTACATCGCCGGGAACATCACCGAAGCGATCAAAACCAAGGTCGGCGGCATCCCGCTCGCGTTCATCGTCGCCGTCGCCCTGGCGGTCGCGCTCGAGTACCTGCTGCGCCGCAGCCGCTGGGGGCTCGACCTGCGGGCCGTCGGCTCGCGCGAGGACGCCGCCCACCGCCTCGGCGTGAAGACGAACCGGACCTTCATCGGCGCCTACGTCGCCAGCTCGCTGCTGACCTTCCTGGGCGCGGTGATGCTGATGGCGCAGCTCGGCGTCGGCGACCCGACCCAGGGCGTCACCTACACGCTCAGCTCGATCACCGCGGTGGTGCTCGGCGGCGCCAGCCTCTTCGGCGGGCGCGGCTCGTTCATCGGCGTGCTGCTCGGAGCCTGCCTCCTGCAGCAGGCGAACAACTCGACCACGTTCCTGAAACTCGGCCAGGCCTGGCAGTACTGGATCGTCGGCATCCTCGTCCTCGTCGCCGCCGGCATCTACACGCAGGCCCGCAACGCCGGCCGCCGCTCCGCCTCATGATGCGCGCGGCGGTCTACCACGGGGCGGGCGACGTCCGGGTCGAAGCGGTCGCGGCGCCCGGCGAGCCGGGGCCGGGGGAGGTGCTGATCGCGCCGGCGATGGCGGCGATCTGCGGCACCGACGCCTCCGAGTACGCGCACGGCCCGCACATGATCCCGCTGCACGAGCGCCATCCGGGCAGCGGGCTGGTCGGCCCGCTGATCATCGGCCACGAGTTCGTCGGCAGGGTCGAGGCGACGGGCGCCGGGGTGGAGGGCGTCGCGATCGGCGACCGCGTCGTCTCGGGCGCGGGCGTCTCCTGCGGGGAGTGCGCCTGGTGCAAGGCCGGGCGGACGAACCTCTGCGCGAGCTACTACACGCTCGGCCTGAGCGCGCCGGGCGGGCTCGCCGACCGGGTGCTGAGCCCGGCCTCGATCTGCGTCCCGGTCCCGGACGCGGTGCCCGACGAGGGCGCCGCGATGGCCCAGCCGCTGGCGGTCGCGATCCACGCGCTGGACCGCGGTGGGGTCGGTCCCGGCCAGACCGTCGCCGTGCTCGGCATCGGCGGCATCGGCGCCTTCATCGTCGGCGCCGCGTCGACCCGCGGCCTCGACAGGCTGATCGCGGTCGACGTCGACCCCGCGAAGCTGACGCTGGGGGCGGCGCTCGGCGCCGACGAGACGATCGACGCGAGCAGGGAGGACGTCGCCGCGGCGATCCGCGAGGCGACCGGCGGCGCCGGCGCCGACGTCGTGCTCGAGGCCTCCGGCGTCCCCGCCAACCCGAGCATCGCGATCCACGCGGCGCGCCGCGGCGGCCGCGTCGTGATCGTCGGCCTGCAGGCGGAGCCGCCCGAGGTCGACCTCTTCGACGCGGCCTTGCGCGAGGTCGACCTGGCGACGACCGTCGCCCATATATGCGACTCGAACCTGCCGGAGTCGCTCGCGGTGCTGGCGGAGACCGACCTCGCCGCGCAGGTGCTCGACCGCGTGGTGGACATCGAGCGGGTCGTCGACGACGCGCTCGTGCCGCTGGTCGAGGGGCGGGCGGGCGGCAAGATCGTGGTCGAGGTCGCCTCGTGAGCGGACCGGAGGCGAACCGCGCGCCCGCGCCGCGGGTCGGCTTCGCCGGGATCGGGCGGATGGGCCTGCCGATGGCCCGCAAGGTGCTCGACGCGGGCTTCCCGCTGACGGTCTTCAACCGCACGCCGGAGCGCTGCGACGGGCTGGTCGAGGCCGGCGCGACGCTCGCCGCGACCCCTGCCGAGCTGGCGCGGGAGAGCGACGTCGTGATCACGATGGTCGCCGACGGCGACGCGGTCCGGGCGCTCCTCGACGGGCCCGACGGTTTGCTCGCCGGCGCCACGCCGGGGCTCGTGCTGGCCGAGATGAGCACGATCGGGCCGCTCGCCGCGCGCGAGCTCGCCGCCCACTGCGCCGAGCACGGCGTGACGATGCTCGACGCGCCGGTCTCCGGCTCGATCGCGGTGGCGGCCGCCGGGCAGCTGACGATCCTGGTCGGCGGCGAGGAGGGGGCGCTGGAGCGCGCCCGCCCCGTCCTCGACGCGATGTCGAAAGCCGTGCTCCACCTGGGGCCGAGCGGGGCGGGGGCGGCGATGAAGGTCGGCCTGAACCTGATCATCGGCGCGACGGTGATGTCGGTGTCGGAGGCGCTGGTGCTGGCGGAGGCGAGCGGGATCGAGCGCGAGGACGCCTACGACGCGATCGCCGCCAGCGTGGTCGGCTCGACCTACGTCCACTACAAGCGCGACGCCTTCCTCGACCCCGACGGCACCCCGACCGCCTTCACCCTGGAGCTGATGCGCAAGGACCTCGGGCTGGCGCTGGAGCTGGGCGCCGCGGCGGGCGTGCCGCTGCTCGCGACCAGCTCCGCCGCCGAGGGCACGACGCTGGCGATCGGGCTGGAGGGCGGCGACGAGGACCAGGTGCGGGTCGCCGACGCCCTGCGCCGCGTCCGCGACGGGCGGGCGAGGCGGGAGGAGGAGGCGTGAAGGCCATCCACCACGTCGGCATCACCGTCCCCGACCTCGATCGCGCGATCGCCTTCTACAACGGCGTGCTCGGGCTGGACTTCTTCGACCCGCCGAGTCCGGTCTTCGACGACGAGGACCTCGGCGAACGGGTCGGCGTGCCGGGCGCGGCGCTGCGGCAGGTGAACCTGGCGCTCGGCAGCACGATCGTCGAGTTGCTCGAATACACCGCGCCCGCCCCGCCGCTGGAGCATCCTGTCCCCGCGCACGCCCACGGCGCCGCCCACGTCTGCTTCCAGGTGGAGGACGTGGAGGCGAAAAAAGCCGAGCTGGAGGCGGCCGGGGTGGAGTTCTTGAGCGACGTCAACGTGGTCGACGAGGGGGTGCTGGCCGGCTGGCGCTGGGTCTACTTCCGCGATCCCTTCGGGATCGTCCTGGAGCTGGTCGAGATCGCCTACCGCGACGACGAGGCCGCCCGGCGGGGGATCGCCGCCTACCGCGAGGCCGCCGCCCAGGCGAACTGACAACGAAGCGAGGAGCGAGACGCAGATGGCAGAGAAGACCCAGACCAAGGCCGCCGGGGCCGAGATCGACGCGGAGGGGGCGCGCGACCTCTACCGCCGGATGCGGCTGATCCGCACCTTCGAGGACACCGTCCAGCAGCAGTTCCAGAAGGGCAACGTCCACGGCACGACCCACCTCTACTCCGGCCAGGAGGCGAGCGGGGTGGGGGTCTGCTCGATGCTGCGCGAGGGCGACAAGGTGGCGGGGACCTACCGCGGCCACGGCCACTCGATCGCGCTCGGCGTCGACCCGCAGAAGCTGATGGACGAGATGCTCGGCCGGGCGACGGGCGCCTGCGGCGGCCGGGCCGGCTCGATGAACGTGGTCGACGTGGAGAGCGGGCTGATCGGCTGCTTCGGGATCGTCGGCGGCTCGATCGGCGCGGCGACGGGGGCGGCGCTGGCGGAGAAGCTGCGCGGCACCGGCGCCGTCGCGGTCGCCTTCTTCGGCGACGGGACCTCCAACCAGGCCTACTTCCACGAGTCGCTGAACTGGGCGCAGGTGGAGAAGCTGCCGGTCGTCTTCGTCTGCGAGAACAACCTCTACATGGAGTTCACGCCGATCGAGAACGTCACCGCCGGCTCGATCGGCTCGCGGCCGATGGCGATGGGCATCCACACCCGGCAGGTCGACGGCAACGACGTCTTCGCCGTGCGCGAGGCGGCGGCGGAGGCGATCGAGCACGCGCGCTCGGGAGCCGGACCGGCCTTCCTGGAGACGATGACCTACCGCTTCGTCGGCCACTCGCGCTCCGACCCGGGCAGGTACCGCAAGCCGGGCGAGCTGGACGAGTGGAAGAAGCGCGACCCGCTGATCCTCGGGCGCCGTGCGCTCGAGGAGCGCTACGGGATCGATCCTGAGCGCTGCGACCAGATCGACGCCGAGGTCGCGAGGCAGCTGGAGGAGATCGTCGAACGGGGGCTGGCGGCGCCGTTCCCGGATCCCGAGGACGACGGGAAGGAGTTCAAGTGATGGCGAAGGCGAACGGCCAGGGGACGATCGAGTACCGCGTCGCGGTCCGCGAAGCGATCGGCGACGAGATGGAGCGCGACGAGTCGGTCGTCTTCTTCGGCGAGGACGTGGCGATCGCGGGCGGCGTCTTCGCGGTGACGCCGGGGCTCCACAAGCGCTTCGGCGAGCGCGTCATCGACACCCCGATCTCCGAGCTGGCGATGTCGGCGGGGGCCTTCGGCGCCGCCGTAAACGGGCTGCGGCCGGTCTTCGAGATCATGTTCGCCGACTTCCTGCTGCTGGCGATGGACAGTCTCGTGAACCAGGCGGCGAAGTACTGGTACGTCTCGGGCGAGCAGGCGCCCTGCCCGCTGGTGGTGCGCTCGGCGATGGGCGCGGGCGGCAACTTCGGCGCCATGCACTCCCAGTCGCCGGTGCCGTGGTTGCAGGGCGTGCCGGGGCTGAAGGTGGTCGCGCCGGCGACGGCGGGCGACGCCTACGCGCTGCTGCGCCAGTCGATCCGCGACGAGAACCCGGTCGCCTTCCTCGAGCACAAGCGCCTCTACTCGGTGAAGGACCCGGCGCCGGAGGCGGAGACGCTGCCGCTCGGCGAGGCGGCGGTCGTCCGCGAGGGCACCGACGTCACGCTGGTCTCGATCTCGAAGGGCGTGCGCGACTGCCTGCGCGCGGCCGACGAGCTGTCGGAGAAGGGCGTCAGCGCCGAGGTCGTCGACCTGCGCAGCCTGCGCCCGCTCGACACCGAGACGGTGCTGCGCTCGGTCGCCAGGACCAACCGCGTGGTGATGGTCGAGGAGGGCCCGCTGGTCGGCGGCTGGGCGGCGAACCTGCTCGGCATCGTCGCCGCCGAGGGCCTTCACGACCTCGACGACGCCTGGGTCATCGCCTGCCCCGAGACGCCGATCCCCTACAGCCCCAGCCTCGAGGACGCCTTCCTCCCGGCGGAGGGCCGCATCGTGCACGAGGTCGAGCACCGCCTCGGCCTGGGCGCCGAGATCGCGACGGGGGTCTGATCATGGCGACGACCGCGGTGCAGGAGGTGACGATGCCGCGCCTCTCCGACTCGATGGAGGAGGGCACGGTCCTGGCCTGGCGCAAGCAGGTCGGCGACGAGGTCGCCGTGGGCGAGGAGCTGGTCGAGATCGAGACCGACAAGGCGAACATGGGCTACGAGGCCGACGTCGCCGGCACCCTCCTGGAGATCGTCATCGGCGAGAACGAAAGCGCCCCGGTGGGCGCGATCATCGCGAGGATCGGCGACCCGGGAGCGGAGCTGCCCGCGCCCGGCGCCGACGCTCCCGCACCCGCGTCGACCGGCGAAGCGCTCGCACCCGCGCCCGGCGCCGAGGCTCCCGCACCCGCGTCGACCAACGGGGCGTCGCCCGCGGGCGCGCGGGTCAAGGCCTCGCCGCTCGCCCGCCGCATCGCCGCCGAGCTCGGCGTCGACCTCGCCGCCCTGACCGGCTCCGGCCCCGCCGGCCGGATCGTCAAGCGCGACGTCGAGGCCGCAGCCCCCGCGCCCGCCGCAGCCCCCGCGCAAAGCGCCGCGCCCAGCCGTTCCTTTTCGGCCTCACAGGCGCAAAAGGAACAGCCGGCGGAGGTCGAGACGGCCAAGGGCACGATCGAGGTCGTCGAGCTGACCAAACTCCAGCAGGTCGTGGCCCGCCGCATGGCGGAGTCGAAGGCGACCGCGCCGCACTTCTACCTCACCTCCGAGGTCGACATGAGCGCCGCCGTCGCCGCCCGCGCCAGGATCAAGGAGATCTCCTCCGAGGACGAGGTCGTGCCGTCCTTCAACGACATGGTCGTGAAGGCGTGCGCGATCGCGCTGAAGCGCTTCCCGCGCGCCAACGGCTCCTACGCCGACGGCCGCTTCGAGCTCTATTCACGCGTCAACGTCGGCATCGCCGTCGCCGCGCAGGACGCCCTCGTCGTCCCGACGGTCTTCGACGCCGACCGCAAGGGCCTGCGCGAGATCGCCGCCGACGCGCGCGCGCTCGCCGGCAGGGTCCGCGACGGGTCGATCACGCCGCCGGAGCTCTCCGGCGCCACCTTTACGGTGTCGAACCTCGGCATGTACGGGATCAAGAGCTTCGGCGCGATCGTGAGCTCACCGCAGGCGGGCATCCTCGCCGTCGGCGAGATCGCCGACCGGCCGGTCGTCCGCGATGGCGAAATCGTCCCCGGGAAGGTGATGGAGATGACTCTCTCCTGTGACCACCGCATCCTCTACGGCGCCGACGGGGCGGAGCTCCTCGCCGAGGTGAGGCGCCTGCTGGAGGAGCCGATCGGACTGGCGCTCTGATGGCCGATCGCAAGGCCCTCATCGTCGGCGTCACCGGCACGACCGGCTACACCACCGCGCACCATCTGCTCGACGCGGGGTGGGAGGTCCACGGCCTCTCGCGCCGCTCGGCGCCCGGACTCGACGGCGTGGTCCCCGTCCACGTCGACGTGCTCGACCGCGAGGCGACCGCGGCGACGCTGAAGGGCGGCGGCTATACCCACGTCTTCTTCAACATCTGGATCCGCCAGGCGACGGAGGACGAGAACCGGCGGGTGAACAGCGCGATCGTCGCCAACGTGCTCGACGCGCTGAGCGGCGAGCCGGTCGAGCACGTCGCCCTCGTCACCGGCCTCAAGCACTACCTCGGCCCGTTCGAGCGCTACGCGGAGGCGCCGGCGGCGACGCCGTTCCGCGAGGACCAGGGGCGCCTCGAGTTCCCCAACTTCTATTACGACCAGGAGGACGTCCTCTTCGAGGCGGCCGCCCGCGACGACTTCACCTGGTCGGTCCACCGCGCCCACACGGTGATCGGCTGGGGGCCGACCAACTCGATGAACATGGGCGCGACCCTCGCCGCCTACGCGGCGATCTGCCGCGAGACCGGCAAGCCCTTCGTCTTCCCCGGCTCGCCGATCCAGTACGAAGGCGTCGTCGACGTCACCGACGCGGGCGTCCTCGCCGAACAGCTCCTCTGGTCGGCGACCGACCCGCGCAGCGCCGACGAGGCCCTGAACATCGTCAACGGCGACGTCTTCCGCTGGAAGCGCATGTGGGAGGTGGTCGCCGACGCCCTCGACGTCGACCCCGCTCCCTACCCTGGCGAGCCGACCCCGTTGGAGCAGACGATGGCCGGAGCCGAGTCGGTCTGGGACGACCTCGTCGCCAAACACGGCCTCGTCCCCAACCCCCTCTCGACCGTCGCCACCTGGTGGCACACCGACGCCGACCTCGGCCGCCCGATCGAGGCCTTCGCCGACATGACCAAGTCCCGCGCCCTCGGCTTCCAATCCTTCCGCCGCACCGACGACACCTTCCGCAACACCTTCGCCGGACTCAAAGCCGCGAAGATCGTCCCCTGACGCCGGGTGGCCGCCCGAGCGCCGTCACTGCCCACCTCACGCCGGGTCGAATTCGACGACGATCCCGCCTGGATCGGCTATTGCGGTTCCAGGGGAACGGGAACCACCTGCACGTATGGCTTTCGCCACCCGCGAAACGCCGGTTAGGCTGCCCGCGTGCTGCTCTACGACAACCCGATCTCGGGCAACTGCTACAAGGTCCGGCTGCTCTTCTCGCTGCTCGGGATCGAGCACGTGCGGCGGGAGGTGGATGTGTTCGATCGGTCCGATCGGGCGGAGGTGCTGGGGGCGCTGAACCCGGGGCTGCGGGTGCCGACGGTGGTGCTGGACGACGGGCGGCCGCTGGCGGAGTCCGACGCGATCCTCGTGTACTTCGCGGAGGGGACCGAGTACCTGCCGACGGACCGGTACGCGCGGGCGCAGGTGCTGCAGTGGATGTTCTTCGAGCAGTACAGCCATGAGCCGAACATCGCGGTGCTGCGGTTCTGGGCGGAGGCCGGGATCGAGGCCGATCCGCGGGAGGTGGCGACGAAGCGGGAGGGTGGTTACCGGGCGTTGGAGGCGATGGAGGGCCACCTCGCCGGGCGCGAGTTCTTCGTCGGCGTCGGCGCGACGGTCGCCGACGTCGCCCTCTACGCCTACACGCACGTCGCCGAGGAGGGCGGCTTCCAGATGGGCCGCTTCGAGGCCGTCGGGGCGTGGCTGGAGCGGGTCCGGGCGCTCCCGGGGTACGTCCCGATCGACGCCTGACCACAACATCCCGGGATTTGCGGGATCGGCGCGCGGCGCCCCCTTGCGCACGGGCGTCGGGCCAGTAGGTTGCCCCTTGCGACCGGGAGAGACCGGATCCCCGCGAAA
Source organism: Solirubrobacterales bacterium (assembly GCA_051986435.1). Classification (GTDB taxonomy): domain Bacteria; phylum Actinomycetota; class Thermoleophilia; order Solirubrobacterales; family 70-9; genus VAYN01. The sequence continues at coordinate 3,534 of JBPYFM010000114.1, read as the reverse complement.
GCCAGGCGGGGAAGCGATCTCAAAGGCGACGCAACCGAGCTTCTGAGCGCGAAGGCTACGCGCGCGGCAGGCGACGAGCGTCCCCCCGGTCGTTTTTCGTGTGCGTTTCGCGACCGTGTTTTGCGAATTCGGGACGGTGGGTAGGACAACCGTCGACGGTCAATCCGTCCCATAGGTCCCGACGCACCGCACGCTCCTCCGACGAGCCAATGGGCGGGCCTCGGGACACCGGGTCTCGTGCAAAAGAGGTGAACAGGAGGAGCGATGACTGCAGTTGCGAGCGGAGCCCGTGATCGAATCGCCGAGCGGGAGTTGTGGAATCGGTTCAACGAGCACCGCGATCAGGCCGCGCGCGCCGAGCTGGTCGAGCTCTACATGCCGCTGGCGCGCCGGATGGCGAGTCGTTACGCGGGCGTCTCGGAGCCGTATGACGATCTGCTCCAGGTCGCCAGCCTCGGCCTGCTGAACGCGGTCGATCGCTTCGACGCGAGCCGCGGCACCCCGTTCGCGGGGTTCGCGAAGCCGACCATCCTCGGCGAGCTGAAGCGCTACTTCCGCGACAAGGTGTGGACGGTGCGCGTGCCGCGCTCGGTCCACGACCGGATGGGCGAAGTCGAGAAAGCGACCGAGAAGCTGACGCTCGAGCTGGGCCGGCCGCCGTCGGTCGAGGAGCTGGCCGAGCAGGTCGGGATCAACGCCGCCGAGGTCCTCGAGGTCCTCGAGGCCCAGCACAACCGCAGGCCGCTCTCCCTCGACGCGCCGCCGCTGGGCGAAGACCCCGAGGAAGCCTCGGGCGCCGAGTGGGTCGGCCGCCCCGACGGGAACTTCGACCTGGTCGAGGACCGTCTCGCGGTCGAGTCGGCCCTGCCGGTCCTCGGCGACCGCGAACGCGAGGTGCTGCGCCTGCGCTTCGTCGAGGAACTGCCGCAGACCGAGATCGCCCTGCGGATCGGCTGCTCGCAGATGCACATCTCACGACTTCTGCGCCGCTCGCTCACAAAACTGCGCGAGGGCGCGGAGGGTAAGCCTGCCGAGAGCTGAGGAGCGCGCGGAGGGTAAGTCTGCCGAGAGCTGAGGGGCGCGCGGCGGGTCAGCCCGCCGACAGCTCCGTGACCGGGAGGTCGAAGCGCTCGCGCGCGGCGGCGGCGAGGTCTTCGTCGTCGGGGTCGACCAGCACGATGTGGTCGGCTTCGAATTCGGCGAGGGCGTCGGCGAGGGCGAGGAGCTGGTCGGCGTCGCCGACTTCGGCGTCGGCGCGAATGACGTTCTCGGCCTCTTCGGCTTCCTCGGCGGAGCGACCGGCGCGCGCTTCGGCGGCGGCTTTGGAGTCGTCTATGTCGCCGGTGACGAGGTCGAGGGTCGACTCGGGGCGGAGGGGGGCGACGACCTTGACCTCGAGCTCCTCGCCGTCGGCGATCTCCTCCAGCGCCTCGCGGAGGTTCGTCTCGGCGGCCGGGTCGTCGGTCAGGACCAGCACTCGCATACCTGGTTTCGACCTTACCGAGGCGAGGGTCGGATTGGTCCTACGTTCGCCTCGACCGTGGCGGCGATCCGCAGCAGGAGCTCCTCCGCGCCCGGCCGGCCGATCAGCTGCAGACCGACCGGCAGACCCTCGCGAACGCCGGTGGGGACGACGACCATCGGGCAGTCGAGCTGGCTGAGCGGGGAGACGCAGGAGAGCAGGGCGGCGCGGACCGGGCGGCGCTCGCCGCGGACGACGACCTCCTCGGCCTCGATCGGCGGCGCGAGCACGGGGGAGGCCGGCGCCAGGATCGCGTCGAGTCCCTCCATCGCGGCGGCGAACGCTCGGGTGAAGAGGCGACGGTGGCGCTGGGCGCGCAGGTAGACGTCGGCGGAGAGGTCGTAGCCCGCCTCGATCCGCGCCCGCACGTCCGGGGCGTAGCGCTCGCGCTGGCGCTCGAACCAGGGGGCGTGGACGGCGGCCACCTCGCACGCCTGGACGATCCGGTGGACCGCGGTGGCGCGGCCGAGATCGGGGATGCCGCAGTCGACGACCTCGGCCCCGCGCTCGCGGAGCCCGTCCGCGGAGGCGCCGATCGCCTCGGCCACCGGCTCCTCGGCCAGGCCCGTCAGTGAGGTGGCGATGCCGAGGCGCAGCCCGGCGACCTCGGCCCGTGGCGCCGCCGCGACGGCTCGTCCGGCGAGGACGTCGAGGAGGAGCGCCGCGGTCGCCACGTCGGGCGCCAGCGGCCCGACCGAGTCGAGGCTCCAGGCGAGCGGCACCATCCCCTCGGCGGGGACGAGCCCGCGCGTCGGGCGGATGCCGACGATCCCGCAGAGCGCGGCCGGGACGCGGATCGACCCGCTGGTGTCGGAGCCGACCCCGCCCGCGGCCATGCCGGCCGCGACCGCCACCGCCGGGCCGGAGCTCGAGCCGCCACTGAGCCGCGCCGGGTCCCAGGGGTTCCGGCAGTCGCCCTTATGTGGATTGCGCCCGTCGATCCCGCAGGCGAACTCGTTGGTGTTGCCCTTGCCGACGACGACCGCCCCCGCCGCCCGCAGCCGCGCCACCACGGTCGCGTCCTGGTCGGGATGGCGGACCCAGTCGGCGCCACCCGCCGTGGTCGGCATCCCCGCGACGTCGACGATGTCCTTGACGCAGACCGGCATCCCGGCGAGCGGGCGCGCCGGGTCGGCCGCGGGAGGGTAGCGGCGCCGGTCGCGCGGAGTCAGGCCGGCCCCGCTCGGCTCCGCCTGCCGGCCCGCCGCCGCGGCATGCGCCGCCCGGATCGCGTCGACCTCGGCCGCCTCGGCCCGGGCGCCTTCGAAGTCGACGTGGAGGTAGGCGTTCAGCGTCGGGTTCAGCCGCTCGGTCGCGGCGATCGCCGCCTCGACCCGCTCGCCCGCCGCACCCACTGCGCTCACTCCCAGTCCTGCGGGCCCTGGACCGGCGGCACGCCGTCGATCTCGTCCTCCGAGAGGGCCGCGACGAGCGCCTCCAGCTCCGCCAGTTCGGCCGCGACCAAGGAGTCTGGATCGTCGGGACGGCTCGCCATCCGCGCAAGGCTAGCCGCCTCACCGCTCGCGGTCGGGTAGAAGGCGTGCCGTGTCCGCGGCGCTCCGACAGTCCTGGCCTCCCTTCGTCCTGATCGCCGGGCTGCTCCTGATCGGCCTGCTCGCCAACCGCGACGGCCTCTTCGGCTGGGGCGGCGCGCGTCTGCAGCGGCTGCCGGGCGGCGGCGTCGCCCTGCTCGCCGCGGCGCTCCTCCTCGACGCCGTCGTCACCGCCGTCCTCAACCTCGACACCGCGGTCGTCTTCCTCACCCCGGTGCTGGTCTTCGCCGCGCGCCGGCGTCGGGTCGCGGTCGAGCCGTTCCTCTACGGCTGCGTCTTCATGGCCAACGCGTCCTCGCTCTTCCTGCCCGGCTCGAACCTCACCAACCTCCTCGTCCTCGACGCCCACACCGGCGGCAGCGGCGCCTCCTTCGCGGCGAAGATGTTTCCCCTCGCGATCACCGCGGCGCTGGTGACGGCGGTCGGGGTGGGCGTGAGCTTCCGCCGCCACCTCGCGGC
>JBPYFM010000113.1:0-2343 GCA_051986435.1 Solirubrobacterales bacterium | reverse complement strand
TCGTAGTCGCCGGTCGCGGCGTTGAGACCGTGCCCCTCGGGCAGGTTGCGGACCTTCTCGACCACGACGCCCCCCTCGAGGCCCGCGTTCACGGCGATCTGGCGCAGCGGCGCGTCGAGCGCGGTCTTCACGATCTGCGCACCGGTCGCCTCGTCACCGATCAGGTCGAGCTTGTCGAACGCTGACTTGCCGGCCTGCACGAGCGCGACGCCGCCGCCAGGGACCATGCCCTCCTCGACGCCGGCCTTGGCCGCCCGGACCGCGTCCTCGATGCGGTGCTTGCGCTCCTTCAGCTCGACCTCGGTCGCCGCGCCAATCTTGATGACGGCGACGCCGCCAGCCAGCTTGGCGAGGCGCTCCTGCAGCTTCTCGCGGTCGTAGTCCGAGTCGCTCTTCTCGATCTCGGCCCGGATCTGGTTCACCCGGCCCTGGATCTCCTCCGCGTCGCCGGCGCCGTCCACGATCGTGGTCTCGTCCTTGGTGACCACGACCTTGCGGGCCCGGCCCAGCATGTCGAGGCCGACGCCCTCCAGCTTCAGCCCGACCTCTTCGCTGACGACCTGGCCGCCCGTCAGGGTGCCGATGTCGCCCAGCATCGCCTTGCGGCGGTCGCCAAAGCCGGGGGCCTTCACGGCAACCGACTTGAACGTGCCGCGCACCTTGTTCACGACCAGGGTCGCGAGGGCTTCGCCCTCCACGTCCTCGGCGATGATCAGCAGCGGCTTGCCCGACTGCATGACCTTCTCCAGCACCGGCAGCAGGTCCTTCACCGCCGCGATCTTGCTGTTGACGATCAGGATGTACGGGTCGTCGAGCACCGCCTCGAGCCGCTCCGGGTCGGTCCAGAAGTAGGCGGAGATGTAACCCTTGTCGAAGCGCATACCCTCGGTGAGCTCCAGCTCCAGCCCGAAGGTGTTGCTCTCCTCCACGGTGATGACGCCTTCCTTGCCGACCTTGTCCATCGCCTCGGCGATGATGTCGCCGACCGTGGTGTCGCCGGCCGAGATCGAAGCCACCGAAGCGATCTGCTCCTTGGTCTCGACCTCCTTGGCGAGCTTGGCCAGCTCTTCGGCGACGGCGCCGACCGCCGACTCGATGCCCCGCTTGAGGGCCATCGGGTTCGCTCCGGCTGCGACGTTGCGCAGGCCTTCACGTACCAGCGCCTGGGCCAGAACGGTCGCGGTCGTCGTGCCGTCGCCGGCCACGTCGTCCGTCTTCTTCGCGACCTCCTTGACCAGCTCGGCGCCGATCTTCTCGTACGGGTCTTCGAGCTCGACCTCCTTGGCGATGCTCACACCGTCGTTGGTGATGGTGGGAGCGCCCCATTTCTTCTCGAGCACGACGTTGCGGCCCTTCGGGCCCAGCGTCACCTTGACGGCGTCGGCGAGGGTGTTCATACCCCGCTCAAGGCCGCGGCGCGCCTCTTCGTCGAACGCGATAATCTTGGCCATTCGGCGTTGTCCTCCTGGACGCTCACGGACACCGCCGCCCTCGTCTGGGCGCGATGTTCCGCCTGCTTACGCATGGTCCGGCCGGGCCGGATAGCCCGCGACGACCAGCCCGTGCCGCGCCGCCGGCTCGCCGGCCGCCCGGCCGTGGCTCCACCGCCCCGACCTTGGCACTCGCCAGCCGCGAGTGCCAAGGACCTGTTTAGCACTCTCACCCGCCGAGTGCAAGCGGCTCGAACGGCCGTCCCTCGCGCGTGGGCGCAGCGCAGCTAACCCGCCGAGGGACTCGGCGGGGCCATGTGAAAGAGGGGCCATGTGTAAAGAGGACTGACGGCAGCGAGGCAAGGCGCCTGTGAGAAGGGCGCGGCCCGCGCCACAGAACGCGAAGCGCCGCTCCCCACTGATCAAGTGAGGATCGGCGCTCCGGTCGTCACGTCTGCATCGGCCAAGTCAGCGGCCGGACAGGTCACTCAGGCGATTAGCCTTACCTTCTCCGCCTGGGGGCCCTTCTGGCCCTGCGCGATCTCGAACTCGACCCGCTGGCCGTCGTCCAACGATTTGTAGCCGTCCATCTCGATAGCCGAGAAGTGGACGAACACGTCCTGTCCGCCGTCGACGGCGATGAAGCCGTAGCCCTTTTCGCTGTTGAACCACTTGACGGTGCCCTGTGCCACGGTGCACTTCCTCACTTCGATGGTGCTGGGTCTGCCCGACCCCCGGCCCCACCGCGGAGCCGGTGCCGCCGTTTGTTGACCGATCTGGCGGGATCGGGGCGAAACAGCGACCGAAAATGCACGCTACACGAGCCGTCCGTACCCCGCAGCCCCGCAAATCGGACGTGATGGTCACAGTCAAGACTCAATGGGTACCGCGTAGTAAGCCCCGGAAGGTAGGA
>JBPYFM010000112.1:0-2950 GCA_051986435.1 Solirubrobacterales bacterium | reverse complement strand
GTCGACGGCCGGCCGGTCTTCTGTTACGCGCAGGACCCGGCCTTCCTCGGCGGCAGCCTCGGCGAGGTCCACGCCGACACGATCGTCCGCACGATGCGGATGGCGGGCGACGCGGGCGCGCCGGTGGTCGGCTTCGTCCGCTCCGGCGGGGCGCGCCTGCAGGAGGGCCACGCGGCGCTCGCCGGCTACGGCCGCATCTTCCGCGCCAGCGTCGAGCTCTCGCGCAAGGTGCCGCAGATCTCGATCCTCTCCGGCGTCTCCGCCGGCGGCGGCGCCTACTCGCCGGCCCTCACCGACTACGTGGTGATGACGAAGGACTCGCGGATGTTCCTCACCGGACCGAAAGTCGTCGCCGAGGCGATGGGCGAAGAGATCTCGATGGAGGCGCTCGGCGGGCCGAAGGTCCACGGCCGCAACGGCGTCGCCGACCTGATCGCCGAGGACGCCGCCGACGCGGTGCTGAAGGCCCGGCACCTGCTGGCGCTGCTGCCGCAGCGGATCGGCGGGCCGCCGCACCCGCATCTGGTCGTCGACCCCGACGGCGAGGACCCGGGCGCGATCGTCCCGGAGGAGCAGCGCAAGGTCTACGACGTGCGCCAGGTCGCGGCGGCGATCCTCGACGGCGGCAGCCTGCTGGAGCTCTCGCCCCGCTGGGCGCCGAACATGGTCACCGCCTTCGCCCGCCTCGAGGGCCGCCCGGTCGGCCTGATCGCCAACCAGCCGCGCCAGCTCGGCGGCGTGATCGACGCCGCCGCCTCGGAGAAGGCGGCGCTCTTCGTCGACGACTGCAACCGCTTCGGCCTGCCGATCCTCGTCTTCGTCGACACCCCGGGCTTCCTGCCGGGCCGCATCCAGGAGGAAGAGGGTGTGATCCGCCACGGCGCCTCGCTGCTGCGCGCCTTCGCCGGCGCCGGCGTGCCGAAGGTGACGCTGGTGCTCCGCAAGGCCTTCGGCGGCGCCGCGATCACGATGAACTCCAAAGACCTCGGCGCCGACGTCGTCTTCTCCTGGCCGGGTGCGCAGATCGGCATCATGGCCGCGCGCCAGGCGGTCGGCATCGTCCACGGCCGGCGCCTGCGCGAAGACGAGTCGCTCTCGCGCGACGAGCTCGCCGACGCCTACGCGGCCGAGCACCTGACCGCCCCGGCGGCGGCCGCGAGCGGCTGGGTCGACGAGGTGATCGAGCCCGCGGCGAGCCGCGAGAGCCTCGCCTGGGCGTTGCGGTCCCTGAGGGGCCGTTGAGCGGTCGCGTCGTGCGCGCCTACGCGGCGCTGGGCGACAGCTTCACCGCGGGGCGCGACTCGATCGACGCCGAGCGCTGGGCCGACCTGCTGGCGGCAGGGATGCGGCGGGTCAACCCGGGCCTGCGCTACGAGAACCTCGCCGTTGACGGGGCGACCAGCGCCGAAGTGCTGGACGGGCAGGTCGAGCCCGCGCTGGCGCTGGAGCCGGACTTCGTGACCGCGATCTGCGGCGCCAACGACGTGCTGCTGACGACGCGCCCCGATGTCGCCGGGTACGCGGAGCGGATCGACCGGATCCTCGCCCGCCTGCGCGAGGGCGCGCCGGGGGCGCTGGTGGTGACCGCCACCGCGCCGGAGGGCTGGCAGTTCATGGAACTGCGCCCGCGCACGGAAGCGCGGCTGATCGAGGCGACCAAGGAGCTGAACGACGTGACCCGGGCGGCGGCGGAGCGCTACGACGTCCTCTGCCTCCCGGTGGCGGGCCACCCGGCGCTGCGCGATCCGGCTACGTTCTCGGCGGACGGGCTGCACCCGTCGAGCGCCGGCCACCGCACCGTGGCGCGCGAATCGGCCAGATACCTGGTCGAGCACCTCGGCATCGAGTTCGACATGGAGGGAGTTGGAGAGTCGTGATCCTGGAGGGCAAGAAGATCCTCGTCACCGGCGTCGTCAACCGCCACAGCATCGCCTTCTCGATCGCCGAGCGGGCGCAGGCGCAGGGGGCGGAGGTGCTGCTGACCAGCTTCGGCCGGGTGAAGCGGATGACCGAGCGTTCGGCGGCGCGCCTCGAGCCGGCGCCCGACGTGCTGGAGCTCGACGTCAACTCCGACGCCGACGTGGCGGCGGTGCGGGAGGAGCTGAAGCAGCGCTGGGGGACCGTGGACGGCGCCGTCCACGCGATCGCCTTCGCCCCTGGCGACGCGATCGGTGGCGAGTTCATGGCGACGCCGCGCGAGAGCGCCAAGGTCGCCTTCGAGACCAGCGCCTACTCCTACAAGGCCCTCGCCGAGGCGGTGGCGCCGCTGATGACGGGCGGCGGCGCGATGGTCGGCCTCGACTTCGACGCCTCCGTCGCCTGGCCCACCTACAACTGGATGGGCGTGGCGAAGGCGGCGCTCGAGTCGGTCAACCGCTACCTGGCGCGGGACCTCGGCTCCCAGGGCATCCGCGTCAACCTGATCTCGGCCGGCCCGGTCCACACGGCGGCCGCCTCCGGCATCAGCGGGTTCAGCGACCTGGAGGGCCTCTGGGGCGACGCCGCGCCGCTCGGCTGGGACCCCCACGACGCGACCCAGGTCGCCGACGCCGCCCTCTTCCTGCTCAGCGACCTGAGCCGGGCGACGACGGGCGAAATCCTCCACGTCGACGGCGGCGCCCACGCGGTGGGCGCGCCCCGGCAGCAGGGATAGCTCCGAGGCGCGAGCCTGGATCGTCGTCTGCGTGGGGGCGCGCGGGCGGGCGGGCGGTCGCTCGCGGCCGGGGCCCGGGCCGTCCGCAGCGCTTCGGCTCGGGCCACCCGCATCACTTCGGCGCCGGCCGTCCGCACCACGACGCTCGGGCCGTCCGCATCACTTCGGCCCCGGCCGTCCACACCACTTCGGATTGCCGGCGGCTGTCCTGGGCGCCTCATGGGGGTCCTGGCAGGCTGTGACCCCCATGAGGCGCCCAGGACGTGAGGCTTTCGTGGGAGAGGCGGCGGGGGTTCG
>JBPYFM010000111.1:0-4397 GCA_051986435.1 Solirubrobacterales bacterium | reverse complement strand
TCGGTGACGGATCCGTGGGACTCCCGTCGCTCTCCCGTGACGCCCCCGCGTCCCTTCCTCCACCCATCGAAGACCCGGCCCTCTCGGCCACGGCCACAGCCTGCCCGGGCCGTGGCCGAGAGGGCCGCGTCCCTCGGCCCGTCCCTTCCCGTCCTACGCGTACCCCATGCGTTCGAGCACGGGGATCTCGCGGATCTGGGGCGGTTGGAGGTGGTCCCAGAGGATGCCGCGGGGGCGGTCGTACTGTCGCTCGATCTCGATCACGGCGCGGGGGGTGGCGATGACGTCGCAGGGGAGGTCGTGGGCGGTGACCATCAGGTGTTGGCGCAGGATCTGGATCGGGTGGACGGTGGTGGCGACGGTGATGTGGGAGTCGATCTTGCCCGCCTCGACGAGGATCCCGTACTCGAGGTCGTGGTAGCCGCCGCCTTTGCCGATCCGGGCGCCGCTGAGGTTGACGGCGACCGAGCCGCAGAGGACGAAGTCGATCTCCGGCAGGTCGTCGAGGGCGACGACCCGGCCATGTTTGAGGGCACCCTTGATGGTGGCCGCCTCCTGGACCGCCTTCTTGGAGAGCTTTTTCGGGTCGAGGACGCGGAAGGGGTGAGGGTCGCGCAGGCGCGGCACCGCCATGATCACCGTCTTGCCTTCTTCGAGGGCGAGGCGGCGCGCGTGGGTCTGCGGCGAATCGGGGTTGGCCTTGATCACCATCGCCCGCTTCCAGACCCGGTGGGAGGCCAGCTTCTCGGCGGCCAGTTTGGCCCCGGCGAAGTTGGGGATGCGCCCCTCGGCCCCGGGGAAGCGGGAGACCCCCTGGTCGTCCATCGCCTTCCAGACCTCTGCCCGGACTTCGTCCTTCGAGCGCATGGGCCGAAACATATCCCTCAGTGAACCCGGCAAACCGGGTCGTGTCGCGCTCGCTGCCTACACTGACCTGCGTCAAGTCCAACGACCTGAGCTGTGGGGACAGCTATGGGCCGCAAAACGATCCTCATCATCGCGACGGCTGCAGTGTTCGTCGCCGCCCTCGTGGTGGCGGGCGCCTACCTGTACGACCGCTCGCAGGACGGCAAGATCGCCGACGGGGTGACGATCGACGGGATCGACGTCGGCGGCATGGACGCCGACGAAGCGGAGGCGAAGGTCCGCCGCGAGCTCCTGCGCCCGCTGGACAAGCCGCTCCGGGTCGCCTATCGCGAGCGCAGGTGGACGCTGCCGGCAGCCGAGCTGAAGGTCCGCGCCGACGTCGAGGGCGCGGTGGCGCACGCGGTCCAGGTCAGCCGCGAAGGCGACCTGCCGACCAGGATCGGTCGCTATCTCGGCGGGGACGAGCTCGAAGTTGAGATCGCCGCCGACCTCGCCTACTCGCGCCGCGCGGTCAACCAGCTCGTCCGCGAGATCGCGGACGAGCTCGACCGGGAGCCCCGCGACGCCGCCGTCGAACCGACCGCGGACTCGCTCGAAGTCGTCGCCTCACGTCGGGGGCGCAAGGTGCGCGACGTGCGCCTCGCCGACGAGCTACGCGAAGCGGTGATCGGCGGCCCGCGCACCGTCCGCGTCCACGTCCACAAGACCGTGCCGAAAGTGACCACGAAGGAGGTCGCCGAGCGCTACCCGTCCTACCTCACCCTCGACCGCGCCAACTTCACCCTGCGCCTCTTCAAGGATCTGGAGCCGGCGAAGACCTACATCGTCGCGGTCGGCCAGGAAGGGCTGGAAACCCCGGAAGGCACCTACGAGATCCAGGCGATGGAAGACGAACCGACCTGGTACGTGCCGGAATCCGACTGGGCCGGGGACCTCGCGGGGCAGGTGATCCCGCCCGGCCCCGACAACCCGATCAAGGCTCGCTGGATGGCGATCTTCGGAGGCGCCGGCATCCACGGCACCGAAGAGACCGCGTCGCTCGGCAGCGCCGCCTCGCACGGGTGCGTGCGGATGTCCATCCCGGATGTGGAAGAGCTTTACTCCCAAGTTGAAGTAGGGACTCCGATCTTTATCGGGTAGTGCAGGGCGCGGCGGCAGGCACTCGACCGACCATTGGGATAACTATGTGAGGATGACGTGCGCAGGACGTGAGCGTTCGACAACGAATGAGGCAAGCGTGAATTGGGATGCGGCGCTTGCCGGATACGACCGGGACCTGCGGACCCGCGGCGCCGCCGAGCGCACGAGGCGGGCCTACGGGGTCGACCTCGCCGCGTTCGTCAACTGGGCCAAGGCGCTCCATCTGGGCCCCGGCGACCTCCGTCACCGCGACGTGCGCCGCTACGCGGCCTCGCTTTCGCAGGAGGGCAAGGCGTCGACCACCGTCGCCCGCAACCTCGCCGCGATCCGCGGTCTCTACGACTTCCTCGTCCGCACCGAGCGGGTGGGCGGCAACCCGGCCGAGCTCGTCTCCAGCCCGAAGCGCCCGCAGAAGCTGCCGAACGTGATGAATGGCGAGCAGATGCGTTCGCTGCTGGAGGGCATCCCGGCGCGGACGCCGCTGGAGCTGCGCGACCGGGCGATGTTCGAGCTCGCCTACTCGTGCGGGCTGCGCTGCGAGGAGATCGTCAACCTCGACATCGACTCCTTCGATTTCGAAGAGGACCAGCTACGGGTGTTGGGGAAGGGCTCGAAGGAGCGGCTGCTGCCGGTCGGCGAGCCCGCCCGACGGGCGCTCGAACGCTATCTCCAGCGCGGCAGGCGCCCGTTGGCGGGCGATCCGCGCGAGCGCGCCCTCTTCCTTTCCAAGAGCGGCCGGCGCCTCTCCAACTCGGATGTGACGCGACGCCTACGGATCTGGGTCGCGAACGTGTCCTCGCTCGGCGGCGTCTCGCCCCATTCACTTAGGCATTCTTTTGCGACGCATCTGCTCGAGGGAGGCGCAGATCTGCGTACGATTCAGGAATTGTTGGGCCATTCTTCGATCTCCACGACCCAGGTCTACACCCGCGTCGACGCCGCTCGCCTCCGCGACACCTACGCCGACAGCCACCCCCGGGCATGATCGATTGCGCCTGCGAAAGTAGGATCTGACCGTGGCGATGGAGACGGGGGTCAAGGAAGTCGAGCTGCGTGAGCTCTGGCGCCGCTACAAAGAGCAGGGGGACGCCGCCGCGCGCGAGCGCCTCGTCGTCGCCTACTCGCCGATGGTCAAGTTCGTGGCCGGCCGGCTCGGCGCCGGGCTGCCGTCCCACGTCGAGGATGCCGACCTCATCTCCTACGGCCTGGTCGGGCTGATCGGCGCGATCGAGCGCTTCGAGCCGGAGCGCGGGATCAAATTCGAGACCTTCGCGATGACCCGCATCCGCGGCTCGATCATCGACGAACTGCGCTCGCTCGACTGGGTGCCACGCTCGGTCCGCTCGCGGGCGCGCGAGATCGAAACCGCACAGGCGAAACTCGAGCATGAGTTGCAGCGAGCGCCGACCGAGGCCGAGCTCGCCGCCAAGCTCGGCATTACCGAGGCCGAACTGCAGAACGCCCTGCTCGAGATCGCCAACTCCTCCGTCTACGCGCTCGACGAGCTGTGGACGGTCTCGGACTCCTCCGGCGATCAGGTCAGCCTCCTCGACACGATCGCCGACGACGGCGCCGCCGACCCTCAGGAGGCGCTCGCCTCCAACGAGGTCAAGGACCGCCTCACCGAGGCGATCGGCTCGCTCCCCGAGCGCGAGCAACTGGTCGTCGCCCTCTACTACTACGAGAACCTGACGCTGCGCGAGATCGGCGAGGTCCTCGGCGTGACCGAGTCGCGCGTCTCACAGCTTCACACCAAGGCTGTGATGCGGCTGAAGTCGCATCTGCAGCAGGGTTAGGCGCCGAGGCCCGGCGGCCGGGGGGCGCCGGGGCCCGGGGCCGGCGACCAGACGGCTGTTGGCCTGCGCGCGGGCGGTGCGTCGCTCGGGCCGGCCGTCCGCACCACTACGGGGCGCCGGCGGGCGTCCTGGGCGCCTCATGGGGGTCCTGGCAGGCTGTGACCCCCATCAGGCGCCCAGGACGTGAGGGGTGCGGGGGAGAGCCGGTACAGGGACGTGAGGCGGTCGGACTCACGTGATCGTCATGTGCGGGGGAAGGCACACCTCCGGCCGACCGGGGGCCGTCAGGGGCCGATCCGTGACGAAGATGCCGGGAACGTCACACGCCCGGGCGCCTTCCGTCCCTTTCCGGGCCCGGATCGAGGGTCCCCCAGGGTGCGGTCGTCCTAACCGACCTATAGCGCCGGTTAGGACGACCGCACCCCGGGGGACCCTCGATCCGGGCCCGGAAAGGGACGGAAGGCGCGCGGGCGTGTGACGTTCCCGGCATCTTCGTCACCGATCGGCCCCTGACGGCCCCCGGTCGGCCGGAGGTGTGCCTTCTCCCGCGCATGACGATCACGTGAGTCCGACCGCCTCACGTCCCTGTACCGG
>JBPYFM010000110.1:0-10476 GCA_051986435.1 Solirubrobacterales bacterium | reverse complement strand
CCGACTTCGTCACGTCCCTGCGCAAGCTCTCCCACGAAACCCTCACGTCCTGGGCGCCTCATGGGGGTCACAGCCTGCCAGGACCCCCATGAGGCGCCCAGGACACCCGCCGGCGCCGCGAAGTGGTGTGGACGGCCCGGCCCGCAGTGACGCCGGCCCCCCCGCCCCGCCCCAGCCGCCCAACCCCACAGCACCGATCGGGTACCGATACTCACAAGCCCGGTACTTCCGCCCTCGCCGGGGTATATGGTCGCCCCAGTGCCCGCCGCCGAGGCGACCGAAAAGTCCCAGGGCGGAGCTTCCTCCGTCAGCTACCAGGGTGCGACCAAGCGCTATGGCGACGCGAGCGCCCCCGCCGTCGACCACCTCGACCTCGAGGTGGAGGCCGGCGAGATCTGCGTGCTCGTCGGACCGTCGGGCTGCGGCAAGACGACCACGATGCGGATGGTCAACCGGATGATCGAGCTGACCGAGGGCGACATCCTGATCGACGGGGAGTCGATCAGGAAGCGCGACGCGGCGAGGCTGCGGCGGGAGATCGGCTACGTGATCCAGCAGGTCGGGCTCTTTCCCCACCGCACGATCGCCCAGAACATCGCCACCGTGCCGCAGCTGCTCGGCTGGGACAAGCAGCGCGTCCGCGCCCGCACGAGCGAGCTGATGGAGCTGGTCGGCCTCGACCCCGAATTCGCCGACCGCTACCCGGTGCAGCTCTCGGGCGGCCAGCAGCAGCGCGTCGGGGTGGCGCGGGCGCTCGCCGTCGACCCGCCGGTGATGCTGATGGACGAGCCCTTCGGCGCGATCGACCCGATCAACCGCGAGCGCCTGCAGAACGAGTTCCTCCGCCTGCAGGCGGAGATCCGCAAGACGATCCTCTTCGTCACCCACGACATCGACGAGGCGATCAAGATGGGCGACCGGATCGCGATCATGAAGGAACACGGGCGGGTCGAGCAGTACGCGACCCCGGCCGAGATCCTGATGGCGCCCGCCAACGAGTTCGTCGAGGACTTCGTCGGCGCCGACCGGGCGCTGAAGCGCCTGTCGCTGATGCGCGTCCGGGACATCAACCTCTGGAAGGCGCCGCACGCCCGCGCCGGCCAGGCGACCGCCGAGGTGCGCGCGCAGCTCGCCGCCCCCGACGTCGAAGTCCCCTACGCCCTGCTGGTCGACGAGCGCGAGCGGCCGCTGGGCTGGCTCACCTCCCGCGACCTCGCCGGGGACACCGTCCCGGCCACCGCCGACGCACCGCTCGGCCCGGTCGTGGAAACCGGCGACGTGATGCGCGACGCGCTCGCCGACCTCCTCCAAGGCGAGTCGATGTACGCACCCGTGGTCGACCACGACGGCTCCGTGGTCGGCATCCTCTCGGTCGAGATCATCTCCGAGTTCCTCGCCTCGCCGGAGGCGAAGACCGAGGAGCAGTCGGCGGTGGACCGTCCCCATGACTAGCCTGCTCACGGGCGTGCCGCCGGCCGCGGTCGGTGAAGTCGGCGAAGGGTTCTTCAAAGAACGGACCGGGGCGACGCTGCCCTGCCAGGCGCGCCCCAGCCACCTCTTCTGCTGGGACTGGGCGACGGAAAACCTCCACCGGTACGGCACCCCCACCCTGCAGCAGTTCGAACTCACCGTGATCTCGGTGCTGATCGGCTTCGCGATCGCCTTCGCCCTCGCCTTGCTCGCTCACCGCTTCCACCTGCTGCAGTGGCCGCTCCTGGCGGGCACCGGCATCCTCTTTGCGATCCCCAGCGTCGCCTTCTTCCTGCTGCTGCTGCCGATCACCGGCCGCGGTCGGGAGACGGCGATCATCGCCCTCAGCGCCTACACGCTGCAGATCATCTATCGCAACGTGATGCAAGGCCTGAACAACGTGCCCGAGTCGGCGAAAGACGCCGCGCGCGGCATGGGCCTCACCCAGCGGCAGATCCTCTGGCAGGTCGAGCTGCCGCTGGCGATCCCGGAGATCGTCGGCGGCCTGCGGATCGCCACCGTGAGCACGGTCGCGATCGCCACCCTCGCCGTCTTCGCCCACGCGGGCGGGCTCGGCACGCAGATCTACTCGGAAGCGAATCTCACCTTCCCGACCGCGATCATCATCGCGGGCGCCATCGCGATGCTGATGGCGCTGGCGTTCGACGCGATGTTCCTCACCGCGCAGCGGTTCGTGACCCCCTGGCGCCGGGTCGAAGCGGAGGCGGCCTGATGTACCTGCTCGCCTACCTGCCTCACCCGGTCTTCGCGGGCTTCGCCGGCGCCTTCGAATTCATCTTCTCCAAGCAGGAATCGAGCGTCACCGGCGGCAAGAAGGTCGGCGGCATCGAGCAGGTGCTGGAACTCGCCTGGACCCAGATCTCCGTCTCCCTGCTGGCGCTCGCTCTGGCGATCCTGATCGCGGTGCCGGTCGGCCTCTACTTCGGCCACCGGGGAACCGGCGAACTGCTCGCGGTCGGGATCGGCAACGCGGGCCGAGCGGTCCCCGAGCTGGCGCTGATCGCCCTCATCGCCGCGGTCATCGGCGTCGGCATCCCGGTGCTGACGATTGCGCTCGCGGTGCTCGGCATCCCGCCGATCCTCACCAACACCTTCGTCGGCGTCCGACAGGCCGACCGCTCGGCGGTCACCGCGGCGCGAGGGGTGGGCATGACCGAGTTCGAGATCCTGCGCAAGGTCGAGCTGCCGATGGCCGTGCCGGGGATCATGACCGGTGTGCGCGGCTCGACCGTCAACATCGTCGCCACCGCGACGATCGCGCCACTCGTCGGGGTCGCCACCCTCGGCGAATTCATCCTCGGCGAAAACGTCTACGGCACCAACGGGGTGCTGGCAGGCGCGATCTGCACCGCCATCCTCGCCCTTCTCTTCGAGTTCGCCTTGGCAGGGTTGCAAAGGCAGCTCACCTCCAAGGGCCTGCGTCTGCAGGCCCAGTGATCCGCTCGTCCCACCCATACACACACAAGGAGGCACGCAGTGAGGTTCAACAATCACAAGCCGCTGATGGCACTGGCGATGTTGATCGCGGCGCTCGCGCTTGCGGTCGGCATCTCGGCCTGCGGCGGCGGCAGCTCGACGACGTCGGAATCGACCGAAGCGGAATCGTCGGGCAAGGAAGAAACCACCGAAGAAGCGAGTGAAGAAGGCGAAGAAGCCGCGGGCGGGGCGGAAGCGATCGTCTCGAATCCGGAAAATGCCAAAGTCAGCCTGACGATCGGCTCGAAGAACTTCCCCGAACAGGAAATCCTCGGCGAAATCTATACGCAGGCGCTGGCGGCGGCGGGCTACAAAGCCAAGAGCGACCTCAGCCTCGGCTCCGAAACCGTGGCGCTGAAGACGCTGAAGGCGGGGCAGATCTCCGGCTACCCGGAGTACGCCTCGACCGCGCTGACCTCGTTCTTCGGGTTCGAACCGGAAGAAGTCCCGTCCGATGCCACGGAAGCGTGGGAAAAGGCGAACGCCGAACTCGAAAAAGAAGGCCTCGAGGCGTTCAAACCGACCCCGTTCGCCAGCGCCAACGCGGTCGGCCTGCTCAAATCGACGGCGGAAAAATACAACCTGAAAACGATCAGCGATCTCAAAGGCGTCAGCGAAAAACTGACCCTCTACGGGTCGCCCGAGTGCCGCCAGCGGATCGACTGCCTGGCCGGGCTCGAAAAGCTCTACGGGTTGAAATTCAAGGAATTCAAACCCGTCGACATCAGCCTCCGCTACACGGTGCTGGAAAAGGGTCAGGCGGATCTCTCGATCCTCTTCACCACCGACCCGCAGCTCGCCGCGGAGAGTGAAAAGTTCGTCATCCTCGAAGACGACAAGCACGTCTTCCCGGCCGGCAACGTCATCTTCCTGACCAAGAAGAAGACCGCCGAAGAAGCCGGCCCGGATTACGAAAAGACGATCCTGAACGTCCAGAAGGGGCTCACCCTGGAAGTGATGCAGGAGCTGGACGCGCGGGTCGAACTCGAAAAACAGACCCCGAAGGAAGCCGCCGCGGCCTACCTGGAATCCGCCGGCTACATCAAATAGGCCGGCTCCACCGGTCTAGACGGATGCCTCGATCGGGCGGGCCTCGGCGCCCGCCCGCTCGGCCATCCGGGTGAAGATCGTCCGCGCGGCCCAGGCGGCGCTGAGACCCGAGATGCCGGCCAGCACCAGGGTCAGCCGCGGGTCGTAGGCTTCCGCCAGCCAGCCGGTGAGCGGGCCGCCGATCGGCGTCGAGCCGAGGAAGACGATCGAGAAGAGGGCCATCACCCGCCCCCGCATCTCGGCCGAGACGGCGAGCTGGATCGTCGAGTTGATCGAGGAGACGAAGATCACCGCGGCACCGCCGAGCGCGGCGAGGACGATCGCCTCGAGGACGAGGTCGGGCATCGCCGCGGCGAGCAGCGCGGCGATCCCGAAGGCGAGCGAGGCGGCGGCGATCACCGCTCCCCCGGTCTGGCCGCGGTGGCCGTTGACCAGCGCCGCCGTGATCGAGCCGACACCCATCGCCGAGACCAGCACCGCGTAGGAGCCGGCGCCGCCGCCGAAGCTGAACTTGGCGAGCAGCGGCAGCGCGACCTGGAAGTTGAAGCCGAGGGTGCCGACCAGCGCCATCAGCGCCAGCGGCACCGCCAGTTCGGGGCTGCGGCGGACGTGGCGCAGGCCCTCGCGGATCGCGCCCGGCTTGCGGACCGCGGGCGGCGGCGCCTGGAGCGCGCGCGGGTCCATCGCCCAGAGCGCGCCGATCATCGCGGCGAAGGTCAGCAGGTTGATGCCGAAGCAGGGGACGACGCCGACGGTCGCGATCAGCACGCCGGCCAGCGCGGGCCCGACGATCCGGGCGACCTCAATGATCACGCTGTTCAGGCTTACCGCGTTGACGAGGCGGTCGGGGCCGACCATCTCGATTACGAAGCTCTGGCGGGTCGGGTTGTCGACGCAGTTGACGGCGCCGAAGAGGAAGACCGCGATGTAGATCATCCACGGCTGCTCGACGTCGAAGGCGGTGACGGCGAAGAGCCCGGCCGCCGGGATCGTCATCAGGGTCTGGGTGACGAAGAGGAGGCGGCGCTTGGGGATCCGGTCGGCGAGCAACCCGCCCCAGGCGCCGAAGAGCAGCATCGGCAGGAACTGCAGCGCGGTGGTGAGGCCGACCGCGAAGCCCGAGTTGGTCAGGCTCAGCACCAGCCACAGCGCGGTGACGTTCTGCATCCAGTTCCCGGAGAGGGAGATCACCTGGCCGGCGAAATAGCGCCGATAGTTCGGTACCTCGAGGGAGTTGAACGAGCGTCGCAGGGCGGTCGTCAACCCTGCTCATCCTCCCGCATGCGGTCCAGCAGCTCGGCGGCCTGGGCGAGGGTCGCCACCTCCGCGGGGTCGAGCTTGCGCAGGCGGCGGGCCAGGTAGGCGCTCTTGCGGCGGCGCAGGCGGGCGAGGCGCTCGCGGCCGGCGTCGTTGACGGCGACCAGGGAGCTGCGGCCGTCGGCCGGGTCGGGGGTGCGCTCGATCAGGCCTTCGCCCTCGAGGCAGGCAAGCGTGCGCGTCATCGTCGGACGCTTGACGCGCTCGATCTCGGCCAACTCCGACGGGGTGAGCGGGCCAGAGCGGCTGATGCTGGCAAGCACTGCGGTCTGGGTCGGGCTCAGCCCGCTCTCCCCCGCCGCCTCCTGGCGCAGCGCCCGCGAGGTGCGCACGATCGCGTTCCGCAACTGGGACGCGGTCTCGGTGAGGTCGGTGTCGGTGGGCTTGGCTGCCATGGGAAAGTGCGGGTAGATAATTAGCTTAGCAAACTAGTTTCGTCGGCCCGGACCGAGAGGCCGCGTTGACTAAGGTGGGCGAGGTGAATCCCGCGGAGGCCCGCGTGGTCGACTCGTCCCGCTATCCGCCGAACCTCGCCGAGGCAGGCTTCATGCAGCCCTGCCCGCGGCGGATCCGCGCGCTGCGCGGCGGCGAGACCGTGCTCGACAGGCTGAGCGCCTTCTACGTCCGGGAGGTCCCCTACCACCCCGGCTACCACGTGCCGGTGGGCGACGTCGTCCCGGTGACGCGGCCGAGGACGAAATTCCACGGCAGCGAGGAGGAGTAGGCGTGACCGACGCTGCCGCAGCGCGCGAAAAACGCTGGATCGCGCTGGTCCTGCTCTGCGTCGCCCAGTTCGTGGTCGTCCTCGACGCCTCGATCGTCAACGTCGCGCTGCCGACGATCAAGGGAGCCCTGAGCTTCTCCGAGGACAGCCTGCCCTGGGTGGTGAACGCCTACGTGCTGACCTTCGGCGGCTTCCTGCTGCTGGGCGGGCGGCTCGCCGATCTGCTCGGACGCCGGCGCCTTTTCATGGCCGGCCTGGTGCTCTTCGCGCTCGCCTCGCTGGCGGGCGGGCTCGCCGCCAACTCGGGCCAGCTGATCGCGGCGCGGGCGGTCCAGGGACTGGGCGCCGCGATCCTCTCCCCGGCGGCGCTCTCGATCGTCGCCGTCACCTTCAAAGACGGCGCCGAGCGCAACAAAGCGCTCGGGGTCTGGGGCGCGGTGGCGGGCTCCGGCGGGGCGGCGGGCGTCCTGCTCGGCGGCGTCCTCACCGAATACATCGGCTGGGAATGGGTCCTCTGGGTGAACGTGCCGATCGGCATCCTCGCCGCCGCGATCGCCCCGACCCTGATCGCGGAGACGAAAGCGGAAACCGAGACGCGCCACTTCGACCTCGCCGGCGCGCTGACCATCACCCTCGGCCTCTCGGCCTTCGTCTTCGCCCTCCTCGACGCCGAATCGGCGGGTTGGGGCTCCTTCCAGACGATCGGCACGATCGTCGGGGCGTTCATCCTCCTCGCCGCCTTCGTCGCGATCGAGCGCCGCTCGCGGGCGCCGCTCGTCCCCTTCTCGATCTTCCGCGTCCGCACCGTCACCGGCGCCAACGTGGTCGGCATCCTGGTCGGCGCCAGCCTCTTCTCGATGTTCTACTTCATCTCGCTCTACATGCAGCAGATCCTCGGCTACAGCCCGATCAAGGCGGGCATCTCCTACCTGCCGCTGGCGATCACGATCATCCTCTCCGCCGGGGTCGCCTCCGCCTTGGTCACCAAAGTCGGCTTCAAGCCGATCCTCGCGATCGGCATGGCCTGCATCGCCATCGGCCTCATCTGGTTCGCCCAGATCGATGTCCACGGCACCTTCCTCAAGGACATCCTCGGCCCCTCCCTGATCGCCGCCCTCGGCCTCGGCTTCGCCTTCGTCCCGGTGACGATCGCCGCCGTCTCCGGCATCGAAGACCGCGAGCAAGGCCTCGCCTCAGGCCTCATCAACACCTCCCAGCAGGTCGGCGGCGCGCTCGGCCTCGCGGTCCTCGCCGCGATCGCCAACTCCGTCGTCGGCTCGACCGAAACCCCGGACAGCCTGGTCGAAGGCTTCCAGGCCGCCTTCGCCGTCGGCGCCGGCTTCGCCATCCTCGGCCTCCTCGCGACCCTGGTCCTCGTCCGCACCTCCGACAGCCGCGCCCACGTCCAACTGGGCAAAGACGAAGCGGCCGCCGCCGAAGTCGACTAGACCGGCGGCGCGAGGTAGACGACTCCGACCGCCAGATCACGTGCGATCCGCACGTGATCCCGATCGCAGGTGACCAACACCGACGAGCGAGCACTTGCCGTCGCCGCGATCCATAGATCGTTGTCGCTGAGCGCAACTCCGGAGGCACGCGCGGCCGTCGACAGCCGCGCCCACTCGTTGAGCTGCGGATCGTCGATCAACAGCGGGAGATACTCGGCGAGCCTTCGTTCGGCCCGCGCGACCCGTCGAGTTCCCCAGCCGGCCTTCAGGTAGCCCGCCCGAAGCTCGGCAACGGTCACGACGCTGATCGCCAACAGCTCCGATTCCACCCGGTCCATGGCACCTTCCTCCCAATGCGCGTAAGCGTTCCGGCGCTTCCTCCGCCCGCAGGAGATGGCTGACGAAGCTCGTGTCGCAGATCAGCGTTTCACCACTCACGTGGTCGCTCCACCTTTTCACCGGTCACGGCTTCAATGAAAAGGTCGCCCTTCTCGTCCCACATCCCAGGCATGGTCAGTTTCACGAGCCCTGGGTGGTCCCGCCGGAATTCGAGCCTCAACCGCTCGCGGTACTCCGCAAGGGACTCGCCTTTTCGCTGCTCCTTCTCCATCGCCCGACCACGGAACCACACCCGCACCGCCACTTCAAGCGATGTCACAGAGTTGGCACACAGAGGGGGTGAGGTGGCACTTGTCGAATGTGGCGGGGTGGACTCCGCCGTCGCAGAGCAGGCGCGCTACAAGCCGGGAATGGACGCGCGCAGCACGCGCGTGGCCGAACGGCTGGCGACGCCGATGTTCATCGCCGCGGCGCTGGTCATCCCCAGCGTGGCGCTGTCGGAGTCGCATCCGGGAGGGGTGCTGGAGACGATCGCCGTCGCGCTGAACTGGATCACCTACACCGCCTTCCTGGTCGAGCTGGTGGTGATGCTCGCGGTCGTCCCCGACCGCTGGACCTGGATCAGGCACAACCCCCTCGACCTGGTGATCTGCGTCCTCACCCCGCCCGTCCTGCCCGCCGGGCTCCAAAGCCTGCGGGCGCTGCGGCTGCTGCGCCTCCTGCGGCTGCTGCGGCTCGCCCAGATCTCCCGCGAACTCTTCTCGCTGCAGGGCCTCCGCTACTCCGCCTTGCTCGCCCTGCTCACGATCATCGGCGGTGGCGCCATCTTCGGCGCCTTCGAGAAGCACTCCCAGCACCTCACCTTCTGGCAGACCACCTACTGGGCGATCACCACGATGACCACGCTCGGCTCGAACATCTACCCGACCACGACCGGCGGCCAGATCGTCTCCACCTGCATCCTGCTGATCGGCATCGGCTTCGTCGCCCTCCTCACCGGCGGCTTCGCCCAGCGCTTCCTCGCCCCCGAACTGACCGAGATCGAGCAGGAGCTGAAAGACGAAGAAATCCCGCCCGAGGCGCTCGCCCTGCGCGAACTCCGCAGCGTTCAGGAACAGCTCCAGTCCCTGCAGGTCGCGGTCGAGACCCTGGCCCGCGAGCGCGAACGGACCTCGGCGACGGAATAGGGACCGGCGTGGCGCGGGCGGGTGGGCCGGACGCCTGGTGACCTGAGGGCGCCCTAGGCGCCCTCAGTGACCAACCGACGCACCCGGCGTTGAGGAACACGCACGGATCGGCGGAGAAGGACACGGGGTTCCCTCCGGCGGTCGGGATGTGACACGGAAGGCTCACGACTCCCTCGCGAAGCCCACGACTTCGTCGCGTTCCTGGCGTCTGCGTGACGAACCCTCGGCCTCTCCCGCACAACCTCCCGACCTGGGCGGCTGATCGGCGACCTCAGCCGGCCCGGGTCGCCGATCAGCCGCCCCGGGCGCCAGCTTCCCCGGCGCAGGCGCAGGAGCCCTCGGGCAGCCGGCCCGCCCCCGACCAAGCGCGCCCTACAGCCCTGGGACGAGCGCGCCCTACAGCCCGGGGACGAGCGCGTCGACGATCGTGTCCTGCTCGAGGCCGGCGATCACCTCGGCGGTGCGGATCATGTCCTCGATCATGCCGTCGTCGGCGAGCGCGAGGATGCGGTCGCGGGGGCCGATCGCGGCCAGTGCGCTGCGCACCTCGCCCTCCGGCAGGATGATCGGGACGGCGATCGTGGCGGCGCCGATCTCCGACTCCTCGTCGCAGATCGCGTAGCCGCGTTCACGGATTCGCACCATCTCCGACTCGAAGTCCTCCTCGTCGACGATGGAGTTTTCGGTCAGCCGCGCCATGCCGCCGCCCGCCACCACCAGCCGTTCGCGCTGGGCCCGCGAGACGTAGGCGAGGATCACCTTCCCCGATCCGGCCACGTTCGGCGCCATCGGCTGGCCGAGGGGCACCGTCACCGTCATCCGGTTGGCGTCGATGGTCGGCAGCGAGCGCACGCAGATGATCGCGTCGTCGACCACCGAGGCGAGGAAGAAGCACTCGCGCCAGCGGTCACGCAGCGCCGTCATCCCCGCTTCGATCGAGGCGCCGCGGCCCACCTGGGTCACCATCCCCGCCAGTTGCACCAGCCCCGGCCCGACGCTGTAGCGGCGGGTCAGCGGATCGCGCTGCACCAGCTCGTCTTCGGCGAGCGCCGCCAGCAGCCGATGGCAGGTCGCTGCCGGGAGCGAGGTGGCGTTCGCGATCTCGACGAGTCCTCCCCCCTCGGGCCTACGAGCCACCTCCTCGAGGATCGAGACGGTGCGACTGATTATCTGCATCGGCGGCGCTGCTGCAAGGGCGCTGGCTAGCTTTCGTCGTCGGTTTCCTCCGCGATCTTAGCCTCCAGTTCCGCCATCACGCCGGGATCGCGGAGGGTGGTCACGTCGCCGAGCGCCCGGCCCTCGGCGATGTCGCGCAGCAGGCGGCGCATGATCTTGCCCGAGCGGGTCTTCGGCAGGTCCTCGGCCCAGACGATCCTCCTCGGCCGGGCGAATTTGCCGATCCGCGCGGCGACGGTCTCGCGGATGCCCGCCTCGAGCTCCGCGG
>JBPYFM010000109.1:0-6191 GCA_051986435.1 Solirubrobacterales bacterium | reverse complement strand
CTCCCGTGACGCCCCCGTCACCCTCCCGCGAGGGTCCCTCCACACTCCCCTGAGACCCGGCCCTCTCGGCCACGGCCACAGCCTGCCCGGGCCGTGGCCGAGAGGGCCGCGTCCCTCGGCCGTCCCTCGGCCGTCCCTTTCCCGTCCCTTTGCCGTCCCTCGCCACCCTCGGCCGTCCCTCGCCCGTCCCTCGCCACGCCCCAGCCCCATGCTCCGGCCTGAACCGGCCGGGGCCCGAGCCTCAAGCGTGCGTGCGCGGGCGCCAGCGGCTGAAGTCGGGCTCGGGCTCGGGCGGGTCGAAGCTGCGGAGGGGCTGGCGTTTGACGTCGACCTTGCCGTCGACCGGGCGGCGGCTGCCGGCCTGGTACTGGGGGATCCAGTCGTCGCGGCGGCCGAGGCCTTGCTCGGCGGCGGCGTGGAGGGTCCAGTAGGGGTCGTAGAGGTGGGGACGGCCGAGGGCGCAGAGGTCGGCGCGGCCGGCGAGGATCGTGGTGTTGACGTCGTCCCAGCTGGAGATCGCCCCGACGGCGATCGTCGGGATGTCGACCTCGTTGCGGATGCGGTCGGCGAAGGGGGTCTGGAAGCTGCGGCCGAAGGCGGGGGCGTCGTCGGCCCAGACCTGGCCGGTGGAGACGTCGACGACGTCGACGCCGATCTCCTTCAGCATCGCCGCGAGCGCCACCGCGTCGTCGCCGTCGAAGCCGCCCGGCACCCAGTCGGTCGCCGAGATGCGGACCGAGAGCGGCTTGTCCTCCGGCCACGCCGCGCGGCACGCGGCGACGACCTCGAGCGGGTACTTGGCGCGCGCGGCCAGATCGCCGCCGTACTCGTCGGCGCGCCGGTTGGTCAGCGGCGAGAGGAACGAGGAGAGCAGGTAGCCGTGGGCGAGGTGGACCTCGAGCAGGTCGAAGCCCGACTCCGCCGCCCGCCGCGTCGTCTCGACGAACTCCTCCCGCACCCTGTCCATGTCCGCGCGCGTCATCTCGGCAGGCACCTGGCTGTGCTCCAGGTAGGGAAGCGGCGAGGGCGCCATGATCTCCCAGTTGCCGTCCTCGAGCGGCTGGTCGATCCCTTCCCACATCAGCTTGGTCGAGCCCTTGCGCCCGGAGTGGCCGATCTGGCAGCCGATCTTGGCGTCGCCGTGGCCGTGGACGAAGTCGACGATCCGCGTCCATCCCGCCACCTGGTCGTCGCGGTAGAGGCCGCCGCAGCCGGGCGTGATCCGCCCCTCGGCCGAGACGCAGACCATCTCCGTCATCACCAGGCCGGCGCCGCCGATGCCGCGGCTGCCGAGGTGGACCAGGTGGAAGTCCCCGACCGAGCCGTCGACCGCCGTGTACATGTCCATCGGGCTGACCACGACGCGGTTGGCGAGCTCCATGTCGCGCAGCTTGAAGGGCGTGAACATCGGCGGGCGCAGCGCCGGCCGCACGCCGTCGGCCGAGCCGACCGTCGCCGGGCCGTCGTCGAGCCGCGCGTGGAAGTCCTCGTCGACCCGCCGCATGAAGTCGGCGTCGCGCATCGTCAGGTTCTCGTAGGTGATGCGGCGGCTGCGGGTCAGCAGGTTGAAGGCGAACTGCGGCGGCGTCTGGCCGACGTAGCGGGAGATCCCCTCGAACCACTCGAGGCTGGCCTGCGCCGCGCGCTGGGTCGACTCGACCACCGGCCGGCGGTCCTCTTCGTAGGAGAGGAGCGCTTCGCCGACGTCGTCGCCGGACTCCTTCAGCGCCCAGGCGAGCGCGGTCGCGTCCTCCATCGCCAGCTTCGTCCCCGAGCCGATCGAGAAGTGCGCGGTGTGCGCGGCGTCGCCGAGCAGCACCAGGTTCCGGTGGCGCCAGCTCGTGTTGCGGATCGTCTGGAAGTTCAGCCACTTCGAGTTGTTGGCGAGCAGGGCGTGGCCCTGGAGCTGCTCGGCGAACATCTCGCGGAAGCGGGCGATCGCCGCCTCGTCGTTCTCGCCCGGGGCGAAGACGGTGTCCTCGGTCGCGTCGAAGTCCGCCCGCCGCCAGGTCGCCTCGTCGGTCTCGACGATGAAGGTGCTCATCGTCTCGTCGTAGGGGTAGCCGTGGATCTGGAAGATCCCCCACTCGGTCTCGACGATGTGGAAGGTGAAGGCCTCGAAGACGAGGTCGGTCCCCAGCCACATGAATTTCGAGAAGCGACCCTCGGGGGTGGTGCCGAAGATGTCGGGGTGGGCGGCGCGGACGGCGCTGTTGACGCCGTCGGCGGCGATCACCAGGTCGTTCTCCGCCATCAGCCGCTCGTGCGCGGGCGCCTCGGTGCGGAAGTGGAGGTCGACGCCGACTTCCTCGGCGCGCTCCTGCAGGATGTTCAGCAGCCGCATGCGGCCGAGCGCCGAGAAGCCGTGGCCGCCGGAGCGTTCCACCGTGCCGCGGTAGTAGATGTCGATGTCGGCCCAGCGGGCGAAGCTGTCGGCGATGGCGGCGTAGCTCTGCGGGTCGGCGGCCTCGAACGCGGCCAGCGTTTCGTCGGAGAAGACGACGCCGAAGCCGAAGGTGTCGTCGGGGGCGTTGCGCTCCCAGACGGTCACGTCGTGGCCGAGCCGGCCGAGCAGGATCGAGGCGTAGAGGCCGCCGGGGCCGCCGCCGATGATCGCGACGTTCACGATCTACCTCCTTGGGCGAAGAGAGTGCGGGCGATGATCTCGCGCTGGATCTCCGAGGCGCCCTCGTAGATGCGCGGGGCGCGGACGTCCCGGTAGAGGTGCTCCAGCAGGTGGCCGCGGACGAGGGCGCGGGCACCGAGGGTCTGGACGGCGACGTCGACGGCTTCCTGGGCGACCTCGGTCGCCATCAGCTTCGCCATCGCCGCGACCTGGGTGATCGGGCGCAGGCCGCGGTCGAAGGAGCGGGCGGCGTCGTGGACGAGGAGGCGTGCCGCCTGGGTCCGCGTCGCGACCTCGGCGAGCCGGTGCGAGACGGCCTGGAGGTCCTTGAGCTTGCCGCCGAACGCCTCGCGCTCGCCGGCGTGGGCGACGGCCGCGGCGAGCGCCGCCTCGGCCATGCCGACGGCGAAGGCGCCGACGCTCGGGCGGAAGAGGTCGAGCGTGCGCATCGCCACCGCCATGCCGCGGTCGACCTCGCCGAGGACCGCCTCGGCGGGGACGAAGACGTCCTCGAAGACGAGGCGGCCGATCGGGTGCGGGGAGAGCATCTCGATCGCCTCGCCGGAGAGGCCGGGGCTCTCGCGCGGGACCGCGAAGCCGGTGAGGCCGCGGGCGCCGGCGCCCTCGGTGGTGCGGGCGAAGACCGTGTAGAGGTCGGCTTCCGGGGCGTTGGAGATCCAGGCCTTCTCGCCGTTCAGGCGGTAGCCGTCGCCGTCGGGCTCGGCGCGGAGGGCGAGCGCCGCCACGTCGGTGCCGGCGTCGGGCTCCGAGAGCGCGAAGGCGGCGACCGCCTCGCCGCGCGCCAGGCGCGGCACCCACGCGTCGATCATCGCCGCGGTCCCCGACTGCAGCAGCGGGAACGAGCCGAGGCCCTGCAGCGCGAAGGCGGTCTCGGCGGCGGTCGAGCCGCGCGCCAGGCCCTCGCGGATCAGGCACAGCTCCATCGCCTTCACGGCCCAGGAGCCGTCGTCGGCGCGCCGGTAGAGGCGGTCGTAGAGGCCCGCCGCGGCGATCGCGCCGATCAGCTCGCGGTCGAGCTTCGACCCCTCCCCCGCCTCCTCGTGGGCGCGGGCGAGCGGCTGCAGTTTCTCGGCGGCGAGGGCCTCGCACTCGGCCAGCAGCGCGCGCTCCTCGTCGGTCAGGTGCGCGTCGAGGAGGGAGGCCTGGGCCTCGGTCCCGGCCTCGGCCATCAGCCGTCCTCCGCCGGGATCACGGCGACGGCCATCAGCTCGATCAGCGCCGGGTCGTCGAAGAGTCGGGTGACGCCGAAGAGGCCGGCGGCCGGGTAGTGGGTGCCGAAGTTGCGCTTCCAGGCGCCCGCCAGCTCGCGCAGGTTCGCCTTGTAGTCGGCGACGTCGCGGACGAAGATCTGCATCGAGACGATGTGCTCGGGCTCACCGCCGGCGGCGCGCAGCGCCGTCATCACGTTGGCGGCGGCGACGTCGAACTGCTCGACCAGGGTGTCGCCGACGATCTCGTTCTCCTTGTTCAGCGCGGTCTGGCCGCCGAGGTAGACCGTGCGGCCGGGCGCGGCGACGATCGCCTGCGCGTAGCCGACCGGCGGCGCGAGGTCCGGGGAGACGACGATGCGGTGCGGGGTCTCGGGCATCAGCGTCCCTCCCATCTCGGGTCGCGCTTCTCTTTCCAGGAGTCGTAGAACTCGCCGTGGTCGTGGGTCTTCATCATCAGCGCCTGCGTCAGCGCCTCGAGCTCGATCGAGGAGGCGAGGTCCATGTCGAGCTCCTTCGCGATCAGGGACTTGGTGGTGCCGTAGGCGAGCGCCGGGCCGTCGGCGAGGCGGCGCGCCAAGGCGGCGACCGCGCCGGGAAGCTCGTCGGGCTCGTGCAGCGAGTTGGCGAGGCCGATCCGGTGGGCGGTCTCGGCGTCGACCTTGTCGCCCAGCATGAGGAGCTCGGTCGCGCGACCGGCGCCGACGATGCGCGGCAGAAGGTATGCCGAGCCCATGTCGGCGCCGGCCAGCCCGACCTTCGTGAACAGGAAGGCGAACGACGCTTTGGTGGAGAGCAGGCGGAAGTCGGCGGCGAGCGCGACCACCGAGCCGGCGCCGGCGGCGATGCCCTGGATCTGGGCGATCACCGGGATCGGGACGTCGCGCAGGCCTTTGACCGCGGCGCCGGTCATCCGCGTGAACTCGAGCAGTTCGGCGGCCTCCATCTTCTGCAGCTCGCCGATGATCTCCTCGACGTCGCCGCCGGAGCAGAAGCCGCGGCCCTCGCCGGCGATCACGAGCACGCGGACGTCGCCGCGGTGGGGCAGCTCGGCGGCAAGGTCGCGCAGGTCGGCGTAGCTCTGGAAGGTGAGCGCGTTCAGCTTGTCGGGGCGGTTCAGCGTCACCGTGGCGACGCCGTCCTCCACCTTGAAGTCGAAGTGCTCCCACTCCTCCGTGAACGGCGCCGAAGCGCGGAACGGGCTCATGCCTGGATCCCTCCTCCGTCGATGACGATCGCCTGGCCGTTGATCGGCGCCGCCTCGGGGGAGGCGAGCCAGACCAGGGCGGCGGCGACCTCGTGCGGGTCGACCAGCCTGCCGAGCGGCGCCGAGCGCTCCAGCGCCTGGCGGCTCTCCGCCGCGTCGCGCCCGGTGGCGGCGACGATGTTGGCGACCGAGCGCTCGGTCATCTCGGTGTCGACGAAGGTCGGGCAGACGGCATTGGCACGCACCCCGGTACCCGCGACCTCGGCGGCGGTGGCGCGCATCAGGCCGACGGCGGCGTGCTTGGAGGCGGTGTAGGCGGCGGTATAACGGGCGCCGACCTTCCCGGCGGTCGAGGCCACGGTGAGGACCGAGCCGCCGCCGCGCTCCAGCATCCCGGGGACGACGGCGCGCGTGCAGAGGAAGGCGGCGGTGGCGTTGACCGCGATCTGGCCCTCCCAGTCCGCGAGCGAGGTCTTGGCGAGGGGCGCACTGGCGGCGACGCCCGCATTGTTGACCAAGACGTCGACGGCGCCGATGCTGCCGAAGGCCTCCTCGACCTCGGCCTCGCTGGTGACGTCGCAGCGGGCGGTCGTGACGTTGGCGGCGTGGACCCCGATCGAGTCGCCGAGCTTCGCCAGCGCCTCGGTATCGCGGCCGAGCGCGACGACCTGGTCCCCGAGCGCCGCGAACGCCGCGGTCGCGGCCCGCCCGATCCCCTTCGCCCCGCCGGTGACCACGACCGTCCTGCTCATACGGAAACCGTGCCGCTGGGACGGACGCTGACCAGGAACGAGCAGATCACCCGAAATAATCTACACCTAGGCGAGGAGGTATGTCGAATGACGTTCCTGAGGGACGCTTCGTCGGGGGCGGGGCGAGGGAGGGGGAAGGGATGGGCCAAGGGACGCGGCCCTCTCGGCCACGGCCCGGGCAGGCTGTGGCCGTGGCCGAGAGGGCCGGGTCTTCGATGAGTGGAGGAAGGGACGCAGGAGCGTCAACGGGGAGCGACGGGAGTCCCACGGATCCGTCACCGATCCGTGACGGAGGTGGGACGACGTCACGAAGAGCGTGAGAACGCCACGCTTCCTCCCGTGTTGCCCAACACGCACGCAGGTGCGGTCGTCCTAAC
>JBPYFM010000108.1:0-30517 GCA_051986435.1 Solirubrobacterales bacterium | reverse complement strand
CTCCCGTGACGCCCCCGTCACCCTCCCGCGAGGGTCCCTCCACACTCCCCTGAGACCCGGCCCTCTCGGCCACGGCCACAGCCTGCCCGGGCCGTGGCCGAGAGGGCCGCGTCCCTCGGCCGTCCCTTCCCGTCCCTTCCCGTCGTCCCGTCCCTTCCCGTCCCTTCCCGTCGTCCCTTCCCGTCGTCCCGTCCCTTCCCGTCCCTTCCCGTCCCTTCCCGTCCCTTCCCGTCCCTTCCCGTCCCTTGACCTCGGGGCACCAGCTCGAAGAGGCGCCGTCCTGCCCCCCGACCCCTAAGGCTTCTCGCCGACGCTCCGCGTTTTCGGCGGCTTCTTGCCGAGGATCTCGAACGCCTTGGTCAGCGGCTTCGAGGTGTTGTTCGATTCGTCGGTCGCGCGCAGCACGGCGACGTAACGGCCCGGGCGGGCCTTGAAGTGTTTCCAGCGCGCGGCGAGGCGGATATGGTTGATGCCGATGTAGGTGGGCCATTCGTGGTAGCCGTTGTAGACGCGATGGCCCTTCGAGTCGAGGCGGTAGTACTCGGCGTCGAGTGAGCCGGCCTCGCTGATCGAGGCGCGCATCGGCGTGCCGACGTGGCCGTGCAGCTTCGTTTTCGCCAGCTTCACTGCGCCGATCGTCGGCGGGGTCAGGTCGATGTTCAGCGGGGGGCGCGGCCCAGGGTCGGAGAGCGGGTTGCCGGGGGCGTCGGCGACGACGACCTCGCCGCGGACCCAGGCGTGCAGCTTGCACTGGAAGAGGTAGGTGCCGGGCTGGCTGAATTCGAGGGTGTATTCGTCGCCGGCGCGGTGGCGGGGGACGTCGGTGCCGGGGTCGGAGTCCCACTGGAGGTCGTTCGGGGAGACGCCGGTCACCGAGTGCTCGAGGTCCGGTCCGAGCCAGTCCCAGGTCACTTTCTCACCGAGGTTGATGTGGACTTCTTTGGTCGACCACTGGTAGTCGAAGATCGAGACCCGCGTGTTGTCGGCCGCCGCGCCTCCGGGCCAGAGCACGGCGGCCAGGGCGACAACGGTGACGGCCGTGAGCGCCGCGCGCCTCAGTCGACGATGTACCACCCGTTCATCCCCATGTGGAAGTGGGTGAAGACGTGGCAGTGGTAGAACCAGCGACCCGGGTTGTCCTCGACGAATTCGAGCCGGAACGAGTCCGCCGGGCCGAACGTCTTCGTGTCGATGATCGTCCCGTCCGGATCCCTCCAGCGGTGGCCGTGCAGGTGGAAGGTGTGGAAGAAGTTGTCGAGGCCGTAGACGTGGAAGCCGACGCGCTGGCCGACTTTCGCGTGCAGGTCGGGCGTGTTGCCGGCGTAGGCGCGGCCGTTGATGCAGGCGAAGTTTTCCTTCAGGCCGGTGATCGGCGGTTCCCAGGAGTGGAAGCCGAGGAAGTACTCCGATTCCGGCGCCTGCTCGCCTGGGGACCGGACGACCAGCGGCCCGAACAGCCCTTTGAAGACCGGCAGCGGGTCCATCGGCCCGTGGTCGTGGTATAGCCAGGTGCCTTCGGTGCCCGGTTTCGCTTCCCACACGTAGGTGAAGGTGCGGTCCCGCTGGACGAAGCCGCCTGGGTCGGTGAACTTGCCTTTGTAGCCGCCGTCCATTTCGTTCGAGTAGGAGATGCCATGTGGGTGCATCGTCACGGGCGACCTCAGCTTGTTGCGGAAGTGGACGATCATCGTTTCGCCGACGCTGACTTCGAGCAGCGGCCCTGGCACCTTCGCCGGCCCGAGCGGCTTCCTGTAGTGAGGCGTCCAGGCGCGGTAGGCCCAGGCGGTGAACTTGGTCTTGCCCTTGACCGGCATGTTCATCATCTGGTCGCGGCCGGTGGGGACGATGTCCCACTCGACCGGCTCGGCGGTGATCCAGTATTCACGCGCCGGGCCGCCGCTGGTGAAAGCGGCGAGCTCGGTCCGCCCGCCCTCGGGCGCGGCGCCCGCGCTCGCCCGCGCCGCTTCTTCCGCCGCTGCCACCTTCGGCGGCACCGCGAGCCCTCTGGCGTGCGCATCGATGTCGATCTGCCCTTCGTTCGCGCTGATCTTCTGCCCGGCGAGCGTGCAGAAGAACATCCCCCCGCCGAGCGCGAGGAAGCCGCGCCGGTCGAGCCCGCCGTCACCCCAGTTCATCGCCGCCCGCCACGGAGCTACTTCTTGACGACGACCGTCATGCGCATCTGCGTCGGGTGGATCGTGCAGATGAAGTGGTAGGTCCCGGGCGTCGTGAACGTCTTTTCGAATTCGGCGTCGGTGACCGCGGTCGTCTTGGTCGAGTAGGAGCCCCTCTGCCTCAGCCCCTTCGGCCCGCTCTTCAGGTGGACGTCGTGGGGGTAGGTGTTCGCTTCTGCCCAGACCCAGTCGATCGACTGTCCTTTCTTCAGCGTCACCTTTTCGGGCCCGAAGTAGAAGTCGGCGACCAACACCTCCTTCGGCTTCGATTTCGGCTTCGACGGCGCGTTCGCCGCGGTGGCGGCCGCGCCCGAGAGGGCGAGGGCCACCACCGCGATCGCGACGAGCCTCAGCGCCCGCATCAGCAGGTCACTTCGCCGGGCCTCGGCGTCACTTCGACCGGCTTGTACTGCTGGAACGCCGGGTGTGGGAACCCAGGCCGATGCCAGCTGCACTGCTGGTTCTGCGGCGGGCTCGTCCCGGCGTAGCCGAGGATCGTCGACGGGTTGCCGGTTTCGGAGAGGCCGGCGATCTGCAGCCCCGCCGTGATGTTGATGCTCGGCACCGATTTGCTTGCGTATTCGGTGACTTTGTTCTGCGGGCAGACCGGGTAGATCTGGCTCAGCGGCACTTTGCCGTTGCCGGGCGCGAACGTCGAGTTGGAGCTGTTGGCGCCCCAGCAGTTGCCGCCGCCGGTGTCGTCGTTCCACATGTCGTATTCGCCGTTCGGGTCGGCGCCTTCGCGACCCATCACGTTTTCGACGATTTCGTTGTTGACGTTCTTGGCTTCGTTGCCTTCGTTGGCGATGAACGTTTCACCGGGGCCGGAGAAGGAGGCGATGCCCCACTTGTAGTTGCCGAAGACCCGGTTGCCGCGGACGACGTTGCCGTCGCTCCCGTAGAGGACGATCCCCACGCCGGTCGGGTAGTTGACGGTCTGGCCGCTCAGTTCACCGAGCCCCTCGGAGACGGTGTGGAACGCCGATCCGGCGAGGAAGTAGTTGTAGTTGTTCCAGAACACGTCGTTGCGTTCGATCACGTTCCAGGCGTTCGGCTCGTAGCCCTCGGAGTCGAGCGTGTTCGGGACGATCCCGGCGCCGTTGTTGTAGAAGGCGTTTTCGATGATCCGAACGTACTTGGAGTTCGTGCCCGAGTAGCCGAGGACGTTTTCGTAGCTTTTGTCGTTCTTCAGCAGCGTCCACACCGGCTTCTTCTGGCAGGGCGTGTTGCTGTTCACGTTCCAGCTCTTCTTGTCGCACGGCGTTTCGCCGACGTAGAAGGCCGAATCGCCCTGGTGGTAGCCGGCGGAGTCGATCATCTTGCCGCCGAAGCAGTGCTTTGCGAAGAGCCCGTAGGAGCGGTTCCCGGACGCCAGCAGGTTGTTCATCGTGTAGCCGTTGCAGTGCTGGCCGCCTTCGTCGGCGGCGTGGATGAAGAAGCCGTTCGACTCGTAGTTGCGCGCCCACATGTTCTTCAGCACGAGGCCGTCGACGCTGATCGCCTCGATCCCGTTCTGCGCGGCGCCGAGTTCGCCCTTCGCGTTCTTGCCTTCGAGGATGACGCGCTTCGGGTCGTTCTTCGTCCCCTCGATCGTCATGCCGTCGTAGCGCCTCTTCGGCGCGGTCCCGTCGACGACGACGCCTTCGACGTACTTGCCCGGCCGGATCGCGACCGTCACCTTCGCCTTCTTGTTCTGGAAGGCGTAGCTGCCGGCGGCTTCGACCGCCTTCTGAATCGTGCGGTAGTGGCAGCCGTGACGGCAGGCTTCGAAGACCGTGGGCTTCGACTTCTTGACGGGCTTGGCGGCGAGCGCCGAGCCGGGAAGTGCGACGAGGCCGGCAAGGGCCATCAGCACGGGGACGAGCGCGAAAACAGGCAGGCGGTGCTTCATATCTCTCCTTGCAGCGTGGGGGACTGCGTCCACGCCCCTCCGAAGCGGGGACCGGCCACTTCCCTGGCACGGCGGCGTCGCGCTGACTGTATCGAAGGCGGAAGCGACTTCTGCTGTTCAGCCAGGCAGGATCGTCGCCATCGCTTCTTCCAGTTCGTCCACCCCGTAGGCCCCGGACAGGCGGTCTTTGATCACGCCATCGGCGTCGATCAGGTAGGTCCAGGGCTCGGTCGGCAGGTGGAACGCCTTCAGCTGGGGACGGAGCCCCTTGCTGATTTCGTTGTCCACGTAGACCTCCTGGTGGATGAAGTCGGCTCGCGGTTCGTATTTGTCGGCGACCTGCTGGGCGACGTCGACGACCGGGCCGCAGACGCGGCTCTGGCAGAGGGCGGGGGTGGCGAAGACGAGGACGATCGGCTTCTTGCCGAGGACTTCGGCGAAGTTCACCTTGTGCATCTGGTCGGGCGGCACCCGGGTGTCGATCTTTTCGAGGTCGTTGCCGACGTCGGCGGCGGTCAGCGTCGTGATCTTCGGCGGGCGTTCGCCGACTTTCGGCACCTTCGGGAACTGGCCGACGACGGGCGAGGGCACGCGGCTCGCTTCGAGCTTGCCGTCCTTGGTCTTGATCATCGCGATCGCGAGGTAGGAGCCGTCCTTGGGGAAGTCGACCTTCGGCACCACGTAGACGGACTTTGCCTCGCCCGGGCCCGACCCGTTCTGGGACCGGTAAGCGGGCTTCGTCTGCAGCGTTTCCAGCTTGGCGGGCAGCGGCCCGATCACCTTCGACTTGCCGTCCTTGGCGAAGTAGAGGGCGACTTCGACGTCTTCGATTTGTTCCTGCCCGGCCGTGAACACCCCGAACGGATACCGTTCCTCGCCCGTGTCGAAGACCTCCGACGCGGGGGCGACGACGAGTTCCGACGGCACCGCGCCGGACTGGTGCAGGAGCTGCGAGATGGTCTTGCCCTGAGCCGTGGGGAATTCCTGGGGCGGTGGAGCGGGGCGCGTTTCGCCCGAGCCGCCACCGCAGCCGGCGATGGCAATCGCGGCGAGCGCGCCCAGGGCGGCGAGCGCGAGGAGCGCGGCGAGGCGGCGTGATGGACGGTGGGGCATGGAGGAGAAAGGTACAAGCAGCGGGGAAGCTGTCGCCCGGGGCGGCTGATCGGCGACCCGGCTTAGCTGAGGTCACCGATCAGCCGCCCAAGGTTGGGAGGTCGTGCGGGAAGGGGCGAAGGTTCGTCACGCTTCCGTGAGCGCCCGTGACGCTTCCGTGAACTCTGTGACGCTTCCGTTCGGTGAGTTCGCAGTTCTCCGCGGATAGCGCGGAGAACTGCGAACTCGTCGTGGGGAGGCGGCCGCGGCGGGGCCGGATGCCGGCGGAAGTCCCGCGGAAGGCGCGCAGAACACGCGCGGAAGGATGACCCGTGCGCCTTCCGTGTCCTTCTCCACGGATCCGTGCGTGCTCCTCAACGCCGGATCCCTCGCTCGTGCACTTGACCCCGCTATAGGGGGCTCAAGTGCACGAGCGGCGGGACGCTGTCGAAGAACTGTGTCCTCCTCATCCACTCCGGGCCTGTCGCGGATGCCGTGCCGACCACAGCCGCCGGACTCGGTCGGCACGGCATCCGCGGCAACTCGGACGGCCGCCCCCCGCCCCATAAGCTCCCCCGATGCCTAACTTCGAAGACCCCAACTTCGAGCCACGCGAGGGCGGGTCGCCTGGCTTTCGTGCCTTTCGGGCCCGGATCGGTTACGAGCTCGGGAGCGAACGCATCGGGGCGAGCGTCTGGAAACTGCCGCCGGGGCAGTGCGCCTACCCGTACCACTTCCACTACTCCGACGAGGAGCTGGTCTTCGTCTTGAGCGGGCGGCCGACGCTGCGGACGCCTGAGGGGACGCGGGAGCTCGAGCCGGGCGAGGCGGTCCACTTTCCGGTCGGGGAGCGGGGGGCGCACCAGATCTCGAATCCGACCGAGGAGGAGGCCCGGTTCCTCGCCGTCTCGACCCACGGGGCGCCGGACATCGTCGTCTATCCGGACTCGAACAAGCTCGGCACCGCCCAGCGGCTGCCTGAGGGCGGCGGCCTGCACATGTTCTTCGACATCGACAGCCAGGTCGACTACTGGAAGGACGAGTCGGCCCCGGAGGACTGACGCGGGAAGCCCGCCGGCCGGCAGGCGTATCTCCGTAGGGTCTTTCCTACAACCACTTTCCCCCACAGGAGGGCCGCGATGAGCAAAGCCATCTACACCGCCGAAGCGCACGTCACCGGGGGCCGGGCCGATGGGCACGGCAAGACCAGCGACGGGATGCTCGAGGTCGATCTGCGACTGCCGAGGGAGATGGGCGGCGAAGGGGGCGGGACGAATCCCGAGGAGCTCTTCGCGGTCGGCTACGCAGCCTGCTTCGAGAGCGCGATCGGCGCCGTCGCGCGGCGGACGAAAGCGGAGGTCGGCGACGTCGTGATCGACTCCAAGGTCTCGCTGCACCCGGGGCCGGAGCGGACTTTCGTCCTCTCGGCGGAGCTGGACGTGACGCTGCCGTCGGTCGACGACGAGGCCGCCGCGGAGCTGGTCCGCGAGGCGCACAAAGTGTGTCCGTACTCGAACGCGACGCGCGGCAACATCGAGGTGACGTTGACCGCCAACGGCGCCGCCGTCTGAGCGGCGCGGCCGGCGGGGCGCGCGCACCCCGGCCGGCAGACGCGCGCCGGCGGAAGGAGTCGGCCCGCGGGAGGCGAACCGGGCAGTCGTGAAACGACCGACCGTGCGCCTCCCGCTCACCGCCCTCGCCGTCATCGCGATCGTCGCGATGGCGATCATCCTGCCGACCGCCTTCGGCGCCTCAGCGCCCGCCCCGGCGGCGTCGCGCGTCGCGATGGCGCAGACCGAACACGTCCAGGGCGCGCCCGGCCGCACCATGGTGCTGAGCAAGGTGACGGTCCCGGCGGGAGCGAAGCTCGCCGTCCACCACCACCTCGGCACGCAGATCTCGCGGGTCGTCTCCGGGACGCTCAGCTACACCGTGCGGCAGGGCAAGGCGGAACTCTTCGAAGGCGAATCCGACGAAGAACCGCGCCTTGTTCGTGTCATCACCGCCGGCAAGACGGCACAGATCACCGCCGGTCAGTGGCTGGTCGAGCAGCCCAGCGACATCCACCAGGCCGCCAACCGCGGCTCCTCACCGGTCGTGATCTACCTGGCGACGCTGCTCAAGGACGGCGCCGCTCCTTCGACTCCTGTCGATCTGCATCAGCCCGGCGCTCATTAGTCGCCTGCCGGTTCGGGTGGCGCTCCTGCGGGTCGGGCTCGTTCGCGCCCGGCTCCTTCACCGCCGCGGCCGCCTCCTTGGCCTTGTCGGTGAGGCTGCCTTTGCCTTTCGCGATCCCGGCCAGTTCCTGCGCGTCCTCTTTCAGGGAGTCGACCCCGCCGCGTTCGTCGACGATCTTTTTGCCTTTGTTGAACAGGTTCTTCAGGTCCATGACGTCCTCTCCTCGGGGCAACCGTGACCCAAAGTTAACGACGCTGCACAGAGCGCGCTACACTGCCTCGCAATGACGATCCAGGGCGGACAGAACGTGGCTCTCTGCGCGTCCCCCGCGGTCGTCGTCGTTCCCGTCGTTGGTGTCGTTACCGGGGCCGAGCTTGCCATTAAAAGCTCGGTCGTCGTCTGACACCGCAAGAACGCCCGCCGGCCAAGAAGACACACGAAAGGGACGCGGCGGAGGCGTTGCCGGCCGTGCCGATCCCTTCGAAACACTGGCAGGAAGCACTCGGAATCCTCGCCGCCCAGCGCTACCCGCAGCCGTCGTTCCCGGCATCCCTGGACGACCGTCGGCCCGCGCCCTGAGTCGCTTAGGGCGCGCGGGGGCCTGGGTAACGGCCAACGGCCCCTGCGGCACCCTCCATGCCAAGCCCAAGCTCTTCCCCGGCAACGGCCCCCGAGCCGCCAAGTACAAGGTCCAGTTCGACGACTCCAACAAGCTCAATCCCAAGGCCCGCCCGAAGCGCACCTCCCTCGGCACCGTCTTCCGATCCGCCGCCCCGACTCCCCTTCAACCCTCTAAGATCGTCCCCTGCGGTCCTCCGCAGGGGACGCGCTGTCCGCCCGGATAGCTCAGTTGGTAGAGCACTTCCATGGTAAGGAAGGGGTCACGAGTTCGAGTCTCGTTCCGGGCTTGAGAAGTTGCTGTAAATCGGCGTCGAGGGAAGCTTTGCCCGGATCGTCGAGGCCGCGGCCGGCGGCGAGCCGCAGCTACCGAGCGTCAAGGGCGACCCCGACTTCCTCTGTGGCAACGAGTTCGGCAGCTTGGCGGCGGAGCTCGATTTCTTCATGGATCACGGACTTTCCGTGCCCGACGCGCAGCGAGAGATCACGATCGAGCCCGGTGCCCTCGTGGTCTTCGACAACCTCGCACTTGCACACGGTCGGCGCGGCAGGCGTCGGCCGGGTGAGCTCCTTCAGCGCGTGTTCGGCCATCGGGGGCTAGACGTCGAGGGACAGCGGATATTGCGGGACCGCGTCCTTGCTTCATTTAGGACAGGTGCTCGCATTTAGGACGGGTGCTCGCGTCGCCGGCGCCGACCGCGAGCGTAACCTGATCGGACCGCTCAGCGGCGATGGCGGCCTCATTGCCGTGGTCATCGCCATCGGTGCGGGCCTCGGGGTGATCGACGTGCGGAGGGCAAAAGTGGTGGTGGGTGCCGGGAAGCACGCGTAGGGCCGCATTGTCGGCATTGGTCCCCATCAAGTGGCAGAGCACCGCGAGCTGCGCTGTGCCACGCCGAAAGCTGCACGGATGATCCTCGAATCACCAGTCCTGATGCCAGGCGAGCGGCGTGCTGCGGGGCTCGGCGTCGCCGGAGCCGTTCAGCCCATTTTGGGGGGTAGTGTGGCGGCGTGGGCAATGGCCCGGTCGATCCAGGTGCGGAGGGCACCGCTGCGCAGGCCTTCCGGATCGACGTAGACCATGGTCTTCATCGGGCGGCCGGTGAAGTCCATCGGCCGAACGTGAGGCTCGCGCAGCGCGTCGTCTGCCTGTTGTCGGGTCAGCCGCAGCATGAGCGTGTCGCCGACGATCCCGCAGGTCATGTGACCGTTGAGCAGGAAGCACAACCCGCCGAACATCTTGCGCTCTGTCATGCGCGGGTCGCCGTCGAAGATCTTGCGCACGCGGACGGCCAATGCCTCGTCGTAGGCCATCGTCAGGGTGAGTTGTCCGCGGCGGGGCGATAGTTGGCGACGATCCGGTCGAGCAAGGCTTGGCGATCCGCGTGCGCGGCAGCCACGAACTCGGGGTCTGCGGCGGTCTCGGGGTCGTGCTTCGCGCTCCAGAGGATGAGCTCGACCATCAACGGGGCCAGGTCGAGTCCTCGCTCGGTCAGGGAGTAGGTGACGCCGCCCTGGTTGCGCGGCGCGACGTGTCGCTCGACGATGCCGGCGGTCTCGAGCGCGCGTAGGCGATCGGAGAGGGTATTTGATGCGATTCCCTCCTCCGTCTGTCGCAGCTCCTGGTAGCGGCACTTGCCCTTGAGCAGCAGGTCGCGCACGACGAGCAGCGTCCACTGATCACCGAAACAGTCCAGCGCGAAGCTGATGGGGCAATCGGACCGGCGCCGGTTTCTCACGCCGCGAATGGTAGCGACGATGGGTTGCAATTTTCAACCTATCCCGCTACGCTCGCCGCGATGACGACGCTCACCAACTCGATCTCGATTGACGCCCCGACCGACCGGATCTGGACGATCCTCGCCAACGTGACTGAGCTTGCCGAGTACGACCCGACTGTTCGCGCCGCGGAGCTGACCTCGACGCACGCGGTCGGCCTCGACGCCTCGCGGAAGGTCACGATGCGCGACGGCAAGCACTGGTTCGAGGAGCGCGTCGCGATGTTCGAGCCGAACGTTGGGCTCGCGTTCGAGCTCACCGCGTGCAACTTCCCGATCCGGTCCCTCCGCCACACCTACAGCTTCGCTGCCGACGGTGGTTGGACCAAGGTCACGCAGGTGATGGACTACACGCCGAAGCTCGGCCCGCTCGGCAGGCTCATGGACGCCGCGATCCTGCGCCGCAGCTTCGACGCCGGCGTCAAGCAGTTCCTCACCGGCCTCAAGGCGCACAGCGAGGCCTGATCGCCTGGGCCTGCGGACTACGGGAGGGGTGAGGCCCGATGAGGCCGCCCGGTGGCGGAGGTGATCGCCACCGTCGTCGTCTGTTCGGTCAAGGAGCCGGCAGCGCAGGAACCTCGACCCCGAGCACCGCCGGTTGTGGTCAACTGCTTGGGCAGCGGCTATCGGCTCCTTGACTCTCTTGAGGACGCAGAGCCGGTCGCAGGCGCGGACGCCGGTCCGCAAGGCCGCGGTGGCGGTGCGGGGTGGGTGCGGCCCCTCGACGAAACGCGAGCGCCGGTTCTGCCGAGCCCACGCCGCGCGGTCAGTCGACCGTCACCGGGGTGCCGGGCAGCCGGCCGGCACCGATCTTGCCGACCAGCAGGTCGATCGCCGGATTCGCCAGCCGGATGCAGCCGTGGCTACGGGCGGATCCGAGTGGATCGAGCAGGCTCGACCCGCCGCGGCCATGGATCGCCACCTCCCCGTCGCCGCCTTCGAACCGCCGCAGGACGTTGCTGTGGGCGGTCAGCTCGAGGACCCGGCTGCCGAGGAAGTCGTCAGGGTGCCACCGGATCGCCCAAAGCACGGCGAAGAGTCCGTGTGGGGTCGGGGTGCTCGGTCTGCCGACGACCACCCGGACGCTCCGCACGGCCATGCCGGCCCGGAGCAGGGTGAGGGTCCGCCGGGCCGTGGAGACGAGGATCCGCCAGGGGGGTCCTCTCGGCGACGACGCCGCGGGCGTCCATCCACCCGGCGGCGCCGTTCGGCCGCCCCGGGAGCCGGACGCGCAACCAGCAGCGCCCGGCCGCCTCTCGCGGACGCCCGAGGACCAGCAACCAGGGAGCTTCGGCCGCCGTCACTTCGCGCGAGGCCCGGGGTCCCACGCCCGGGTGGTCGACCACCGCGGTCCGCCCCGCGACGGCCACCCGCCAGGCGAGCGCATCCTGAGGGCCGGCGACTTCCGCCCCGTCGAGCGCCCGCGAGCAGACGGGGCCCTCCGCGTGCGCGGCCTCGAGCGGGAGCAGGGAGATACACACCGCCGCCAGGGCCGCCGCCGGCAGGACGCACCCCGGGCATTTCCGCGAGCGAGAGCTCACCCGGGGTGCGTTCACGTCCGGGGCCTCCCCCCTCAGCACCGAACGTCTGGACGGACCGCTGCATCCTGGATGCGAACCAGATGCTGCATCGGTGGTTCTGAGCGTCCCGGCAACGCGGCAACCAGGCTGAATGGACCTGGCGAAACGGTCCCTTACGACGAGGTCCGTTCCCTGCCTGCTTGGGATGAACGAAACGCTTCGGCGCGTCGTTGACAAAACTGCGCTACCCTTATCCAGGATCCTGCATCCAGGATCCTTTGGGAATACGAGGAGGAAGAATGCGATTCAAGTCGCTGTGGTCGCAGAACTTGGCCGGAATAAACCCCCGTCGAGCATGGGGTCTCTCCGGCGCAGTTGTGTCCCTCGTCGCCGTGCTGGCATTGGCCGGCTGCGGCGGCGGAAGCCCCAACACCAACGGGTCGACTCAGGAAGCAGCACAAGAAGGCGGCTCGACGGCTTCCAGCGGAGAAGGCGCCAAACTGACCGAACCGCTGATCATCGGCGCAGCAATTGCCGAAAGCGGAGCCATGCAGCCATTCGATGAACCGGCGTATGCGGCCTTCAAAGTCAAAGTCGAAGAACTTAATGAAGAAGGTGGCGTCGGTGGCCAGCCCGTGAAGTTGGTCGTGAGCAACACCAACTCGACCCAGAACGGCGCGAAACAGGCTGCAGAAGAAGTGATCAAGAAGGGCGCCGATGTCGTCCTCGTCACCTGCAACTTCGATTTCGCCGCCCCGGCGGCAAACGTTGCCTCAGAAGACGGCAAACTGAATATGACGCTGTGTGGCGGATCAGCGAAATTCGGTCCTCAGGGCATCGGGCCACTGACCTTCAACGGTG
This sequence comes from Solirubrobacterales bacterium, assembly GCA_051986435.1. Taxonomy (GTDB): domain Bacteria; phylum Actinomycetota; class Thermoleophilia; order Solirubrobacterales; family 70-9; genus VAYN01. The sequence continues at coordinate 18,405 of JBPYFM010000108.1, read as the reverse complement.
AGACCCCAACGCCACTCGAGGGTTCGATCGAGGCGAAATTTGCCGACGACAAGGGATACAAAAAAGCATTCATCCTGGAAGACACGTCGATCGACTACGGCCAGGAAGACGCGATCGGCTTCAAGGAAGGCTTCGAACAGCTGGGCGGCTCGATCATCGGCGAAGCCCAGTTCCTCAATGAAGATCGGTCGATTGCGTCCCAGGTCACGCAAATCAAGGAAAGCGGCGCCGATGTCATCCTGGTGGCTTCATACGCGCCGGGCGGAGCCAGTGCGGTCCGGCAGATCCGGGCAGCGGGCATCGAAACGCCGATTGTCTCGAACGTCGGTCTCGACGGGACCTACTGGATCAGCGCAGTCCCCCACCTGAACGATTTCTGTTCGACGGGGCAGGTCTCGCTCGAGCAGGACAACCCGAATAAGGAGATCAACAAGCTCCTAACCAGGTACGAAGAAACGACCGGCGCGCCGATGGTCAGCTCGCTGGGTTTCACCGGCTTCATCGACGCGGAATTGATTGCGGCGGGCGTAGAAAAGGCCGGGTCGTCGGAATCCGAAGCAATTGCGGCGGCGATGGAAGAATTCGATGAACAGCCGACCGTCCTCGGTCCGGTCACCTACAGCGCGGAAGTGCATTCTCCGACCACGCTCCCGATGGCCGTCTCCTGTTACACGAACGGGAAGCCGAAACTAGCGGAATCGGTCTATCCGTTGAAGGGGATCGACCTGGGTATCGGCGGGCCCACCAGCTGAGGCCGACCGATGAGTGAGAGCCACGACATCGCGCTGGCGGTAACGGACGCTTCGCTGTCGTTCAGCGGGGTCGTGGCTCTTTCCACGGTGAGCCTCACGGTGAAACCGAGGGAGATTCTGGGACTCATCGGGCCCAACGGCGCCGGCAAGACGACGATGATCAACGTCGTATCCGGCTATCAGCCGTTGGACAGTGGTGAGGTCCGGCTGTTCGGGGAGGAGATCTCACGACTATCGCCTCACCTGATCGCTCGGAAGGGAGTTGCAAGGACCTTCCAAGGAGTGCGGCCGTTCTCGGGGCTCACGGTCGCCGAGAACATCGAGATCGGCGCACTCGGCGGGGGCGGGTCGCGGAGATCGGCTCGCCGGACGGCGGAGGAGCTGCTCACCAGAGTAGGTCTCGACCCATATGCAGAGCTGCCGGCTAACGCGCTCCCCTACGGCGACGAGAGGAGACTGGCTTTGGCTCGAGCGATGGCACTGCGTCCCCGCATGTTGCTGCTCGACGAGCCGGCGGCCGGCCTCAACGACCATGAGACCGAGGATCTCCTCGAACTGATTCGCGAGCTCGTGGCCGAGGGCCAGATGGGAGTAGTCGTGGTCGAGCACGACATGGCCTTGATTCGGGGGCTATGCCATCGAGTGCAGGTGTTGGCGCGCGGGGAAACGATTTTCGACGGCGATCCTGCCCAGCTGTCCAGGGATCCCGCTGTCCAGGATGCCTACCTAGGGGAGACGGAGATGCTCGAACATGTTGCAGATTGAGGGGCTGTCGGTGCACTACGGTCGCGCCCAGGCTCTCTGGGATGTATCGATCGAGTGTGGTGAGGCCGAACTGGTGTCGATCGTCGGTCCCAATGGTGCCGGGAAGTCGTCCCTGATGAACGCGGCGGCGGGCGGCCTGGAATCGGGAACGGCCGCGGGAAGCGTTCGATTCAAGGGCGAGGAGATCCTCGGACGGGCGCCCGAGGCGATCGTACGGGGAGGCCTCAGCCTGGTCCCCGAGGGTCGACGCATTCTCGGCAGCCTTACCGTCGCAGAGAATCTGTCGCTGGTCGCCGGTCGCCTACTGGGCGAGGACGACCTGTTCGCGCCCGTCGACGACATCTTTCCCGAGCTGAAGACCTTCGCCTCCAAGCCCGCCGGGCTTCTGTCCGGCGGGCAACAACAGCAACTCGCGATCTCGCGCGCCCTGCTGGCAAAGCCGGACATGCTCCTCATGGACGAGCCGTCGCTGGGCCTCTCACCGAACCTTATCGATCAGCTATTCGCCACGATCGAAGGGCTGAAGGAGAGCGGGATTGGGATCGTCCTGGTGGAGCAGCATGCTCGTCGAGCCCTGAGGGTGGCCGACAAGACCTATGTCCTCCACAAAGGGGCGATCATCGCCAAGGGAGAAAGAGAAGATGAGGCACGGCTCGAAGCGGCCTACTGGGGTGAGAGGTCAGGGTCGGTGAAATGAAGGAAGTGATTCAGTACGCGATCGACGCGATCAGCCTAGGCAGTCTCTACGCGCTTTTGGCGCTCGGAATCGGCTTTATCTTCGGGGTCGCTCGGGTGGTTAACTTCGCCCAGGGCAGTTTCATCATGATCGCCGGCTACGTCCTTTTGATCGTCGCCTCTTGGGTTTGGCCGCTCGCGGTCCTCGCCGTCGCCGCGGCGACTGTCTTCCTCGCCGTCTCTTCGGAGCGGCTGGTGTTCCGTCCTGCCCGCGGAGCCGCACCGACGACCCTTCTCGCGCTATCTCTCGGGCTCAGTCTCTTCCTGCAGAACGCGGTCGTCCTCATCGCGGGCAACCGAGCACGAACCTTCAGCTTCGGTAACTGGCTGACCAACCCGGTCGAATTGTTGGGCCTCCGTGTCGCGCGCCTCGACCTCGTCACCATCGTCGTTACGGTCGCACTCCTGGTCGGGTTGGTGGCATTCCTGCGTCGGACCATCGTCGGGGTTCAACTTCGTGCTGCAGCGGAGGACATATCCATGGCCAGGTTGTTGGGCGTACGCGCGGACCGGGTCGTAGCGATCGCGTTCGCGATCAGCGGGATGCTTGCCGCTGTCGCGGGAATCCTGATCGCCAGCCAGTCAGGATCACTGACGCCGACGATCGGCGTCGAGCCAGTGATCATCGCCTTCACGGCTACGGTCATCGGCGGAATGGGAAACCTTGTCGGTTCGGTGGTAGGCGGGTTCCTTCTCGGAGTGACCTCCGTGGTGCTCCAGGTCGTTCTTCCGGATTCCGCGATCCCTTACCGAGAAGCCATTCTGTTCCTCATGGTGATCGGCGTACTGCTGATCCGACCCAAAGGGATCATCCCGGCGACCGGAACGGCGGAGCGGATATGAGAGGTCGGAAAAATCTGGTCGATGTTCTCGCCACACCGGCGATTCTCGTGTTGGTCATCGGCGTGCTGGTGGTGATCGGAGTCACAGGCTCGTCTTGGTCTTCCTTTGCGGCCACCGCCTTGATCAATGTCCTGCTCGTTGTCGGGCTTTACGTCTTCTCCGGCAATTCGGGAGTCCTGAATTTCGGGCACATCGGTTTCGCAGCGCTCGGCGCATACATATGCGCGTTCCTGACGATTCCGGTGATCGCAAAGGGCGTTCTGTTGCCCGAACTTCCTGGTTGGATGCAGACGATCGAACTTTCAACCACTCTGGCGGTCGTGGTGTCCGCGTTGGTCGCCGCGATCGTGGGCGGGATCGCGGCCGTCCCCTTGATGCGGATGGTCGGCCTGCGAGCGGCTATCGCCACCCTGGCCCTGTTGATCATCGTCAACACTGTCTTCACGAGCTGGGTCGCCGGTGGGTCTGGTTCAGTAACCCGGGTCCCGGTCGACGCAACGCCGGAGATGCTCGGTGCCTGGGGGGCTGTCTTCATCGTCGTCGGGTTCGGGTTTCAGAGATCCCGCTGGGGGATCCGGCTGCAGGCCACGCGCGAGGACGAGGTCGCCGCCCGCTCCGCCGGCATCGGCATCTATCCCGAGCGCTCGATCGCCTTCGTCCTCAGCGCATTCATGATGGGTGCGGCAGGGGCGTTGTACGCCCACTATCTGGGCTCGTTCGACCCAAGCGTCTTCTATCTGTCGCTGACCATCTTGACGATCGCGATGCTGCTGGTGGGCGGAATGACGTCATTGACCGGCGCAGTTTGCGGCGCGGTCGTACTCTCGCTTGTCACCGAGGTGTTCAGGCGGTTCGAAAGCGGCGAAGGGCTACTCGTCCTCCATTTGCATATCCCGGCGGGCTATCGAGAAATGCTGATCGCCCTACTGCTCATCGTCGTGTTGATCGTGAGACCGGCTGGCCTCACCAAAGGGCGAGAGGTGGGCGGACTGGTGAGATCGCTTCCCCGGGAGGTCGATCCGGACGGCTCCGCCGCCGAGTGACCGGCGCTCTCGATGGCCGAGTGGCCTGTGGACCTGTCAGTCGCCGGTCGGGTTCGCCGAGATTTCGTCCTGCAACATCCGGACGACCGAGCCCGCATGAGCGCGGGCATGAAACTCGGCCGCGTCCGCATCCTCTGCGATGACCGCCTCGATGATCCGGGTGTGCTCGTCCAAGACGTCGCGGGCACGGACGGAGCCCCAGGCACGACGAGGGATGAAGACCTGAACCGTCATCCTGACCAGAGGGATCATCGCGACGAGGAATTTGTTTTCGCCGGCGAGGATGACCCGTTCATGCATGCCCGCATCGGCGTCCTGAAACGCGGTGGAGTCAAAGGGCTCGAGAGCGTCGCGTTGTTTGGCCAGCAGGACTTTCAGGTCGGCCTCGGCGCCTGCGCCCTCTCTTTCCGCGGCCAACCTGGCGGCGAACCCGTCGATGACCTGCCGCGTGAGGCAGGCGTCCAGGAGGGTGCGGTCGTCGAGCGAGACAACTTCGACCCGGTTGCCTCGCCTGAGGCTCAAGATACCTTCGCTCTCGAGCACGCGGAGCGCCTCCCGCAGCGGCGTTCTGCTGACCTGGAGGTGCTCCGCCAGTTTCTCCTGGTTCAGGACTGCGCCGGGTGCGAGTTGGCCGCGGTAGATCTCTTCTCTCAGTTGCGCCTGAACTTCGTCGGCGAGGCGGCTTCTGTTGCGCAGCTGTCGGGGTGCATCCATGTCTACCACTGCCCCTCCTGGGCCAAAAAAAGCCCGACTCGATCTGGTTAATTCAGAATGCTAGCTGAATCCTGGATGCAAATACCATCCAAATTGTGTATCCTGGATCCAGAAGCGAGGAGAGGATTTGTATGAAGGTTGCGGTAACCGGCGGACTGGGTGTCAACGGTGCACCCGTGGTGGAAAAACTGGTGGAGGAGGGCCACGATGTAGTGGTCATCGATACCCGCGACGACCGGTCCCTGCTGAAGGACCGAGCCGCTGATGTCCGGGTCGAGGTCGGCGACATTTGCGACCTGTGCGGGCTCGAAGCGGTGTTGGCAGGAGAGCGCTTCGAGGTGATGGTGCACATGGCCGCGGTCATGCCGGAGGCCTGCCAGGAGAATCCTTACCTCGGCTACAGCGTCAACGCGCAGGGGACGGTGACGGTGCTCGAGGCGGCCCGACGAGCCGGCGTCAGGCGCGTGGTCCTGACCAGCTCGAGGGCGGTCTTTGCGCCGGTTGAGGGTCGATTCGGGCATCCGACCTACGACCCGATCGATGAGGCCTACCCACGAGATCCGCTGCCTGCGCTCCATGTATACGGATGGTCCAAGTGCCTCTCGGAAGCGGCGGGAAGTTCGTTTGCCGAGGCTTACGGGATCGAGTTCGTCTCACTTCGGTTTGGCACCATTTACGGACCGGGGAAGAAGGCCAGACACGGGGCGATCGCCGTGCACAGCAAACTGATCGAGGGGGCGGCCGTCGGCGACCCGGTTCACATTCCGGCCGGCGGGGACCAAGCCGACGACATGATCTACGTCGGCGATGTGGCCCGAGCGGTCGCTTTGGCCGTGGACGCCGCTCACCTGCCGAGCGACTCCTACAACATCGGCTCGGGGCGAGCGAGCACGCTGGCGGATCTTTGCGCGGCGATCCGGAACCTCGTCCCGACGGCCGACGTATCGGTCGGCCCCGGCTTGGACTACATCGGGTATGGGCCGTTGTACTGCCTGTTCGACATCAGCCGGGCGGAAGCGGAGCTGGGCTACCGACCGGCGTTCGATCTCGAGGCAGGAGTAGCCGACTATCTGCGGCGATATGCGGCCGACTCGAGTACCTCGGCCTGAGTGAGAAGTGAACGAAACATGGGACACGACCACAGGGAAGGAACGGATGAGCTACGTAATCGGAGTTGACACCGGAGGAACGTTCACTGACATCGTGGTGATGTCCGAGGCCGGCAAGTTGGTCTCCGGCAAGGCCTCCACGACTCCGGACGACCTCGTCAGGGGCCTGCTCGGGGCAGTCGAGAATGCCGCCGAGCAGCTGGACATGTCGACCGAGGCCCTGCTTGCGCAAACCAGCCTCTTTCGCTACAGCGGCACCACCGCGATCAATGCATTGATCACGAGGTCGGGTGTCGAGACGGGGATGATCACCACCCGCGGATTCGAGGACACCATCCACATCGCGCGTGCCGTCTCGGCCTGGGCCGGCATGACCGAGGAGCAGGCACGGAACGCGTACGCCCATCGCAAGCCGTCCAGCCTGATCGCCAAGCGGATGACCCGCGGCGTCGCGGAGCGTGTCGACTGGGCGGGCGACGAGGTCGTCGAGCTCGATCTCGACGAATTGCGCCGCGCAGCGGACGAACTGGTGGCGAGTGGGGCTGAGTCGATCGCCGTCTGCTTCCTCTGGTCCGTCCGCGACCCGGCCCATGAGCTGGCGGCCCGTGAGGCGATCCTCGAGTCTCACCCCGATCTCTTCATCACGCTGTCCCACGAAGTCGCGCCGACGATCGGCGAGTACGAGCGCTTCGTCACCGCGGCGATCAACGCCTACGTCGGGCCCCGGCTCTCGGCCTTCCTCACCAACTTCGAGGGAGAGCTCCGCAGCCGCGGGTTCGAGGGTCGTCTGATGGTGTCCCAAAGCGACGGTGGGTCGCTGTCCTTCGAAGAGACCCGACCGGCCTACACCCTGCAGTCGGGACCGGTTGCGGGTGTGTTGGCCAGCAAATCGGAGGGGAGTCTCCTGGACACTCCGAACATCGTCACCACGGATGTCGGAGGGACGAGCTTCGATGTTGGCCTGGTTGCCGACGGAGACTGGGTGAACGCCCGCGAGCCGATCGTAGACGCCTTCCACGTCGGCTTCCCGATGGTCGAGGTCGAGTCGATCGGCGCCGGTGGCGGATCTGTGGCATGGGTCGACGAGGGTGGGGCCCTGAACGTGGGGCCCCGGAGCGCCGGGGCGAGCCCTGGGCCGGCCTGTTACGGCGCCGGCGGAACCGAGCCGACCGTCACCGACGCCGCCGTCCTGCTCGGCTATGTGAATCCGTCCAATTTTCTCGGGGGCCGGATGAAGTTGGACGTGTCATTGGCGGAGAAGGCGATCGCCAAGGTGGCGGAGCAGATCGAGATGGACACCACCACCACCGCGGCGGGCATCTTCCAGATCGCCAACACGCACATGTCGGCTCTCGTCGGCCGCCGGGTCTTGGCACGCGGATACGACCCGCGGGATTTCGTCCTCTACTCATATGGCGGCGCCGGTCCGGTGCACAGCGGCTTCTACGCCGAGGAGCTGGGCGTGAAGAAGGTCGTCGTCCCAGCGCTGGCCGGAACGTTCTCCTCGATGGGAGTGGCGACCGGCGCGTTGCACCGAAGCGCGCGGCTCACCGACTTCGCCCCGATGCCGATGCCGGCCGAGGAGCTCAACGCACGGTTCGAGAAACTGCACGCCGAGGTCAGCCACGCGCTGGACGAGGACGGAATTCCCGAGGAGGCGCGGCGCATCGTCTATGCGCTCGACATGCGCTACGGGGTCCAGGTCCACACGGTGACGCTCCGCCTGCCGGCGGGCCCCTTCGACGAGGCGGGGGTCACAGCAGCCGGCGAGGCATTCGATGAGCTCTACGAGCGTCTCTATGGTCGCGGCTCCGGCTTCGTCCAGGCCGGCCGCTTCGTTACCGCCTTCATCGTCGAGGGCTTCGGCGATCTGCAGATTCCCGATCGGGCCAAGGCCGCGGACGAGGGGGACGGCGGGGTGGACGCGGCCCAGATCGGAAATCGGGAGGCATATTTCGACGGCGACTACACCTCCACCGCCATCTATGACTTCGGCGCCCTGAGCACCGGAACTGAAATCGCCGGACCGTCGATCATCGAGGCTCCGACGACGACCGTCGTCGTGCCGCCCGGCCAGATCGCAACCGTCGACGACTATCGGAACATCCACCTCGAACCTGCGGCCACCGCCGCGCACGGGAGCTGACGACATGGCTGCAACTACGACGCAAGCGACGCTCGATCCGATCACCTTCACCGTTCTCCGGCACCGCTTGGACGAGGTGATCGCTGAGGCCTACCACACCATCGGGAGGGTCTCGGGGAGCCCGGTCGTCTACGAGGCCGGGGACCATCAGGAGGCGATCTGCACGCCGAACGGGGACCTGGTGGTCTTCGGAGCGGGCGTCCTGCACTGGACCCAGGCTCTCGGCGCCGGGGTCAAACACATCGTCCGCACGTTCGCCGAGACCCCCGGGTTCCAGCCGGACGACCAATTCATGCTCAGCGACCACTACATCGCCCCGATCCACGGCTGCGACGTGCAGATGTTGGCGCCGGTCCACTACGAGGGCGAGATCATCGCCTGGGTAGGGAGCGCATCGCACCAGACCGACATCGGCGGCATCGACCCGGGGTCGCTCTGCGTGTCGGCGGAGAACGTCTTCCAAGAGGGCTTTCTTACGCCGGGCCTCAAGCTCGTCGAAGGCGGGGTGGTCCGTGGGGACGTCGAGGAAACGTTCAGGAACATGGTACGCGCCCCGGATCTGGGGGTGCTGGACCTGAGGGCGAAGGTCGCGTCTAACAATGTGATGAAGGAGCGGCTGGTCGAGATGGTCGAGAAGTACGGGCTGTCGACGATCAGGACGCTCTTCACGCAGCTGATGAACTACTCCGAGGACCGGATTCGGGCGCGCCTACGCAGCCTGCCCGACGGAACCTGGTCTTCGACGAACTACATCGAGGGCGTCAAAGACCCCGTCCTTCGTGGTAAGGCGACCATCGTCAAGAAGGACGATCAGCTGACCATCGACCTGACCGGCAGCTCCCCACAGACGATGGGGTCGGAGAACATCGGGCCCGTCGGTGCCCGCAGCTCCGCGGTCAACCCCTACGTCGCGATGCTGTGCCATGACCTTCCGTGGAACGAGGGTCTCTTCCGTCCGCTCGAGTTCATTCTCCCGGAGGCCTCGGTGGTGAACGCCCAGCGCCCCGCCGCGGTCTCCACCAACACTCCTGCGGGGGCCAACATCCTGATCGAGACCACGGCGCAGAACGCGTTCTCGAAGATGCTCTTAACCAGCGACGAGTACCGCAGTCAGGCCTGCGGAAATCTCGGCGGCAGCTTCAACATCTTCGTCCTCGCCGGAGAGGATCGCGAAGGGGCGATCTTCACCACCCTCATCATGGATCTGCTCGCGGGCGGGCAGGGTGGTCATCCCGAACGTGACGGCACCAACTCCTCGGCTAACCACTGGTGCGTGAAAAACATGATCGCCAACGTCGAGAGCACCGAGATGCTCTATCCGATCCTCTACCTGTGGCGATCCGAGATGACCGATTCGGCCGGGCCGGGTCGATTCCGCGGTGGCTCGGGTCTGAGCGATGCCTTGATCGCCTGGGGAGCCGAGTCACTCGTGGACGTCAATCTCGGGATCGGCGCGGAGCAACGCGGCAGCCTCGGGCTGTCGGGTGGCTATCCGGGCGGCAACACCCCTGCCACGCTGATCCGTGGTGCCGATGTCCCCGCCAACTTCTTCGCCGTTGGCCGGCTTCCCGGAGGGCCGGCGGACGTCGACGGGGAGCGGGTGCCGGTCCCGGTCAAGGGTGTGATCAGTTTCGACAAGCACGATGTCCTCATGGGGGTCATGTCCGGAGGCGGCGGCGGCTTCGGCGATCCGATCGATCGCGACCCAGCCGCCGTCCTGCGGGACGTGATCGACGGTTACGTCAGCACCAGAGCCGCGCGGGACGTCTACGGGGTCGTCCTGGACGACGCCGGGGAGGGCGTTCTCGAGGCCGAAACCGAGCAGTTGAGGAAGAACATTCGAAACGACCGGATCGAAAGGATGGGCGCACTGTGAGCTACGTATTGGACAATCTCGCGATCGAGGGGGGTGTCTACGCCTGCGCCCGGTGCGGGGAGCGCCTGCCCGGTGACGGGGAAGACTTCCATGACCTCTCAGGGTCGTTCGATCTGTCGCTCGACGTCGGTCAGGATCCCTCGGTCGCGCCCGGCACCGACCGCTACGTCCTGCGGCATTACGCCTGCCGGTCCTGTGGGGCGTTGTTCGATGTGGAGATGCGGCGTACGGAGGATGACTCGAATGACGCCTGATTCGGGCGAACGCCCGGTGGCGATCGTCACCGGCGCCGCACGAGGGATAGGCCTCGCGGTGACCGCGGCGCTGGTGGACTCCGGATACCGCGTCCTGGCGACCGATCTCGATCGACCCGAGGCGGAGTTCCCCGAGGACGCGGTCGGTTGGGTCTTCGGGGACATCACCGAAGAGAAGGTGCTCGAGCAGTTGGTCGCCCTAGCGGGAGACCAGCTCGGCCGGGTCGATGCCTTGGTCAACAACGCGGGCATAACCATGCCGGCGCGGATCACCGAGGTGGATGCGGCCGCGCTGCGGCGGATGCTGTCGACCAACCTCGAAGCGCCCTACCTGCTGATCTCGAAGGTGCTGCCGTTGATGGTGGCCTCGGGCGGTGGATCGATCGTCAACGTCGCCTCGATCAACGCCTTCGTCGGAGTGGGACGGATGAGCACCTATTCGCTGGCGAAGGCGGGACTGCTGGCCTTGACGCGGTCCGTCGCGATCGAGCACGCGGTCGACGGCATCCGTTGCAACGCCGTGGCCCCGGGTCCGACGGAGACCAGGTTGCAGCAGTCCATCACCGCAGAGGAGCGGGAGAGGCGCGCGGCGCGCATCCCGCTGAGAAGGGCCGGAGAGGTCGACGAGATCGTTCCGCTGATCATGTTTCTCCTCTCGCCGGCGGCGAGCTACATCACGGGCGAAACCGTCGCCGCCGACGGTGGGTACCTGGCACTCGGGACGAGTTGACGATGAAGCTCGGCGTGGCGATGGGCGACCGGCCCCGGGACACCGTGTTGGTGGTCGAGGAGGGGTCATCGGTGATGACCACCTCGGCGATGACCTTCGACGAGGTCGTGACGGGAGGGTCCGCCGCCCTGGATGACCTCCGCAGGATCATGGAGAAGGCGGAGGAGGCCACCGAGCCCGTGCGCCTCCTGCCGCCAACGGTGCGCGGTGGGAAGCTGCTGTTCTGCGGAGTCAACTACCGCGATCACGCGATCGAGGTGCCGGGCGCCTCGCTTCCATCCGAGCCCTTCTTCTTCGCCAAGCTACCGAACTCGGTCATCGCCGACGGCGACAAGATCGTCCTGCCGAGGGCTGATCTCGAGGCAGACTATGAGGTCGAGGTGGCCGTGGTGATCGGGAAGAGCGCCCGCAACGTGGCGGCCGCGGATGCTCACCGCCATATCCTCGGCTACACCGTGGTGAATGACGTGAGTGCGCGGGCGATCCAGTTCACCGACGCCCAGATCACGATCGGGAAGGGGCTCGACACGTTCTGCCCGATCGGGCCGGCCATCTCGCACGTCGGCGAGGAGTCGCCGGACGCGTTCAGCCTGCGCTCGTTGGTGAACGGTCAAGTGCGACAGGAATCGACGACCGAGGAGTTAGTGTTCGGGATCCCCGCCCTGATCGAGTACCTGAGTGCGTTGATCACCCTGGAGCCCGGCGACATCATCGCGACGGGGACCCCGGCCGGTACCGGTGCGTTCCGCAAGCCGCCCGAGTTCCTGATGCCGGGGGACGAGGTGATAGTCGAAGTCGACGAGGTCGGCCGACTCAGCAATCGGGTCGTCGCCGGATGGGCCGCCTGTGACGGCGGGGAGGTCGATCATGGCTGATGTCAGTTGGCCGGGAGGCGCGCGATCCGCGGTCAGCATCACTTTCGACAACCTCGGCGAGGCGAATGACCTCGAGCTCGGGCTCTGGCCGGACGACGAACCCGTCGGCGCTCACTTTTCCGCGCTCGAGGTCCTCCCGCGGATCCGAGAGATGCTTGCCGGCCTGGGCGTCCGTTCGACCTTCTTCCTCGAGGGCTGGAACGCCTCCGTCTATCCCGACGAGATACGCCGGGTGTCGGCGGACGGCCATGAGATCGCATACCACGCCTGGCGGCACGAGGCGTGGATCAACCTCAACGCCGAGCAGCAGAGGGATAATCTGCGACGAGGTCGAGCGGCGTTCGAAGAGCTGGGTTTCGCCCTCAAGGGCTTTCGACCTCCCGGGGGGCTTTTGCCGGACGACGCTCTCGACATCCTTGCCGCCGAGGGCTTCACCTATTGCTCGGCCGCAGCAGAGCGACCGTCCTGCCTCACCCCGGTGCCGGTGCTTCCCTTCGTCTGGCATTGGCTCGATGCGTACTACTACTACGAGCCGCTGGCACCGCTGCGGCGTGCGCGAGGTGACTCCGACGACCTTCTGTCACCGCGGCGGTTCGGCGACGAGGTCCGTGACGCGCTGGCGAAGCTCAAAGAGGAGGGCGGATACACCGCCCTGGTCTTCCACCCTTTCCTCGAGCAGGACGCCGAGCGGTTCGATCAGATGGAGGAGATCGTCACCAGGGTGGCCGAGGATCCGCAGATCTGGTCGGGCGCCTGTGACGAGGTCGCCGAATGGCTTCTTTCTCACCGTGATGAGCACCTCTCGGACCCGAGGCTGGATGACGCTAGCTGGCGTTGAGTTGCCCGCTGCCGACAACCACGCAGTTCTCCGGGATCCTGACACCGTCGAAGAAATCGGCGACGAGCTCAGCGGCTCGCTCGCCAATTTCGCGATAGCCGACATCCGTGCATCCTGCAAGGTGTGGACTGAGGATCACGTTCTCGAACTCCCGAAGCTGGCTGGTCTGGGGAAGAGGCTCGCTCTCGAAGACGTCGAGTGCGGCGAACGCGATCTGGCCTCGCCGCAGGCCATCGACGAGGGCGCGTTCGTCGACCACCGGCCCGCGGGCGACATTGCAGAGGATGGCCGTCTCCTTCATCGACGTCAGCTCTCGGGCACCGATGAAGTGGTAGGTCTCTTTGGTCAGGACCATGTTGAGCGATAGCACGTCGGCCTCTCTCAACAGTACGTCCCGCGTCACTCGAGTCACATCTTCTTGTGGACTCGGGTCGGCCCGCGAATAAGGGTCGTGCACGAGTACCCGCATGCCGTGAGCGGCCCCGAGGGTCGCAACCCTTCTTCCGATCGCGCCGAACCCCGCTATCGACAGGGTTCGCCCGGCGAGCGAGGGGATCCGGCCGGTCAGCCTTTCCCGCGTCTTTTGCCAGCTTCCGGTCCGGACAGCGGAGTCCATCTCGGTGATGCGCCGAAAGTGGTGAAGAGCCATCGCGATGACCCACTCGGCCGGTCCGTCCGAATTGACGCCGGCGGTCCGCAGGACAGGGATGCCTCGTTTCGCAGCGGCCTCTACATCGATGTTGTCGACGCCGATCCCGCACTTGATTATCAGTTGCAGGCGGGGAGCGCTCTCGATGGCCGACGCGCTCACCTCGCCCAGGGCGACGCAAACCACCCCGGCATCCCCGAGGTCTCTGCCGATCTCCTCCGCGGACGCTGTCAGCGATGAGCCGATCCGGATGCCAGGAAGATTCTGGCGGCTCAGGGCGGCGAGAAGGCCCATGCGCTCCGCCGCCTCTCGGTCAGGAATGTAGATGTCCATCGATGGTGTGCTCGGGTTTTGGTGCGGTGGCTTCACGGTTCCGCGGAGGAGCCGCCGCTCTCGGTGGCGAGCACGATCAAGGTCTTGGTGCCGACGACCTTGCCGCTGCGGCGCAGGAGGTCGATCACCCGGGTCAGATCGGCGACGTCGCGGACCCGCATGTGGACCAGGGCGTCCGGGTCGCCCGCGGTGGTGTAGATGGCCTCGACCTCCGACATGCCCGCCGCCACGCCAGCGATGTCGGCCACTTTGGTCTTGCCCGCGAAGCGCAGCTCGGTGAAGGCCTCGATCGGCCGGCCGAGCTTCGTATGGTCGATACGCGCCGTGTACCCGACGATCACGCCCTCCTCTTCCAGGCGGTCGATTCGGCGCTTGACCGCCGGAGCAGAAAGACCGACGCCCTTGCCGAGCTCGGCGAGCGTGCGGCGTCCGTCACCGACCAGCAGGTCGACAATTTCGCGATCGGTCCCGTCGAGCTGAAGTTCGTCGCTCATTTGCAATAAGTCTACGCTATATGACGCTCAGACATTAGAAAACATGAAATTTACGGCTGTGCGCGCTCTATATATTGCGCCATCACCAATCCCAGCGTAGCTTTATGCCATGACTTCGGGCACTACCACCGCCGACATCGATCTCCCGACCATTGACCTGGAGATCCTCGAAGGCATCGAGAAGCGCGTCCTCTGGCTCGCCACCTCGATCATCCATCACGCCAACAAGGTCCGCGAGACGCCCTCCGGGGTGAAGGTCGGCGGCCACCAGGCCTCCTCGGCGTCGATGGTCGGGATCATGACCGCGCTCTATTTCGAGCACCTGGAGGCCGCCGACCGCGTCTCGGTCAAGCCCCACGCGGCGCCGGTCCTGCACGCGATCAACTACCTGCTCGGGCGACTCGATCCCGCCTACCTGACCGAGCTGCGCGCCTACAAGGGCCTGCAGAGCTACCCGAGCCGGATCAAGGACCCGGACCCCGTCGACTTCTCCACCGGCTCGGTCGGGATCGGCGCCACCGCAACGATCTGGAGCGCGATCGCCAACCGCTATGTCGCCGACCACTTCGAGGCGCCGCGGGCCGGCCGCGAGGTCGCCCTGATCGGCGACGCCGAGCTCGACGAGGGGGCGATCTGGGAGGCGCTGGTCGATCCGATGGTCCCGGCGCTCGGCGAGCTGATGTGGGTGGTCGACCTGAACCGACAGTCCCTCGACCGGATCGTCCCCGACATCGCCGCGGGCCGGATCCGCGCGATGTTCGAGGCGGCCGGCTGGCAGACCATCGTGGTCAAGTACGGCCGCTTCCTGCGCGGGCTGTTCGAGCGCAAGGGCGGCGAGGCGCTGCGCCGGCGCATCGACGGCATGCCGAACGAGGAGTACCAGCGGATGCTGCGCGGCGACGCGAGCGAGCTGCGCGAGCGCCTGCCCGGCAGCGGCCGCGGCCGGCGCGAGCTGGAGAAGCTGGTCGGCGAGCTCGACGACGCCGAAGTGGCCCGCGCGATCCGCGACCTCGGCGGCCACGACCTCGTCGACCTGATCCGCGCCTTCCGCGCGGCCGACGCCGACGAGCGCCCCTCGGTCGTCTTCGCCTACACGATCAAGGCCCGCGGACTGGCGACCGAAGGCCACCCCGCCAACCACTCGGCGCTGCTCTCGGTCGAGGAGTGGGAGGCGCTGGCGGGCGAGCTCGACGCGGACGCCGCCGACCCCTGGGCGCCCTTCCCCGCCGACTCGCCCGAGGCGCAGCTCTGCGCCACCACCTCCGAGCGTCTCCGTCGCGATCCTGTCGAGCCGCTGGCGCCGCCCGCCATCCCGACCGACGTCGGTCGCATGCACCGCGGCAAGGCCTCGACCCAGCAGGCCTTCGGGCGCTTCTTCGTCGATCTCGGCCACAACGCGCCCGAGGCCGCCGCGAGCGTCGTCACGGTCAGCCCCGACGTCGGCACCTCGACCAACCTCG
Organism: Solirubrobacterales bacterium; assembly: GCA_051986435.1. Classification (GTDB taxonomy): domain Bacteria; phylum Actinomycetota; class Thermoleophilia; order Solirubrobacterales; family 70-9; genus VAYN01. The sequence continues at coordinate 2,789 of JBPYFM010000108.1, read as the reverse complement.
GCGGCTGGATCAACCACGCCGGGATCTGGAACCCGCAGGAGCGCGTCGACTGGTTCGCCGACGACACCAACACCCTGGTGCAGTGGCGCGAGGGTCGGCAGGGACAGCACATCGAGCTCGGGATCGCCGAGGTCAACCTGGTCGGCCTCCTGGGCGAGCTCGGCGCGACCTGGTCCCGGGACGGGCGACCGCTGCTGCCGATCGGCACGATCTACGACCCCTTCGTCAACCGGGCGCTCGAGCCCTGGAGCTTCGGCGTCTACGCCGGCGGCCGGTCGATCCTCGTCGGCACCCCGTCGGGCGTCACGCTGGCGCCCGAGGGCGGCGCCCACCAGTCGATCTCGACCCCATCGGTGGGGATCGGCCAGCCGGGCGTGATCGCCTGGGAGCCCTGCTTCGGGCAGGACCTCGAGTGGTCGCTGCTCGACGCCCTCGGCCGCCTCGGCAGGGACGGCGGCGAATCGGCGTACTTCCGGCTCTCGACGCGACCGATCGACCAATCTTTGGCGGCCCTCCCGGACGACCCCCCGTCCCGTGAGCTTCGCCGCCAAGGCGCCCTCGGCGGCGGCTACCTCCTCCGTGCCGCCGCCGGGGGACCCCCGCGTGTGACCCTGGTGGCGATGGGGGTCTCGGTCCCCGAGGCCTGCGCCGCGCACGACGAGTTGACCGCGGGCGGCATCGCCGCCGACCTCGTCGTGCTGACCTCGGCCGACCTGGTGTTCCGCGCCCTGCGCGCACGCCAGGGACTGGGGGCGGGCGATCCGGCCATCCTCGATCGGATCCTCCCGGCCGACCGGGCCGCACCGCTGGTGACCGTGCTCGACGGCCACCCGCACGCGCTCGCCTTCCTCTCGGCCGTGAACGACACGCCGCTGGCGCCGCTCGGCGTCGACGACTTCGGCCAGTCCGGGGACGTCGACGACCTCTACCGGCACTTCGGCATCGATCCCGAGACGATCGTCGGCGCCGCCGCCGACCTTCTCAACTGACCCACATCACAAGGAGCCCACGATGAGCACCGCCACCGCAACCGAGGTCCTGATGCCGAAGCTCTCGGACTCGATGGAGGAAGGGACGATCCTCTCCTGGCTCGTCCCGGCGGGAGGCGAGGTCGCCGCCGGTCAGGACCTGCTCGAGGTCGAGACCGACAAGGCGAACATGACGGTGCAGGCGGAAGCCGCAGGGGCGCTGGAGGTCCTGGTCGAGGAGGGCGAGACGGTCGCCGTCGGCACCCCGATCGCCCGCATCGGCGGCGAGGCGGGCGCGGCTGCGGCGGCGCCGGAGGCCACCCCGTGGCCGGCCGAGCCCGCCGCCCAGGGCGAGGCTGCCACCCCCCCGAGCGAGCCGGCGGCAGCCCCTCGCGCGCCGGTGGCCCCCGTCCCGACCGCCGCACCGACCAGCGGAGCCTCGGCCTCCGGCGACACCCGACGCAGCACGCCGCTCGCGCGCCGGCTCGCCCGCGCCCACGGTGTCTCCATCGACTCGATCGGCACCGGCACCGGCATCGGCGGCCGGGTGGTCAAGGCCGACGTGCTCGCCGCCGCCGGGATCGAGCCCGCCTCTGCGCCGGACCCCACCCCGGCGGCGGCGACGGTCGAGACGGCGAAGGGCGGCTCGGGGACGGTCTCGCTCTCCCGCCTGCAGACGGTGATCGCGCGGCGGATGGCCGAGGCGAAGGCGACCGTTCCCCACTTCCAGGTCGAGACCGAGGTGCGCATGGACGCCGCGATCGCCCTGCGCTCCGAGCTGAAGGCGGTCGCCGGCGATGGCCCGGTGCCGTCCTTCAACGACATGATCATCAAGGCCTCCGCGATCGCCCTGCGCGACCACCCGAAAGCCAACGGCTCCTACGTCAACGGCGCCTTCGAGCTGCACGACCGGGTCAACGTCGGGATGGCGGTGGCCGCCGCAGACGCCTTGGTCGTGCCGACGATCTTCGACGCCGACCGCAAGTCGCTCGGCGAGATCGGCCGCGACTCGCGCGCCGTGGCGGCGCGCGTCCGCGAAGGAACGGTGACGCCGCCCGAGCTCGCGGGGGGCACCTTCACCGTCTCCAACCTGGGGATGTTCGGGATGACCGCGATCTATCCGGTGATCAACCCGCCCCAGGCGGCGATCCTCGGGGTGGGGAGGACCCGCGCGGTGCTGCAGCGGGGCGCCGACGGCGAGATCGAGGACGCCTCGCTGATGACGCTCACCCTGAGCTGCGACCACCGCATCCTCTACGGCGCCGAGGCGGCCGAATTCCTCGGCCGGGTCCGCGATCTGCTCGAGACGCCGCTGCGGGTGGCGCTGTGAGGGGCGCGACGGACACCCGCCCGGAGGTCGCCGCGGCCCTGCGCGCCCAGTGGCGGATGATCGCCTCGGTCGCCCTGCGGCCGCGCCCGGACGGCGACGGCTTCGAGGCCGACCTCCGCCTCGACCCGATCGTGGTCAAGGGCTCGCTCGAGCAGCAGGGGTATCCGCGGACGCCCGACGCGGCGACGAAGATGGAGACCCGCCGGCTCGCCGCCCTCGATCGCTGTGTGCAGCAGGTGAATCAGACCCTGCCCGCGGCGGAACGGATCACCGCCTTCTCCGTGGTCGGCTGAGCCATGCCAGAGAGCTTCGATGTCACTAATTTGGAAATCGGAAGCGCTGCGCTCAAGGACAAATTGGAGCAGATGCTGGAGATCGAGAAGTTCCCGCCGCCGGCAGAGTTCCGCGAGCAGGCGCTGTGGTCTGATCCGGCGATCTACGAGGAGGCGGCCGCCGACCCGGTCGCCTGGTGGACCGCCCGCTCCAAGGAG
>JBPYFM010000107.1:0-27500 GCA_051986435.1 Solirubrobacterales bacterium | reverse complement strand
CCTCACCCTCACGTAAGTCCGACCGCCTCACGTCCCTGTACCGGCTCTCCCCCGCACCCCTCACGTCCTGGGCGCCTCATGGGGGTCACAGCCTGCCAGGACCCCCATGAGGCGCCCAGGACAGCCGCACGCGCCCCGAAGTGGTGTGGACGGCCGGAGCCGCAGTGGTGCGGACGTCCGCCCCGCCCTCAATCGCGCTAGGGGAGCTCCCAGAGGGTGCCGGTCAGCGCTCCGACGGGCTTCAGGCGCCCTTCGCTCGCCAATCGCCAAAGCTCCGCCCGGGTCTCGATCGGTTTCGTGCCCCCAAGCTCCTGCACCTCGGGGATCGCCAGGCGACCGAATCTCCCGGCAGCCTCGAGCACCGGCAGGGGGCCCTCGTTGACCTGGCGCGCTCCCGCCGCCAGCGCCGCGGCGCGGTAGGCCTCGGCGGGTTGGTAGCCGTAGACGCCGTGACGCTCGCCGTCGGGGCCGATGAAGATCGCGGAGGGGAAGCTGAGGCGCTCGTGGCCTTCGGTGACGCTGGTCTTGCCCAGGTCGCGGGCCTCTTCGGGGACCTCGCGGGCCTCTTCGAGGTGGCGCTCGAAGGACTCCACCGGCACGGTGGAGTCCAGGGCGGCCTCGAACACGGCCACGTCGAGGCCCGCCGCGACCGCCTCGTCGATCAGGGCGGCCGGCTCGTCGAGCTTGCGCCGGAAGCAGAGGAGGCCTTCGCGGATGCGGCGCAGATAGCGGTAGCCGGCCTCCCAGCCCTGCACGGCGGCGGCCTCGACGGCGACGCAGGCCGGGAAGGTGCCGGAAATGGGGGCCTCGGTCCATAGTCGAGGATCACACGGCATCCCGGTCCGACCGGCTACGTTGAGCCAATGCGACATCAAGTCCGCAAAGCAGTCGGACCCGCTGCCGATGCCGGCTTCGCTGTCGTGGTAAGACGACCCGAAGTGACGGGCGAGGCCGCCCATCGCCCAGACGAAGACGAGCTCCCCGTCGAACTCCCACATCAACCTGCGCAGCGCCGGCTCGGCAGCCCACGACCACGTGCAGGCAGGGTCGGAGTAGTAGCGAACCTCTACGGACACGTGATCGACAATATTCCCCCCTTGACCCTCCTCCCCGCCCTCGCAGGCTGATGCCCGACCGCGCCACCAGCTCCAAGATGATCGGCACCGTGCTCTCGGGCCGCTACCGGCTGGAGGCCAAACTCGGCTCCGGCGGCATGTCGACGGTCTACCTGGCCCGCGACACCACGCTCGACCGCCCGGTCGCGGTGAAGGTCATGCACCGCGAGATGTCCGAGCAGGCCGACCAGCTCGAGCGCTTCCGCCAGGAGGCGCGCGCGGTCGCCAAGATCTCCCACCCCAACGTCGTCGCCGTGATCGACGCCGGCGAGGACGGCGGCTACCCCTACATCGTCTTCGAATACGTCGAAGGGGAGACGCTGAAGGCGCGGATCAACCGGATCGGCGCCCTCGACACCCAGGAAGCCCTCGCCTACGCGATCGAGATCGCCCGCGGGCTCACCGTCGCCCACGCCCGTCGCATGGTCCACCGCGACATCAAGCCCCAGAACGTCCTGATCGACGCCGAGGGACGCGCCAAGCTGACCGACTTCGGCATCTCCCGCCAGCTCGAAAAGGACGGGCTGACGGCGACCGGCCGCGTCCTCGGCACCACCGACTACGTCGCCCCCGAGCAGGCGATGGGCCGCGGCGCGGACCAGCGCTCCGACATCTACTCGCTCGGCGTCGTGCTCTTCGAGATGCTGACCGGCCACGTCCCCTTCCAGGCCGACAGCCAGGTCGGCGTGGCGATGAAACACGTCAACGAAGAGCTGCCCGACGTGCAGGCCGACCGCCCCGAACTGTCGGCGGCGACGGCGCTCGTGGTCGAGCGGGCGACGGCCAAGGACCCGACCAAGCGCTACGCCGACATCAGCGAGATGATCGACGACCTCTCCACCGCGCTCGAGGTCGAGGCGGCGCGGGCGGGCTCGACCACCGGCGAGGCGACCAGCGTGCTGGAGGCGGTGCCGCCGGCCAAGCGCAAGCTCTCCTCGCGGGCGCGCTGGTCCACCGCGGCGATCGCGGCCGTCGTGCTGATCGCGATCGCGGTCCTCGTCGCCACCCAGCTGATCGGCAGCGGCAACACGCCGATCGTCGGCAAGAACGAAAACAAGGAACCGAAGTCGCCGACCGGCGCCGCCGTGGCGCTCGAATCGGCGACCGCCTACGACCCCGAGGGCGACGGCCAAGAGAACGACGAACTGGCCAAGAACGCGATCGACGGCAATCCCGAAACGACCTGGTCGACCGAGCACTACGACTCCGAAACCTTCGAAGGCACGAAGACCGGCCCCGATCCCGGCGTCGGGATCTACGTGACCTCGAAGGCCGACGTCACCCCGGAAAAGATGGTGATCAGCTCCCCGACGCCCGGCTGGGACGCGCAGATCTTCGCCGCTCCCTCGGGACCGCCGGAAGGAATCGAAGAATGGGGCGAACAGATCGGTGAGGTCAGCAACGCCGCCAAGGAAGAAGAAGTGCAGCTGCACCTCGGCAAGGCCGCCAAGTACTTCCTGATCTGGTTCACGAAGGCATCGCCGGCGAGCGACCAGGAAGGTCGCTACCAGGTCGAAATCTCCGACATAAAGCTGTTCGAATAGCTCAGAACTCATGCGCGCGAGCGCGCTCGTGGCGCTCGATCGCGAGGGCGACGAGGCGGTCGCAGAGGTCCGGGTAGGAGAGGCCGTCGGCCTCCAGCAGCTTCGCGTAGACGCTGGTCTCGGTGAAGCCCGGCATCGTGTTGATCTCGTTGACCAGCACCGTGCCGTCGGGCTCGACGAAGAAGTCGCAGCGGGCGAGCCCCGAGCACCCGGCCAGGCGGAAGACCTCGGCGGCGAGGTCGCGCACCCGCGCCGTCTCGATCTCCGAGATCGGCGCCGGCACCGCCAGGTCCATGCCGCCGGCGGCGTACTTGGCCTCGTAGTCGTACCAGTCGGCGTGGGCGAGGATCTCGCCCGGCATCGAGGTGCGCGGGTCCTCGTTGCCGAGCACCGAGCACTCGATCTCGCGCCCGTGCGCGGAGGCCTCGACGATCACCCGCGGGTCGTGCCGCAGCGCCGTCTCGACCGCCGCATCCAGGGCGCCGAGGTCCTCGATCCGCGAGATGCCGACGCTCGAGCCCATCCGCGAGGGCTTCACCCAGAGCGGCGAGCCGAGCTCGGCGCAGCGCTCGCGCCAGCCCTCCTCGCCGACTTCGACGAAGTCCACCTGCGGGATCCCCTGCCCGGCCAGGAGGCGCTTCAGCGTCAGCTTGTCCATGCAGATCGCCGAGGAGAGGACGTCGGAGCCGACGTAGGGAAGGTCGAGCATCTCCAGCAGCCCCTGCATGCTGCCGTCCTCGCCGAAGGGCCCGTGGAGGACCGGGAAGGCGACCGCCGCGCCGAGCAGGCCGCCGCCGGGGACGAGCTCCACCGCGGCGCCCTCGGCGCTCCAGCGCCCGTCGCGACCGATCCGCACCTCGACCACCTCGTGCCCGGCTTCCTCGAGGCCTTTGATCACCGCCGCGCCGGAGTTGAGCGAGACCTCGTGCTCGGAGGAGCGGCCGCCGCTCAGCACCGCCACCTTCACGGTTTCGCCCCTTCTTCGAGTCCTTCCGTCGGTTCCACTTCTTCTTCTCCTTCGGGGACGACCGCGGCCCGCTTGCCGACGATCAGCGTCACTTCCGAGCCCGGCGTCAGTTCGGTGCCCCCGTGCGGCGACTGGCGGATCACGATGCCGATCTTCGCTTCGTTTCGCGTTTCTTCTTCTTCGACCACCGGCGTCAGCCCGGCCGCGCGCACTGCTTCCACCGCTTCGCGGCGTTCCCGGCCGACCACGCCCGGCATCTTCTTCTTTTCCCGCCCGGAGGAGACGACGATGGCCACGGTCGAGCCTGGCGCCAGTTCGTGGCCGGCGCTCGGCGACTGGCGCAGCACGCGGCCCACCGGCTGGTTGCTTTCCTCTTCGCCGACTTCCGGGACGAGACCGCGGGCGCGGATTTCCTCCACCGCGAGGCGCCGCTGCTTGTCGACCAGGACCGGCACTTTGACCAGCTTCGGCCCGGTCGAGACGAAGATCGTCACGGTCGAGCCTTCGACCGCGGTCGAGCCCGCGTGCGGTTCGGAGTAGACGACGTCCCCTTCCGGCACCGAGTTCGAGTGCACGTTTTCCGCCGTCACTTCGAACTTGGCGTTTTCGAGCTTCTTGGTCGCCTGGGCGCGGGTGAGACCGGCCACCGGCGGCACCACCTTTTCGTTCGGGCCGACGCTCACGGTCAGCGTGACCGCGGGCTTCGAGCAGAAGAGCGTCAGGAACGAGCAATCTTCTTCAGCCTCGTGGGCGGGCGGGGAGGGCGGCGGGTCCTGCTCGAGCACGGTGCCCGCCGGGACCTGGCGATGAACGGTGATCGGCGGCTGTTTCACCGAGAAGCCTTCGTTTTCGAGGATTTCTTCGGCCCGCTGCAGGCTGCGCCCTTCGACGCTCGGCACCGGCGTCGTCGTGTCGCGGCTCAGGAGCAGGCCGATCAGCGCGCCGAGCAGGATCGCCACCAGGGCGCCGAGGATCCACCAGTTGCGCCGGCGGCGCCGCTGCTCGTCGGGGTCCAGCTCGTCCTCGGGCACCGCCACCACCGGCGGCAGCGCCGCGAAGGAGGTGGTCCCGCGCCCGGCGCCGCCCGGATCGCGCATCGCCTGGTCGAGCGCGGCGATGAACGCGTCGGCGCTCTGGAAGCGCTGCCCGGGGTCCTTCTCCAGCGCCCGCATCACCACCGCGTCGAGGGCCGGGCTGACCCGCGGCTGGATCGAGCTCGGCCGCTGCGGCATCTGCGAGACCTGTTTCATCGCCACCGCGACCGCCGATTCGCCCTCGAAGGGCACCCGTCCGGTGAGCGCCTCGTAGAGCATCACGCCGATCGAGTAGAGGTCGGAGACCGGGGTGACGTCGAAGCCCTGCGCCTGCTCGGGCGAGAGGTAGTGCGGCGTCCCCATCACCGAGCCGGTCTGGGTGATCTCCGAGACGCCCGCGCGGGCGATGCCGAAGTCGGTGACCACGGCCTTGCCCTCCGGGTCGACGATCACGTTCTGCGGCTTCAGGTCGCGGTGGACGATCCCCTGGCGGTGCGCGTAGCCGGCCGCCTGCAGCACCTGGCGGATCACCGCGACCGCCTGCTCGATCGTGATCCCGGAGTCGATCAGCTGCTTCAGCGTCGGCCCCTCCACGTACTGCATGGCGATGTAGTAGGTGCCTTCCCATTCGCCGCGGTCGAAGACGGCGACGATGTTGGGGTGCTGGAGGCCGGCCGCCGCCTCGGCCTCGCGCTGGAAGCGCATCACGAACTCGCGGTCCTGGGCGAAGCGCCGGTGCAGGACCTTCAGCGCGATCCGACGTTGCAGGTGGGTGTCCTCGGCGAGCCAGACGTCGGCCATGCCGCCACCGCCGATCTTCGCCAGCACCCGATAACGCCGGTCGACGACCGAGCCTACCTCGACCTCAGCCACGCGCCTCTCCCCTCGTCGTCACTGTCTCCGCCGCCATTCGTCCCACGTCTATTCGCCCGCCAGGATGGCTTCGGCGACATCGCGGAAGATCGGCGCGGCGACGTCGCCGCCGAACTGTTCGGTGCAGGACACGGTCGCCGCGATCGCGATCTTCGGGTGGTCGGCCGGCGCGAAGCCCATGAACCAGGCCTGGTTCTCCGCTTCGCCGCCGCCGCACTCCTTGTTGTTCGGCGTTTCCGCCGTGCCGGTCTTGCCCGCCACCGGCACGCCGGAGATCGCCGCGTTGGTCCCGGTCCCTTCGCGGACCACGCCTTCCATCGCGGTGGCCAGCTCTTCCGCCGTCTTCGCCGAGATCGGTTCGCTGTAGACGGTCGGCTTCATCGTCTTGGTGACGCTGCCGTCGACGTTCACGACGCGCTTCCAGATCTGCGGCTTCATCAACTTGCCGTGGTTGGCGATCCCCGCGGCGACCATCGCGTTCTGCAGCGGCGTCACCAAGAGCCGCTCCTGGCCGATCGCGACCCGTCCAAGGTCGACCGGGTCGTGGCGGGTCAGCAGCTTGCCCCCTTCGAAGACGCCGCTCGGATTGACTTCGTTTTCCGGCAGGTCGATCGGCGGCCTCGCACTGAAGCCGAACTTTTCCATCATCGAGAAGAGCTTGTCCTGGCCGACTTTCTGGCCGAGCTGGGCGAACCAGGTGTTGACCGAGTTGGTCAGCGCCGTGTCGAGGGAGATCGAGCCCCAGTCCTGGTTGTAGTCGTTGGCGAGTTCGTGGCCTTCGTCGGTGATCGAGCCGGGGGCGTTGATGGTCGTTTCGGGGGTGATCACTCCCGATTCGAGGCCCGCCGCGGCGGTCACCACCTTGAAGGTCGAGCCCGGCGGGAATTGGCTCTGGGTCGCGCGACTGTAGAGCGGCGCCACGACTTCCTCCCGATTCCACTGTTCGAGCTTGTCCGGGATCGCGTTCGGATTGAAGGAGGGATTCGTCGCCAGCACCTTGACCGCGCCGGTGCTCGGTTCGATCGCCACCACGGCACCGTAGCCGGCCGCTTCCAGGTCCCCCATCGCCACTTCCTGCGCCTTCGGATCGAGGCTCGTGACGATCTGTTCGCCTTCCTGCTTCTGCCCCGTCAGCTGGTCGAGGATCGTGCCGAATTCCGATTCTTCCCCGGTCAGTTCGGCGTTGTGGTACTGCTCGAACTCGGTCTGCCCGTATTCCATGAAGCTGTAGCCGATCGGGTGGCCGAAGAGCTTCCCCATCGGGTAGTGGCGGACGTAGCGTCTGCCGGTCCCCTTGCCCTTCGGCACCGACTTGGCGATCACCGAGCCGTCGGCGGCGAGGATCCGCCCGCGCGGGATCTGCTGCTGCTCGAAGAGCGGCCGCTTGTTCGCTTCCTGTTCCTTGAGCGCCTTGGCGTCGAAGACCGACCACCAGGACGTGAAGCCGACCAGGATCGCGAAGAGGACGACGATGAAGCCGAAGAGCTTGATGATCTGGCGGTTCACGTCAGCGCCCCAAGCGGCGAGTCACGGTCGGCGAGCGCGGTGCCCTCCTCGGCTTCGCGGCGGGCGCGGTTCGAGACCAGCAGCAGCAGCGCCAGGAGGACGAAGTTGGCGACGATCGAGCTGCCGCCGTAGGAGACGAACGGCAGGGTGACGCCGGTCAGCGGGATCACCCGGGTGACCCCGCCGATGATCACGAAGGCCTGGATCGCGAACACCGCGGTCAGCCCGGTTGCCAGCAGCTTGGAGAAGCCGTCGTTGGCGAGCAGGGCGATCTTGAAGCCGCGCGCCGTGATCAGCAGGTAGGTGGCGATCAGCCCGACGGCCCCGAAGAGGCCGAGCTCGTTGACGATCAGCGAGTAGATCGTGTCGGTCTGCGCCGCGGGCAGGAGCGCCTGGTTGGGATGCCCGGGCACCGTGATCAACCCCTGCCCGAAGCCTTTGCCGAAGAGCCCGCCGTCGGCCTGGGCGAAGATCGACTGCAGGATCTGGTAGCCGCTGCCCTGGGCTTCCTGGTAGGGGTGCAGCCAGATCTCGACCCGCTCGTGGACGTGCGGGACGGTCGAGACGATGAACCAGGCGCCCGCGAGGAAGAGCAGCATCCCGATCACGACGAAGCTGAAGCGGCCGGTCGCCACGTAGAGCAGGGCGAGGAAGGCGGCGAAGAACATCAGCGAGCTGCCGAGGTCGCGGATGAAGACGAGCAGCAGCATCGTCGCGCCCCAGACGACCAGCATCGGGCCGAAGTGTTTGAGCGGCGGCAGGGTGACGCCGAGCACCCGCCGCGCGCCGACGATCAGCACCTCGCGGTTCTCCCGCAGGTAGGAGGCGAGGAAGATGACGATCGCGATCTTCGCGAACTCGGCCGGCTGGAAGGAGATCGGGCCGATCTTCACCCCGAGGTAGGCGCCGTTCACCTGTTCGCCGATCCCCGGCAGGCGCGGCGCCAGCAGCAGCAGGATGCCGGCCGTGGCGATGAGGTAGCGATAACGCTCGAGCACCTCGTAGTCGCGCAGGAACTGGATCGTCAGGGCGAAGAGGATGAGGCCGAAGACGAACCAGTTGGCCTGGTTGCGGGCGAGGCTTTCGTCGATCCGGTAGATCATCACGAAGCCGAACGCGGTCAGCACCGCCATCAGCGGGAAGAGGTAGGGATCGGCGTGCGGCAGGCGGATCCGCAGGTAGATGTGGGTGGCCAGGCAGACGGCGGCGAAGTAGGCGCCGTAGGTGAGGCTGAGGTTGCCCAGTTTCGAATGCTCTTGGGCGAAGACCGCGGCGAAGCCCGCGGTCAGGAGCAGCGCGACCGGGATCAGCGCGAGCAGCTCGCGGTTACGGGCGCGGGTCATTCCCGGACCCCCTGGGCGCGTTCGATTTCTTCGAGCAGCTTCACCGCGTCGTCGCGCGAGCGGACGCTGTGGCCGGTCACCGCTTCCCGGCGTTTCTCCGGCAGCGCTGACGTTTGAATCGGCGCCGAATACTTTTCGCTCCAGAGCTTGATCCCGAAGGGCAGTTCGTAGGGGACGCCGCGGTAGAGGGCGACCCGTCCCGCGTCGTCGGTGCCGAGGAACCAGGCGTGGCGCAGGCCGTAGGTGGCGCCGAAGACGATCGCCCCGATCACGACCAGCACCGCAACCAGGCCGGCGACGCGTTTCACGATCCTCCGGCGCCTGCCCGGGCGGACCTCGACGGCCTCCTCGCGGCGGCGCCGGGCCGCGTCCGCGGCCGCCCGGCGCCGCACCTCGGTCGCGGTCAGCCCCGCATCGTCGGCGCTGGTGCCGATCAGCGTCGCGCCCTCCGCGTCCAGAGCCGGTTCGGCCGCGTCGACGACCTTGAAGGCGATCACGCTGATGTTGTCGCGGCCGCCCGCCCGGTTGGCTTCGTCGACCAGCGCGCGGACCGCGTTCGGCATCGACGTGGCGCGGGTGAGCAGGCGCTCGATGTGCTCCTCGTCGAGCATCGTGGTCAGCCCGTCGGAGCAGAGCAGGAAGATGTCGCCGCCCTGCGCGGGCACCGTCTGCACGTCGACCTCGACCTCCGGTTCGGGGCCGACCGAGCGGGTGATGATCGAGCGTTGCGGGTGGTCCTCGGCCTGCGCCTCGGTCAGCTGGCCTTTGCGCCGCATCTCCTCGACCAGCGAGTGGTCGCGGGTGAGGCGTTCCAGCTTGCCCCGGCGCAGGCGGTAGGCGCGGCTGTCGCCGACGTGGCCGATCGCCACCTCCTCGGCGGCCTCGTCGAGGATCGCCGCGGTGGTCGTCGTCCCCATCCCGGAGAGGTTCGGGTCCTCGCGGGCGAGCGAGTACACGGTGCGGTTGGCGCCTTCGATCGTCTCCCGCAGCAGCCGCTCCGGCGGCGCCTCGGGGAGCGGCCGGTCGAAGGCGTCGACGACCGTCTTCGAGGCGACCTCACCGGCGCGGGCGCCGCCCATCCCGTCGGCGATGACGAAGAGCGGCGCGCGGACGAAGACCGAGTCCTCGTTGGCGCTCCGCTGGCGGCCGGTGTCGGTCGCGTAGGCCTGGTCGGTGATCCGCAGCGTCATCTCTACCCCAACCCGGCAGGCCTCACGAAGCCTCGAAGCGGAAGACGGTGTCGCCGATCTGGATCGTGTCGCCGTCGACCAGCTCCGCCTCGCCGTCCAGCGCCGACCCGTTCAGCTGGGTGCCGTTGGTCGAGTTCATGTCCTCGACGAAATGGCGCCCTTCGCGCGAGAACAATCGCGCGTGGATGCCGGAGGCATAGCGGTCGTCGATCTGCACGTCGGCGTCCTTGGAGCGGCCGATCGAGAGGCCGCCGATCAGGTCGAAGCGCTCGTCGCGGGTGAGGCCGCCGCCGCGCTCGGCGATCAGCCAGGCGTCGTTGCCCCGCTGGACCTCGGCCGGGGCGACCACGGCGTGGAAGCCGGTCGCGTCGGGGGCGGGCGCCGCCGTCCGCCGCAGGTCGCGGTAGGCGCTCCTCGCGATCACGAGGAGGAACAGGAACAGCACGGCCAGGAAGCCGAATTTCAGGGCGGTCGATAGGGGGTCGTAGGCCACTCGCTCAGCACCTTACGGTCCGGGCCTGAAGCCAGGCCGTTCCTCGGGCATCTACTGCTCGACGTCGAACAGGAAGGTGGTGGTGCCGACCGTCACCTGGTCGCCCGGGCTGAGGCGGGTGGAGGAGACGCGCCGGCCGTTCACCTTGATCCCGTTGGTCGAGCCGAGGTCGACGATCTGCCAGTCGCCCGAGTCGGAACGGCGCAGCTCGGCGTGACGACGGGACACGTTGGGGTCGGAGAGGACGCACTCGGCCGACTTCGAGCGGCCGATCGTGGCGCGCGGGCCGTCGAAGACATAACGGCGGTCGTCGAGCGAGACCACCGCGCGGGTCGCGACCAGCGCCCGCACCGCCTGCTCCGGTTCTTTGGGGCGCTGGCGGTCGCGCTCGCGGACCGCCGAGTAGACCATCGTGTGGCCCTCGTCGCCTTGGCGCGGGGCCTCGCCCTCGCGCACCGGAGCCTTCACCATCCGCGGCTGGATCCCGAACTCGCCGAGGCGCAGGCGCTCGTCGGTCTGGAACTCGACCGCGGGCCGGGTCAGCAGGTCGTAGCCGCGCCGGCGGGCGTGCTCGAGCAGGTAGCCGGAGAGCTCCTGCTCCAGCGAGCGCTCGTAGCCTTCGAGCTTCGAGCGGTCCTGGCGGGAGAGGAAGACGGTGTACTCGTTGGGGACGTAGACGCGCTGCACCGAGGCGGTCTTGTGGGCGTCCATTTCCTTCGCCAGCTTGCGCGCCAGTTCGACCGGCTGCACCTCGGAGCTGAAGGCGCGCGAGAACACCCCCTCGACGAGGCCTTCGATCCCGGACTCCAGTTTGCGCAGAAGGGCTATGGGGACGGTTCCTTGGTGGGCTTGGTGGGGGCCTTCGTCATGGCAGGGTCAAGCCTCCGCGTCTGCGGAGAGTCCGCAGATTCTAGGGGAGGACCAGCCCATGGCCGAGCACGAGGAGCGCGCCGATGGCGGCGGCGATCCCCAGCGCGCCGAGTCGCAGGCCGACGCGGCGCGATCTGCCCTGGGGGTGATCGGCAAGGTAGTCGAGCGATTCCTCGATCGCCGTGCCCAGCTCCTCCAGCGAGGGGCGGTGCCCGGGGCGCGGGTCGAGGCAGGCGTCGATCTCCTCGGTCAGCTCGCGCGGCAGATCGGGGCGGAGGCGGTGCAGGGAGCGGGCGCGGCGGCCGATCGAGCGGACGGTGGCGACGGCGTTGTCGCGCCGGTGCGGGTTCTCGCCGCTCCAGCACTCGTACAGCGTGAGGGCGAGCGAGTAGACGTCGGCCTCCGGCCCCGCCTCGAGCCCCTCGGCCTGCTCCGGGGACATGTAGGCGAGCGTGCCGACGACATCCCCGGTCGCCGTCAGGCCCGCCGCGTCGGCGACCAGGGCGATGCCGAAGTCCATCAGCTTGGCGCGCGGCTGGCCGTCGACCACCTGGACGTTCTGCGGCTTGATGTCGCGGTGGATGACGCCGCGCGAGTGGGCGTGGTCGAGCGCTTCGCAGAGGTCGGCGCCGATCTCGCCGATCTCGCGGTCGGAGAGGACGTCCTCGCCGGCCAGGCGCGCGAGCGTGTCGCCCTCGACCAGCTCGGAGACCAGCAGCGCGTTGCCGTCCTCCTCCCCCATCTCGTACAGGGTCACGATGCCGGGATGGTTGAGCCGCGCGGCCGCCTGGGCCTCGCGCAGGACCCGCCGCCCGGCCTCGCCCCGCTGGTCGATCGCCTTCACCGCGACCGGGCGCTCGAGGCGGCCGTCCCAGGCCTCGTAGACGACGCCGAAGCCGCCGCTGCCGATGCGGCGCTCGATCAGGAAGCGATCAAGTACGAGTGAGCCGACCAAAGCAAGTTCCTCTTCGCCACGCGACTCCTCCCTCCTGCCGGCTATCGTTGGGAAAAAGGCACCGTACGCGGGAAGAATCGGCGGCCGCACGCCGGCAGTCGCCATACTCCCCCGCCAGCCGAAACCAGCCCTTGGGAGAGCCGCGCCTTGGAGTACTCGACTTCAGGCGGCGCGAGCCGACGATCGCGTCGGCCCAGCCGCCGCCCCGAACGCCAGCAGATCATGCTGCGGCGCCTGCTCGCGCTCGGCGGGGCGCTGCTGGTGCTGATCCTGATCGTGCTCGGCATCAAGGGGTGCCTCGACGCGCAGGCGCGGAGCGCGCTCTCCGACTACGCCCGCGGCGTCAAGCAGATCGTGATCGAGACCGGTCAGACCAGCAAAGACTTCTTCGGCAAGCTCGAAGAACCGGGCGGCCTCTCGGTGACCGAATTCACCGGCCAGGTCGACGCCGACCGCAGCGCGATGATCAACTACAAGACCCGGGTCGAAGGGCTGAGCCCGCCGGGCTCGCTGAGCAGCGCCCAGCGGTCCCTCGAACTCGTCTACACGCTGCGCGCGGCGGCGATGGAAAAGATCGCCGACAAGATGCGGACGGCGCTCGGCGAAGCGGGCGCCGCGCAGGCGACGGCGGCGATCGCCAAACAGATGCAGACGCTGCTCGCCGCCGACGTGGTCTACGAATCGGTGGTCCGGCCGGAAATCGACGGCAAGCTCGCCGACGAAGGCATCACCGGCAGCGACGTGCCGAAGAGCACCTTCGTCCCCGACGGCACCAAGTGGTTGGAAGAAGCCGAAGTGGCGAAGGCGCTCGGGTCCGTGAGCGGGTCGAACGCCGGTGCGCCCAGCCCGGGGGTGCACGGACTCGGCCTCGTCGGGACCAGCATCGGCGGCGTCGAACTGACGCCGGAAGCGACCAACTCGGTGACCGTCGAAGGCACGCCGGAAATCGAAGTGACGGTCCAGAACCAGGGCGAATCGACCGAGAACGGCGTCACCGTCGTGGTGATCGCCGACGGCAAGGAAACGACGCAGGAAATCCCCTCGCTCGAAGCCGGCACCGAAGAAACCGCGGTCGTGCCGCTGACGCCGGCGCCGGAAGGCGAAACGAAGCTCGAAGTCAAGGTCGAACCGGTGCCGGGCGAGCAGGTCACCACCAACAACGAAGCGACCTACACCGTCGTCTTCGAATAGTTTGAGTTCTTAGAGCACCGATGCGGATCGCCTATCTCGGACCGGCGGGGACCTTCACCGAAGACGCCCTGAACGAAGCTCTCGGCGGCGCCGAGTTCGAGCCGCTGCGCACCGACACCGTGTTCGACGCGATCCAGGCGGTGATCGACGGGCGTGCCGACCGGGCCCTGGCGCCGTACGAGAACTCGATCGAGGGCTCGGTCCGCGGCACCCTCGACATCCTCGCCTTCGAAGCGCCGGACGTGGCGATCGTCGGCGAGCACGACTACCCGGTGCGCCAGCACCTGATCACCAGGGACGGGATCGAGCTCGACCAGGTCGAGGCGGTCCTCTCCCACCAGCAGGGCCTCGCCCAGACCGCCCGCTTCCTGCGCGACAACCTGCCCGGGATCGAACTGCGGAGCGTGAGCAGCACCGCGGCGGCGGTGCGCATGGTCTCCGAGTCGCCGCGCCCCTGGGCGGCTGTCGGCTCGCGCGCGGCGGCGGCGCTCTACGGCTGCCGGATCCTGCGCGAGGGGATCCAGGACGAGCAGAACAACGTCACCCGCTTCGTCTGGCTGGCGCCGGAGGGCACCGAGCCGCCGGCGGGCGAGAGGTGGAAGACCTCGCTGATCTTCTACGAGCTCGGCGACGACCACCCCGGTGCGCTCGTCGACGCCCTGGCCGAGTTCTCGTCGCGCGGAATCAACCTCTCTCGCATCGAGTCGCGGCCCCAGCGCTCCGAACTGGGGCGCTATTTCTTCTTCTGCGACCTCGACGGACGGCTCTCCGACGAGCCCGTCGAGGCGGCGATCGCCGCCCTCCGGACCAAGGCCGAATCGGTCCGGATCCTGGGCAGTTACCCGATCATCTGACGCCGTCCTCGACCGCGCCGCGCCGCGCCGATTTCGAGGCCGCTTCCCGACCCGCTTACAATTCCCGCACCATGGCCAGGGTGCTGGTGCTCAATGCGACGTATGAGCCGATCAACGTCTGCACTTTGCGACGTGCCGCCGTGCTGCTCCTGAAGGAAAAGGCCGAGCTCCTCGAGCAGCGCCAGGGCGATGCCCTGCACTCCGAGCACATGACCCTGGAGCGCCCCGACGTCATCCGCCTCGTCAACTACGTCCGCATCCCGCGCGAGGCCCACCGCCGCAAGATCACCCGCCGCGCCGTCCTCGCCCGCGACTCCTGGACCTGCCAGTACTGCGGCTCCACCAAGTCCGGCCTCACCGTCGACCACGTCATCCCCCGCTCCCGCGGCGGCGCCTCCACCTGGGACAACATCGTCGCCGCCTGCGCCACCTGCAACCGCAAGAAGGGCAACCGCCTCCCGCGCGAGATCCACATGCACCCCAAGACGACCCCGAAGGCCCCGGCGCCGACGGTCTTCATCCAGGTGGCGAGCCCGAAGATCCCCGCGAACTGGCAGCAGTACCTACCCCAGGCCGCCTAGGCTCGATGTTGATGGGCCGAAAAGTACTGCTATAGGGGTACTTTTCGGCCCATCAACGGGGGGGCTACTCGTTCGCGGCGTCGGGGCTCGCGCCGTTGTCGTCGGCGCTCGGGGTGCCCTCGGCCAGCTCGGCCTGGGCTGAGGGGCCCTCGGCGGGGGCGCTGTTGTCTTCGGACTCGACCACCAGGGCGACGGCGCTCACGCGGTCGTCGTCCTTGATGTTCATGACTTTCACGCCCTGCGTCGCGCGGCCGGTCTGGGAGATGCCTTCGACGCCGGTGCGCTGCACCATCCCGTTCTGGGAGATGAAGAGCAGGTCCTGGTGGGGATTGACGATCAGGGCGCCGGCGAGACCGCCCTTCTTCTCGGTCACCCGGATCGTCAGCACGCCTTTGGTGCCACGACCCTTCACCGGATACTCGGAGACCGGGGTGCGCTTGCCGTAGCCGTTCTCGGTGACGACGAACAGTTCGGTGTCGTTGCGGGCGATGTCCATGGCGAGGACACGGTTGTCTTTGCCGCTCACGTTCATGCCCTTGATCCCGCTCGTGTCGCGGCCCATCGGCCGCAGCAGCTCCTCGGAGAAGCGCGCGGCGTGACCGGAGTGGGACACCATCAGGATGTCGTCTTCGCCCGAGGTGAGTCGCACCTGCACCAGCTCGTCGCCCGGGCGCACCTTGATCGCGATGATCCCGTCGGCACGCAGCGGCGTGTTGTAGGCGAGGAATTCGGTCTTCTTCACCAGTCCGTCGGCGGTCGCGAAGACGAGGTAGCGGTTCTCTTTGAAGTCACGGGTCGGGATGACCGCCATGACTTTCTCGTCCTCGGTGAGCGGCAGTACGTTCCGCAGGCTCGATCCTTTCGAGTTACGCGAGCCCTCCGGCAGTTCGTACACTTTCGTCCGGTACACCTTCCCGCGGTTGGTGAAGAACAGCAGGAAGTCATGGGTGGAGCTGATGTGCAGGTGGGCGATGTAGTCGTCCTCTTTGAGGTTCATCCCCATTACCCCTACGCCGCCGCGGTTCTGCTGCCGGTAGGTCGCCAGCGGCAGCCGCTTCACGTAACCGGAGGCGGTCAGCGAGATCACCATCTGCTGGTCGGCGATCATGTCCTCGATCCCGACCTCGCCCTCGAAGGCGGCCAGCTCGGTGCGCCGTTCGTCGCCGTAGGACTCGACGATTTCCCCGAGCTCGTCCTTGATCAGCCCCATCACACGGGCCTCGTCGCCGAGGATCTCGCGCAGTTCACCGATCCGCTCCATCAGGTCGGCGTGCTCGGCGCGCACTTTGTCGGCCTCGAGGGCGGTGAGGCGCTGGAGCCGCATGTCGAGGATCGCCTGCGACTGCTCGCGGGAGAGCTCGAACTGGTCCATCAGGCCCTGGCGCGCGGCGTCGGGATCGCTCGAGGAGCGGATCAGTTTGATGACCGCGTCGAGGTTGTCGAGCGCGACCAGCAGGCCCTCCAGGATGTGGGCCCGGGCCTCGGCGCGACGCAGTTCGTACTGCGTCCGGCGGGTGACCACCTCGCGCTGGTGGTTGACGTAGTGCTTGATCAGCTCGCGGAGGGTGAGGGTTTTCGGCACCCCGTCGACCAGCGCCACCATGTTGGCGCCGAAGGTCGACTGCATCGCGGTTTTTTTGTAGAGGTTGTTGAGGACGACTTTCGCCGGCGGCCCGCCGCGTTTGAGCTCGATGACCAGGCGCATGCCGCGTTCGTCGGTCTCGTCGCGGATGTCGGAGATGCCGTCGAGTTTTTTGTTGCGGACGAGGTCAGCGATCTTCGCGACCAGCCCGTTTTCGCCGAGCTTCTTCACCGTGAACGGCAGCTCGGTGACGACGATCGCCTCCTTGCCCCCTTTCAGCGGCTCGACGTGGGCGCGGGCGCGGACTTTGATGCTGCCGCGCCCCGTCTCGTAGGCAGTGCGGATGCCCTCGCGGCTCATCAGGCCGCCACCGGGGAAGTCGGGGCCCTTGATGTGGGTCATCAGGCCGTCGAGATCGACCTCCGGATCGTCGATGTAGGCCATCACGGCGGCCGAGACCTCGCGCAGGTTGTGCGGCGGGATGTTCGTCGCCATGCCGACGGCGATGCCGGACGTGCCGTTGACGAGAAGGTTCGGGAAGCGCGACGGCAGGACCAGCGGTTCTTGGTTCTCTTCGTCGTAGTTGGGGCCGAAGTCGACGGTGTCGGCGTCGATGTCGCGCAGCATCTCGGTGGCGATGCGCGCCATGCGCGCCTCCGTGTACCGCATCGCTGCGGCGGGGTCTTCGTCGATCGAGCCGAAGTTGCCCTGGCCGTCGACCAGCATGTAACGCAGGGAGAAGTCCTGCGCCATCCGCACCAGCGTGTCGTAGATCGCCGAGTCGCCATGCGGGTGGTACTTGCCCATCACCTCGCCGACGATGAAGGCGCACTTACGGTAAGGCCGGGTCGGCTGCAGGCCGAGGTCGTGCATCGAGTAGAGCACCCGACGGTGGACCGGCTTCAGCCCGTCGCGAACGTCGGGCAGCGCGCGCCCGACGATCACGCTCATCGCGTAATCGAGGTACGACGACCGCATCTCCTGCTCGAGGCCGCGGTCTTCGATGTTGCCCGTGAGCGCCTCCAATGCCACTAGCGCACCTCCACTTTCATATCAATCACTGACAACAACCGTGCCCTTGTAGATGAACCCCACGCACGGGTGCGAAAACCAAGCAGGTCGTGGGACGCAGGGAGCGAGGTGAGGGGAGCGCACTCACAGTGCGTGACCCGATCCGAGCGACCGAGGACCGCGAGATGCGCCGGTTTGCAGCGCCCGCTTCTAGACATCTAAAAACTTAACCTCTTTAGCGTGGGTCTCGATGAAGTCCCGGCGCGGTGCGACCTGGTCGCCCATCAGCATCGAGAAGATCCGGTCGGCGGCCGTCGCGTCTTCCAGGGTCACCCTGGCCAGCGTGCGGGTCGCCGGGTCCATGGTCGTCTCGCGCAGCTGTTTCGGGTTCATCTCTCCCAGTCCCTTGAACCGGGTGATGTGAGCGCCGGAGCGCGCCAGCTCGAGCACCGCGCCGCGCAGCGCCTGGAAGGAGAGCGCCACCGTTTCTTTCTCACCGCGCTTCACCTTGAAGGCGGGGCGACCGACCTGTTTCAGCAGCGCCGCGTGGACCTCGGCGAACTTGCGGTACTCGTTGTCTTCGAACAGCTCGCGTGGCAGTCGATGGGTGCGGGCGAGGCCCGAGCTCCGTGAGATCGCCTTGACGACGACCAGGTCGTCGGTCGCGCTGACGACCTCGGTGTCGAACGGCTCACCCGCGGGCGCCTCGCGTTCGAGCAGCGCCTTCGCCGCCGACAGCGACGCGACGCCTTCGTCCAGCAGCGTCGACTCCTCGAGGAAGCGGACCACCTCGTGGCCGTAGTCGGCCTGCAGCGAGGAGCCCCAGCCCTCGTACTCTTTCGAGCGTCGGATGTAGGCCTGCCAGCGGGTCTGGGTCAGCTTGCGGCTCTCCCCCGTCGCGTCGATCAGCTCGAACTGCTCGAGCTTGTCCCGCAGCAGGAGCTCTTCCAGTTCGGACTCGCGCTCCAGGTAGGTCTCCTGGTTGCCCTGTTTCACGCGATAGAGCGGCGGTTTCGCGATGTAGACGAAGCCGCTCTCGATCAGCTCCGGCATCTGCCGGTAGAGGAAGGTGAGCACCAGGGTGCGGATGTGGGCGCCGTCGACGTCGGCGTCCGTAGCCATCACGATCTTGTGGTACCGGGCGTCCTCGATGTTGAACTCGTCGTGGACGCCGGTGCCGATCGCGGTGATCAGCGCCTGGACCTCGTTGTTGGCGAGGACTTTGTCGATCCGGCTCTTCTCGACGTTGATGATCTTGCCGCGCAGCGGCAGAACCGCCTGGGTCGAGCGATCGCGCGCCTGCTTCGCCGAGCCGCCCGCGGAGTCACCCTCGACCACGAAGATCTCGGCCAGGGTCGGGTCCTTCACCGTGCAGTCAGCGAGCTTGCCCGGCAGGGTCGAGTTCTCGAGCGCCGACTTGCGCGTCAGGTCGCGCGCTTTGCGCGCCGCGGAGCGGGCCCGGGCCGCGTCGATCGCCTTCGAGATGATCCGCCGCGCCTCGGGCGGGTTCTCGTCGAGGTACTCCGCCAGTTTGCGGTTGACCGTCTCCTCGACCAGGCTTTTGATCGGCGGGTTGCCGAGTTTGGTCTTGGTCTGACCCTCGAACTGCGGGTCGTGCAGCTTCACCGAGATGACCGCGGTCAGCCCCTCGCGCACGTCCTCGCCGGCGAGGTTGTCGTCCTTCTCTTTCAGCAGGCCTTTGTTCCGCGCGTAGGCGTTGAGGGTGCGGGTGAGCGCGCCGCGGAAGCCCGAGAGGTGCGTGCCGCCCTCGTGCGTGTTGATGTTGTTGGCGAAGCTGAAGATC
Source organism: Solirubrobacterales bacterium (assembly GCA_051986435.1). Lineage (GTDB taxonomy): Bacteria > Actinomycetota > Thermoleophilia > Solirubrobacterales > 70-9 > VAYN01. The sequence continues at coordinate 8,587 of JBPYFM010000107.1, read as the reverse complement.
GACTCCTGGTAGGAGTTGTTCCACTGCATCGCGACCTCGACTTCGCCGTCTTCTTTCTCGCCTTCGAAGAAGATCGGCTTTTTGTTGATCACCTCTTTGTTCTCGTTGAGGTGGGTGACGAAGTCCTCGATGCCGCCGTCGTACTGGAACTCGGCGCTCTGGCCTTCGCCGCGTTCGTCGGTCAGCGAGATCTTCAGCCCGCGGGTGAGGAACGCGGTCTCCCGCATCCGCTCGGCGAGCGTCTGGAAGTCGTACTCGATGTCTTCGAAGATCTCGAGGTCCGGCAGAAAGGTGATCTCGGTCCCGTGCCGGTCCGACTTCGCGGTCTTCTCCAGTTTGTTCTGCGGTTTGCCCCGCTCGTAGTCCTGCTCCCAGACCGCGCCGTCCGTTTCGATCTTCAGGTGCAGGCGCTCGGAGAGCGCGTTGACCACGGAGGAGCCGACGCCGTGGAGGCCGCCGGACACCTTGTAGCCGCCGCCGTCCCCGAACTTGCCGCCCGCGTGCAGGACGGTGAGGACGACTTCCGCCGCCGGCCGGTTCTCTTTCTCCATGATCCCGACGGGGATGCCGCGACCGTTGTCCCCCACCGTGACGCTGTTGTCCGGGTGGATGACGATCGTGACCGTGTCGCAGTAGCCGGCGAGCGCCTCGTCGACGGAGTTGTCGACGATCTCGTAGACCAGGTGGTGCAGCCCGCGGGGACCGGTCGAGCCGATGTACATGCCGGGGCGTTTGCGGACGGCTTCGAGGCCCTCGAGGACCGTGATGTCCGCGGCACCGTAGGAGGCGTCGGCTTTGGCTTTTTTCTCAGGCAAAGAGATCCTTCCGATTGACGCAAAAAAAACCCCGACGCAAGGAGGCTCGCTCCACAACTGGTCGGGGCAAAGGCGAGTTGCCATAAGAATATCAGTTCGAGGCACCGGATCCAAGCCGCGCCGAGGGTAAAGTGCCTGCAAATCCCCCAAAAAGTGTGCCGACTTAGGGACCCCCTGCGACGCGGAACCTGAGCGCCTCCGGCGCGCTCTCCCCCAGCGCCTCCCGCAGCCGCTCCAGAAGCTGCTCCTGCATCAGGTCGAGCTCCTGCGCCCACACACCGTCGGCACACTCCACGGTCAACGTTCCGGACCGCTCCGACACCGGCGTCGCCACCTCCGCGAGGCGCTCGCCGAGCGCCTCCGACCAGGCGGCCTGCACCGCCGCCAACCCCGTCTTCGGCGCCGCCCGATCGCGCGCCACGCGAAACGCCTCGCCCGCGGGACGCGGGGCGCGCCGCCGCGTCACGCCGCCTCCGCGCCGGAGTCGCCTTGGGCCTCCACGACACCGGGCGTCGGCATCCGCACCATCGCCTCGCGCGCCGCGGGAGGCAGCGACTCTTCGTCGGCGGCGGTGATCAGCGTCTGCCCGCCCGCCGCCAGGCGGGCGACGAGGCGTTCGCGCCTGCCCGGATCGAGCTCGCTCATCACGTCGTCCAGAAGCAGCAGCGGCGTGACGCGGCGGGCCGCGAGCAGCGCCTCGCGCTCGGCGAACAGCAGCGCCAGGAGCGCGGCGCGCTGCTGGCCCTGCGAGCCGTATTTGCGCAGCGCCCGTCCGCCGACGCTCAGCTTCAGCTCGTCGAGGTGCGGACCCCAGGAACTGCGGCCGAGCTTGAGGTCGGCGTCGCGGCGCTCGCGCAAGCCCGCCCGGATCTCCGCCGCGTCCCCGGCCGCCCGCGGCGCGTAGGCGAGCTCACCGCCTTCCAGACCCAGCTCGGCGAGCGCCTCCGTGAACGCGGGCGCCAGCTCGGCCACCGCCTCCCCCCGCGCGGCGACCAGCGGCGCGGCCGCGTCGGCGAGACCCGCGTCCCAGACGTCGAGCCCGTCCGGCGATCCGAAGCCCGCCGCGACGCGCGAGATCATCGCGTTGCGCTGCGCCAGCGCCTGGCCGAAGCGTTTGCGCAGCTCCCCGCGCGCCGGCCGGCGGGCGGCGAGGAAGCCGTCGAGGTGGGCGCGGCGCTCCGCGGGCGGCCCCTTGACCAGGCTGAGGCGGTCCGGCGCGAACACCGCCACCGGCGGCCGCGATCGCGCCAGCGTCGCCGGGTCGACCGCGGAGCCGTCGAGCAGGTGGCGACGGCCCTCGGTCCGGCTCACCGAGGCCAACAGCCGCCTCTCGATCCCGTCGTCGTCGCGTACGGTCACCTCGGCCCGCGCCAGGCTCTCCCCGAACGGGATCAGGTCACGGCGGTCGGAGGTGCGGAACGAGCGCCCGGTCAGCGCGAAGTAGAGCGCCTCGACCAGGTTCGTCTTGCCGACCCCGTTGGGCCCGACGACGCTGGTGATCCCCGGACCGAGCGGCACGCGGACGCGCTCGAGGCTGCGCAGCGGGCGGGCTTCGATCGCGGTGACGAGCACCGGCCGAGCCTAGACCCCCGGTGCCCCGCTACACGTTCAGGCGGATCGGCATCACGAGATAGCGGAAGTCCTCGTTCTCGACCGGCTGCATCAGGCCCGGCCGCAGCGGCGAGATCAGCCGCAGCAGCACCTCGTCGCCGGCGACGCTTTCGATCCCCTCGCGCAGGTAGTCGGGGTTGAAGCCGATCTCCATCGGCTCGCCCTCGAACACGGCCGGCATCGTCTCGCGCGCGTCGCCGACGTCGGGGGTCTCGGCGGAGACGGTCAGCTCGCCCGGCGCGAAGGAGAACCGCAGCGGCGCGTTGCGCTGCGCCAGCTGGCTGATCCGTCGCGCGACGTCGAGGAACTCCGACCGCGGCAGCCGCACGTCGTGCTCGTAGGACTCCGGCAGGAGCTGGCGGAAATTCGGGAACTGGCCCTCGATCAGCCGCGTGGTCAGGGTGATCGATCCGGCCTCGAAGATCGCCTGGTTGGCCTGCAGCGTGATCGCCGCCTCCTCGACCCCCTCGCCGGAGAGGATCCGCGCCAGCTCGCGCAGCGCCCGCGCCGGGATGTTGGCCTCGATCTCCCCGCTCAGCGGCGCCTCGAGCTCCGTCCGTTTCACCGCCAGGCGGTAGGAGTCGGTGGCGACCATCGTGATCTCGTTCCCCGAGGCGGTGACGAAGACGCCCGTCAGCACCGGGCGCATGTCGTCGCGCGAGGCCGCGCGGGCGACGAGGTCGATGCTCTCGGCCAGGGCGGCGGCGGGGATCTTGATCGGGGCGCCGTCGCTCGCCGGCAGGGTCGGGAAGTCCTCGACCGGCAGCACGCGCAGGTGGAAGTTGGAGGTGCCGCTGCGGATCTCGACGTCGCGCTCCGCCTCGCGCGTCTCGATCTCCACCGTGTCCTCGGCGAGCGAGCGCGTGACTTCGGCCAGCAGCCGGCCGGGCAGCAGCACCGAGCCGCCGCCCTCCACGTTCGCCTCCACGGCGGTGCGCAGGCCGAGGTCGAGGTCGGTGGCGGAAAGGGTCACCGACCCCTCGCCGGCCTCGATCAGGACCCCGGACAGTGCCTGGGTGGCGGCGCGGGTGGAGACGGCGCGCGAGACGGTCGAGAGCTTGGAGACGAGTTCTTCCCGTTTGGTCGTGATCTTCAAGAGATTGCCTTGTGGAGTTGGTTTAGAGGCTGTTGAAAAGCGGTGGGACGGAGACTATTCGGCGACGGGATGCGAGAAACAGGCTGTGGAGAGGGCTGTGGGCGGGTGTGGAGTCTTGCAGTGGCGGCGGCGCCTCGGCCTCAGCCCGCGGCCGGGTTGTGGATCGCTGTGCGTAACTCGGCGACCTTCGCGGTCAGCGCCTCGTCCTCGCCGAGGCGGGCTTCGATGCGGCGCAGGCTGTTCAGCACCGTGGTGTGATCGCGGCCGCCGTAGAGCCGACCGATCTGGGGCAGCGAGAGGTCGGTGAGCTCGCGGGTCAGGTAGATGGCGACCTGACGGGCCCGCAGCGGGGTGGCGGCGCGGGACGAGCCGATCAGCTCGGCGCGGGAGATGCCGAAGCGTTCGGCGACCTGCTGCTGGATCTCCTCGACCGAGGTTGCCTGGGCCGTGCGGGCCTTGCCGGTGGGGATGACCTCGGCGATCAGCTCCGAGCTCAGCGGCTTGGCGAGGAGCGAGGCGTGGGCGATCACGCGGGTCAGGGCGCCGTGCAGCTGCCGCACGTTGGCGTCGATCCGGTTCGCGAGCTCGGCCAGGGCGCCGGAATCGGCGATCTCGATCCCTGCCTCCTCGACCAGGCGCCGCAGGACGGTGAGCCGGGTGGCGAGGTTGGGCGGTTCCACGGGCACCGTGAGCCCCCACTCGAAGCGGTCGCGCAGGCGTGCGGCCAGGGTCGAGAGCTCGCTCGGGATGCGGTCGGCGGAGAGGACCAGCTGGCTGCCCGCCTCGTACAGCGCGTTGAAGGTGTGGAAGAACTCCTCTTCGGTGGCGGGCTTGCCCTCGAGGAACTGGACGTCGTCGATCAGCAGCACGTCGATGTCGCGATAGCGGGCCTTGAAGGCCTCGGCGCCGGTGGTGCGGAGGGCGGCGACGAACTCGTTGGTGAAGGACTCGGCGGTCGTGTAGCGGACGCTGAGGCCGGGGGCGTTGTCGTGCAGGTAGTTGGCGATCGCCGCCAGCAGGTGGGTCTTCCCGAGGCCGGGCGGGCCGTGCAGGAAGAGCGGGTTGTACGCCTCCGAGGGCGCCTCGGCGACCGCGAGGGCGGCGCCGTGGGCGAGCCGGTTTCCGGGGCCGATGACGAAGCGCTCGAAGGTGTAGCTCGGGTTCAGCTCGGGGCCGGGCGCGGCCGCGGCCTCCGCGTCGCGCGGCGCGGCGAAGCTGACCCGTTGCAAGTTTGTGCCCACCTCGGCGAGGGCGGTCGCGATCAGTGCCGAGTAGCGCCGCTCGGCCCAGGCGCGAATGCCCTCCGGGGCTTTCAGGTAGATGGTCTCGGAGTCGGCGCCGATCGCCTCGAGCGGCTCCAGCCACAGCCTGTAGGTCGACTCCGGGACCGATTCCGCCAGCCTTTTCTGGGCTGCTCGCCAGAGGCTGCCGAGGTCGGTTGTGTGGGAGTCGTCAGGCACGGGGGGCGGCGACGATAGCGCCGCGATTTGCTGGGGGAACCCGGCCACCCGCAATTGGCGGGGAAAACATTTCTCCGGGGTCCCTATACTCCCGCCGGCAATGAAGCGCACCTATCAGCCAAAGAAGCGGAAGCGGGCGAAGACCCATGGTTTCCGCGCCCGCATGAGCACCCGCGGTGGCCGCGCCGTCCTGCAGCGTCGCCGGCGCAAAGGTCGGAAGCGCCTCACTCCCTGAGCAATGCCGCCGTCGAAGCGCCGTCGGCTCTCGCGAAGCGGCGAGTTCGACCGCGTCTATCGCGATGGCTCGTCGCATGCGACCCGTTATCTCGTCCTCTACACGTTTCCGCGTCGCGATGAGGAGCGCGAGGAGGTGAGGCTCGGCGTGTCGGTCTCCCGGAAGGTGGGTGGAGCTGTGGACCGGAACAAGGTCAAGCGCACGCTGCGCGAAGCCTTCTGGTCGCTCAGCGACCGTCTGCCGGACAAGCATGACTTCGTAATCGTCGCCCGAGCGGATATCGACGGGTTGATCGAGAAGGAAGGAACGGCCGGCGTCACCAAATCGCTCGAAGAAGCGATGGATGCCAGCTTTGGCGGAGGGCGTTCCACGTGAAACGCTCGGACGATGCCCCGGCCTCCCCGTTTCACGTGAAACGCGTCGCGCTCGCCCCGATCCGCGCCTACCAGCGCTGGATCTCCCCGGCCCGCCCGCGCCGCTGCCGCTACGAGCCGACCTGCTCGGCCTACGCGGTGGAGTCGGTCGAACGCTTCGGCGCAGTCCGCGGTCTGATCCTCGCGACCTACCGCCTGCTCCGGTGCAACCCCTTCAGCCACGGCGGCTTCGACCCCGTCCCCGACCGCTTCACCCTGCGCGGTCTCGGCCACATCCACCCGGCCGACTACCACGGTGAACCGAGGGCGCACTCGTGATGGTCCCGGACGCAAACATCCTGCAGCCGCTGATCGACGTCGCGAACGCGGTTCTCAAGTTCTTCCACGACAACGTCGGCCTCTCCTGGGGCCTCTCGATCATCGCGATCACGGTCTGCACCCGGGCGATCCTGATCCCGCTCACCTACAAACAGCTCAAAGGCATGCGGGCTCTGCAGGCACTCCAGCCGCAGATGAAAGAGATCCAGGAGAAATACAAAAACGACAAACAGCGCATGCAGCAGGAAATGATGCGCTTCTACAAAGAGAACAAAGTCAACCCCTTTGCCTCTTGCATCCCCCTGCTGGCGCAGCTCCCGGTCTTCATCACGCTCTTCTACACGCTCCGCCACGAGCTCCCGGACGACATCTGCTCCAACCTGGGACTTCCCTCCGGGTGCGAAACCGCGGGTCATGCCTCGTTCCTCTTCATCAACGACCTCACCGCGACCGCGCACGGCGCCGAACTGATCGCGCTGATCGTGCTCTACGTCGGCACCCAGCTTGCCTCGGGCTTCTTCATGTCGGTCACCGCGGATAAATCCCAGCGGACGATGATGTTCATCCTGCCGCTGGTCTTCGTTCCCTTCGTGATCAACTTCCCGGCCGGGCTGATCCTCTACTGGATCACGACGAATATCTGGACGATCGGCCAGGGGCTCGTGATCAACAAAGTGATCCCGGCGCCGAAAGTGCCGACGGCGGAAGAGGTGAGGGCGGCCAAACCGCCTCCCAAACCGCCGAAAAAAAAGAAGCGGAGAAGGTGAGAGGGCTCCTGAGAGGGAGCCCTTTTTTGTGCTCCCGTGTCTTGGGGGCCAATTGCTCTAGGCGCTGCCGGGGGACAAGGGACAGGAGCCCTCTCAACTGGAAAAGCTGGAAGGGACGGGGCTCTTTCCTTGTTCAGCCGAAGGGGCGCTTCTTGGCCAGGCCGGACTTGCGGGGGAGGTTCGGGGGCGTCGGGCCTGATTTGCGGATGACGTGGAGGTGGCGGTGCTCGGAACCCGCGCGGTGGCCGACGTCGAGGACCGCTTCGGGGCGCATCGCCAGGGCCTCGGAGGCGCGGGACATCTGGGCCTCTTCCTCCTCGTCGCGCCTGCCCTTCCAGGCGATCAGGACGCCGTCCCGCCGCAGCAGGGGGCTCGCCAGCTCGGCCAGGGTCGAGAGGCGGCCGACGGCCCGCGCGGTGACCACGTCGTAGGTCTCGCGACCATCGCCGCGGGCGACGTCCTCGGCCCGCGCGGTGACCGCGACCGCGTTGGGGATGCCCGCAGCCTCGGCGGCACGGGCGATGAAGGCGGTCTTGCGGCCCACCGACTCGATCAGGTCGACCTGCGCCTCGGGGAGCGCGACGGCCAGGACCAGGCCGGGGAAGCCGGCTCCGGCGCCGACGTCCGCGATCCGCCTCGCCTCGCCCAGCTCGGCGACCTCGAGGCCGGTCAGGCTGTCCTCGACGTGGACCTTCCAGGCCCGCTGGTCGACTACGGAGCTGACCGAGGCGCGCTCCTCGGCGAGGAGGGCGAGGACGGTCTCCAGCGACCGGCGCTGGGCCGAGGAGAGGGACGCCGTCGGCTCGTCGCCCACGGCGCGGCTATTCGTGGACGAGCGGCGCGACGATGACGCAGCGGTGGGGCTCGTCGCCCTCGCTGTAGGTCTCGACCCCGGAGCGGCCTTTCAGCCGTTCGTGGACGACCCGGCGCTCCTGGGCGCTCATCGGATCCATCTCGACGACCCGGTTGTTGGTCAGCGCCTGCTCGGCAGCGCGGTCGGCGCGGCTCTCCAGGGTCTCGCGACGACGGCCGCGGTAGCCGGCCGCGTCGACGATCACCCGCTTGCGCTCGCGCAGACCGCGGAAGGCGGCCTGGTAGCAGAGCAGCTGCAGGGCGTCGATCGTCTGGCCCCTTTTGCCGATCAGCAGGCCGTAGTCGTCGTCGCCGACGACGCTGACGACGATGCGCTCGTCGTCCTCCTCGATCTGTACGTCGCCGTCGAGATCGAGCTCGTCGAGGACGCCTTCGACCAACTCGCGGGCGCGCTCGGCAGGATCGTCGGGCCAGTCGGCCAGGTCGGACACGCGCCCAGGCTATCCGACCGCTCCCGATCGCGCGCAACCGGCACCGGCGGCGCTCATCGAGATGGTTGTTTCCACCACAGGCCGCACCCGGATGACGCACCCGGTCACACCCCTGTCGTGGAAGCAACCATCTAGTCTGGGCCGCGATGGGCACCGTCTACGCGATCGCGAACCAGAAGGGGGGCGTCGGCAAGACCACCAGCGCGGTCAACCTCGCCTCCTGCACGTCCTCGGAAGGCGAGCAGACGCTGCTCGTCGACCTCGACCCACAGTGCAACGCGACCGTCGCCCTGGGCGGCGACCGCGATCTGCACCCGTCCTCCTACGACTGCCTGACCGGCGACACCGAGGTGGCCGCCGCCGCCCGCCCCGCCGGGCCCGACAACCTCTGGATCGTCCCCGCCAACGTCGACCTCGCCGGCGCCGCGGTCGAGCTGCCGCGGATCCCGAACTCCGAGACCCGCCTGCGCGAACGCCTCGGCCCGGTGCGCGAGCGCTTCGCCCACACCTTCCTCGATTGCCCGCCCTCGCTCGGCCCGGTATCCGTCAACGCCCTGGTCGCCGCCGACCGCGTCATAGTCCCGGTGCAGGCCGAGTACCTGGCGCT
>JBPYFM010000106.1:0-8989 GCA_051986435.1 Solirubrobacterales bacterium | reverse complement strand
CGGGCGCGACGGCGGCGAGGCGGCGGCGGGCGGCGGGCGCGACGGCGGCGAGGCGGCTTCGGGCGGCGGGCGCGTACGGCAGGGAACGACGGGAGATCGGCATCCAGGGACCCCTTTCCACGAGGGTTGCGTTGGATGGATCGGAGGGAGGTCTCCTGACTTCCGAGCCTTCCCCCCGCGCCTTCCCGGCTCTCGCCAGTGGCCGCGCGATCCGCGCTGCGAGGGGCATCCTCGGTCACAGTGGCGGGACCGCGCCGGACTTGCACCGGACTTCCCTGTCCACCGATCCGCTTTTGGTTGTGGCGGGCAACCTAGCGGACATCCGTCCGTCGCGCCGGCCTTCCGCCGCCGGACCGATTACCTTGCCCGCGCCGACCGGCGAGGGAACCCGGTGAGAACCCGGGACTGACGCGCAACGGTGATGGGACGCGGTCGACGGCCGCCCCCGAGTCCGAATGCTCACCGACCGGCACACCCATAAGGACCCCTGTTTCGCGAACGGACGGCTGGTCTTCTCCTCCTTCCCAGAAGGGGCAGAGGCGCGCCGCCCCCAACCAGAAGGAGATCCATCCAATGCGTTCCCTCACCGCGCGACTGGCGTTGCTTGCCGCGACCCTGCTCGCGCTGGCGCTGCCTGCGGTCGCCTCGGCGACGGCCACCCCGACCGAAATCTCGAACGCCCTGACGAAAGGCGTCGCCTACCTCAAGAACCTGCAAACGAGCAGCGGCGAAATCCCCGGCCCCGGCGGCGACTGGTCGCTGGCCTCGCTCGCCGCGGCCGGCGTCGCCCCGGCCGAAGTCGACAAGGCCGGCACCGCGGGACACGACGCCCGCAGCTGGTACCAGGGCGTGGTCGGTACGCCCGGCTGGCCGGAATTCGGCGTCGCCACCGACTTCGAGCGCGGCGCCCTCCTCGCTTACGCCGCCGGGATCGACCCGGCCCGCGCCTCCGCCCGCCAGAACCTGATCGCCAAGGTCGCCTCGACCTACCAACCGGCCAGCCCGGGCTACTTCGGCGAAACGATGAACGCGACGACCTTCGGGCTCCTCGTCCTCGGCCAGGCGAAGACGACCGGCGGGGTCCGTCGCTTCCCGCCCGCGGTGCTCGAAGCCGCCGAGGCGGCGATCGCCGCCAACCAGCACACCGACGGCGGCTGGACCTGGCAGAAAGCGGCGGGCAATCCGACCGCGCTGGCCGGCGCCTCCGAACCCGACATGACCGGCGCGGCGATGGCGGCCCTCTGCGGCGCCGGCGTCCCCGCGACCGCGCCGACGATCGTCGCCGCGCGCTCCTACCTGGCCGCGGCCTTCAACAAAACGACCGGCGCCTTCGAATCGGAATTCGGCACGAACACCGACTCGACCGCCTGGGCAGTCGACGGCCTCAAAGCCTGCGGGTTCGACCCGCAGGGGACCGAATTCACCGGCGGCGGGGTGAAAAAACCGACGCCGCTGACCTACCTCATCGGCCAGCAACTGAGCGGCGGCGGGTTCCGCTACACCACCGGCTCGAGCGCCGAAGAGTACGCGTCCCAGGACGCCGTCCGGGCGCTCGGCGCGGGCGGCTTCACCGCGGCCCCGCCGAAACCGGCGAGCGGCCCGCAGTGGACCGGTGTGACGGAATTCGCCACGGGTGCGACGGAAGCGACGTCGCTAGCGCTCGTCATCGAGACGGGGACCGGCACGCCGTCGGTGTGCTCGGTGACGCTCGCGCCCGGGTCGACCACGACGACGCTGGCGACGGTGCTCGACGCGGCGGTCGCCGGGACCGTCCCGGCCGGGTGCGTCACCGGCTACCTGCCGAGCTCCGGCAGCGGCGCGATCACCCAGGTGAACGGGGCGCCGAGCGTGCCCGCCGAACGCTGGAAGGCGTCGATCGACGGCGGCGCCAAGCTGACCGCGACGCGCGCGACCGTGATCCACGTCGGCGACACGATCGACCTCTCCTACGAATAGGAAACGAACCGGTAACGAAGTTGTGGGGCGGGCGGCGTCGTCTATGCTGCCCGCCCACGTAAGTGGATCGGTGGACAGGGAAGTCCGGTGCGAAGTCGGCGCGGACCCGCCACTGTGATCGAGCAGCGCTCCGTCGCACGTCGCACGACAGCCACTGGCCGCGAGGCCGGGAAGGCGCGAACGGAGGGCTCGTAAGTCAGGAGACCTCCCTCCGATCCGTGACCGTCTACCGCCCTCGCGGAAAGGGGCAAGGCATGAAAAATCGTCACCTGTGCGTGGCGCTCTGCGCGCTCTTCTCGTTCCTCCTCGCCGTCCCGACGCTCGCCGCGGCGAGCCCGACCGTCGTCGAGGTGCGCATCGAGGGGGCCACCGAAACGCTCTTCGAGGGGCCGCTCGCGGTCGAACCGCACGGCGTCCTCGCCGCCTCCGACTCCAACCCGACGCCGCGCCGCTGCGACGGGATCAACTCGCTCGACCCCGGCAACGTCGTCCCCGCCCCCACCCCGACGTCCGCCGCCGCCGACGCGATGTCACTGATCGGCGCGACCTTCGACGGCAAGTGGTACGACGGCTTCAACGATTACTTCATCACCCGCCTCGGCCCCGATGCGGAAGCCGGCGGGCGGTCCTGGGGCATCCTCGTCAACGACACCTTCACCGGCGTCGGCGGGTGCCAGTACCAGCTCGACGAAGGCGACGAAGTGCTGTGGATCTACAACGCCTTCAACGGCCGGCCGACCCTGGCGCTCTACCCGGAAAGCGAAACCGCGGGCGGGCGACCGCTGACCGCGACGGCGACGCTCGGCCGGCCCTTCGGGGTCGAAGTGGTCGCCTTCGGGGACAGCGCCGAGGGCACGCCGGCCGACCATCCGGGACGCGAAGGCTCGACCCTCTTCGCGGGCGCCGGCGTGGCGCCGGTGACGACCGCCGCGAACGGCTTCCAGCATGTCGACACCGGCGATCCGGCGACGGTGGTCACCGACGCCGACGGCAAGGCTGCGATCACCTTCACGACGCCCGGCTGGCACCGGATCAAGGCGACGGTCCCCGGCACGAGCGAAGAAGAAGCGATCCGCTCCAACCGCCTCGACGTCTGCGTCCTGGCACCGGGGGAAGGCGACTGCGGAGCGCCGCCGGCCGAAGACGAGGTGCGGACGCCGCCGACGGCCGGCGGCGCGGAAGCGCCGGGAAGCGGCTCTGGCGCAGGCGAAGCACCGACCGCCGACCCCGGGTCCGGCGGCGGTCCGACCGCCGACGGCGCACCGGGCGCCGGCGTTGGCGGTTCCGGGACCGGCGCACCATCCGGCGGCTCAGGCGGCTGCTCGCTCAGCGGCGGCTCGACCGCGTCGGGCGGCGCGGCCCAATCAGCCTGCGCCGGGCCGAGCGCCGCACCGCTCGGCGTCGTCACGGCGAGGCTCGACCGCTCGAAGCTCCGCCAAGGCGTCGTCGGCGTCAGCTGGAAGGCGCCCGCCGCGGGCACCGGGGTGCGGCGCTGGATCGTCTCGTCCCAGGTCCTCGGCCGCCGAAAGGCGCGCTACGTGAAGCGGGCGAGCGGAACGCACGGCACCTCTGCCTCGCTGCGGCTCCCGCGCGGCCACGCCTACCGACTGCGGCTGACGCTCGTCGACGCCGTCGGGCGGGCCTCCAACCTGACGCTCGGCAAGGTCGTGGTCCCCGGTGGCCGGCGCGGCTGAGCGCCCGGGCGGCCTGGTCCTGGGGATGGCTTCGGCGCTGCTCGCGGTTGCATTGGCCGCCACGGCGGCGCCGATCGCAGGGGGGGCCACCGCGAGCCCCCGCCACGAAGGGCAGCTCGACCGGACGGTCCGCTTCCTCCAGGAAGACCAGAACTCCGACGGCGGCTTCGGCGGCGAAGCGGGGGCGCCGTCGGACCCGGACTTCTCCTCCTGGGTCGCGCTCGCCCTCGCCGCCGCCGACATCAACCCACACAGCCAGGCCCGGCCGGGCGCCACCGACGTCTACTCCTATCTGGCCGCCCACGCGGGCGAGCTGAGCTCGACCACCGACTTCGAGCGGGCGCTGCTCGTCGTCGACGCGAGCGAATACCCGCCGCGGCCGCTGGGCGGCGTGGACCTGGTCGCGAAGATCCTCGAAAGGCGGCTGCCGAGCGGCGCGTTCGCCCACGAAGCCGGCAGCTCCACCCCGGGGATGAACGACACCGTCTTCGCGATCCTCGCGCTCAGTCCGATCGCGGAACCGGCGGTCGAAGCGGTCGTCGACGAGGCCGCCGAATGGGTCATCGCCGAACAGGACGGTGACGGAAGCTGGCCCTCCTGGTGTCCGAAGAGCGTCTGCGGGCGCGGCGGCAGGGACCCCGAGGACAACACCGACATGACCGGCGCCGCGATCGAGGCGCTGAACGCCGCCGGGATGCCCGGCACCGAAGCGCAGGCGCGGGCGCTCGCCTACCTGCACGAAGTCCAGCTGCCCGACGGCGGCTGGCCGCAGGCACGCGGCGAAGGCGAATCGAACTCCGGCTCGACTGCCTGGGTGGTCCAGGGGATCTGGGCGGCGGGCCAGAATCCGGAAACGTGGCGCGCGGGCGAGATGGGCGAAGAACCACTCGACTACCTGACCTCGCTGCAGCAGGAAGACGGCCACATCCGCTACAAGCGCAGCCAGGATCTGAACGGCGTCTGGATGACCTCCTACGCGGCGCCGGCGCTGGCGGGCCGGGCGCTGCCGATCGTCCCGCCGCCGATCGTGCCGCCGCCGACGGCCGCCGGGGGCGAAGGCGAAGGCGTGATCGCGGGTGGCGGAGGCAACGGGGCGCCGAGCTTCAGCCGCCCCAAGGCGGGGAGCAAGGGCCGGACGCCGGGCGGCGCGCGGGTCGTGCGCGGCCAGGGACTGCGGGCGCGGGACCAGAGCGCGAACCGTCGCGGCGCGAACCACCGCCAGCCCCGCGGCAGCGAGAGCGCCGAGCCGCCGTCGCGCTCGGCGGCCGACCAGGAAGCCGTGTCGGTCGGCGCGGCAGCTCCAGAGCCGGACGCCGCGGCGGAACCGGAGGCCACGGCAGGGGTCGCCGCCAAGACCGCGGTCCCTGCATCGGTGGCGGCCCCCGCGGCGGGGGACGAAGGCGGTGAGAGGATGGGCCGCGGCGACGGCGGCGGGCGGCTCCCGGCGAAGGGCGCTCCCCCGACGGGCGCGACAACCGCCGGCGAAGCGGTCCGCGGCGCCGTGATCGGGTCGCCCGACGGTCGCGACGGCAAGCTCGCCTTCGGCGCCCCGGGCCTGAAGAGCGGCCGGATCGACGATGGCGACGAGGCGTGGCCGGCGATCGCGATCGGCGCCGCGGCCGTGGTGGCGGCGCTCCTCGGAGCCGGCTGGGAGCGACGCCGGGAGGCGCTCGCATGACCACCGCGGCCCTCGACCTCGGCGACGCCCTCTCCCACATCGCCACCGCGCTGCGGGTGCCGGTGCTGATCGCGGCGGTCGTCGTCCTTCTGCTGTGCGCGCTGGAGCTGGGGCGCTTCGCGGTCGAATGGTGGCGCCGGCTGCGCAACCGCCACTTCGACCTCGGCGAGCTCGTCGCCCGCGCGATCGCCGAGCCCTCCCACGCCTCCCACTACGCCCGTTACGCCCGCAGCCCGATCACCGCCCGCGCCGTGATCGCGATCGCCGGCTCCCCGCCGGCCGAACGCGCACCGGCCACCGAGCACGCGCTCGTCGACTACGAGCTGGCGGTGGAGCGCCGCCTCGACCGCACCCGCCTCCTGGTCCGGGCGGGCCCGGCGATCGGCCTGATGGGCACGCTGATCCCGCTGATCCCGGGGCTGGCGGCGCTCGCCGGCGGCGACGTCACCACGCTCGCGAACGATCTGCGCGACGCCTTCGGCGCGACCGTGGTCGGCCTCTTGGTCGGGACCGTCGCCTTCGCGCTCACCCTCGCCCGCACCCGCATGTACACCGAGGACCTCGCGGGCCTCGAGCGCGGGAGCGCACCCCGATGAGCCGCATCGGCCTTGGCCGCCACCGCGCCATCGAGGACCATGCGGGCGACCCGCTCGACGGCCTCGTCAACCTCTTCGACGTCGGCATGATCCTCGCGATCGCCTTCCTGATCGCGGGCCTCGGCCTCGCCCTCGACCTCAAGGGCGGCAAGCGCGAAGCCCGCCACCCCGCCAGGTCGCCGGGCACCGAAAGGGTCATCCCGAACCCGTCGGACGCCCCTCACGCCCGCGGCCGCGGCACCCCGGTCGGCCAGGTCTACCGCCTCCCCGACGGCCGCCTCGTCTACGTCACACGCGACGCGTCGCGGTGAGGCCGCCGGTGCCCTGCGATCCACGACGCCCCGGCGCTGACCGGGTGCGAGCCATCCTCAGCCCGACCGCGACGTCCGCTGCTGGGCCGGGCCCGCCGCCGAGCGGCGGCTGAGCTGGATCTTCCGCGACACGCGCTTCGTCTTGCCCGCTGCACGGAAGGCGACCTTGACCCCGACCCTCGCCCGTCCGACCTGTCGCAGGCGCCGGGTCGTCGGGCCCTTCGGGGCGACCACCATCCGGTACTGGCCCGCGGAGGGGGCGTCGAGCGATTCGGCGCGGACGGCGGCGCCGCTCAGCTTCAGCATCCCGGCGGCGTTCACCTTCGCGGTCAGCACCGCGGAGCCGTTGGCACGGCTGCGCACCCGCGTCACCTTCAGCGACGGCGTGGCCACCGGCGTCGGTCCCGGTTGGGGGGTCGTCGTCGGCGGGGCCGGCGTCGGCGGGGCCGGCGGCGGGGGAAGCGCGGCGCAGGTTTCTTCGACTCCGGCCTTGATGATCTGGCCGAACGCGGCGCCGTAGGCCTTCTTCGCCGCCTCGCCGAAGTAGGGCCCATAGAGGTAGCCGGGCTGGCTTTCGTAGCCATATGCCGTCAGCGAGAGCACCGTCGGCGCGGTGCCGATCCCGACCGCCCAGGGTCCGCCGCTGGCGCCGCGGGTGAAGTCGCTGGCGATCTTCATCGGCACCGGCGCGAACCCGGCGGCCGTGTCGGCGCCCGCGTAGGGAGCGGTGTGCGAGTAGAGGAGCTCGCCGCTGTAGGGCGATTCGGCCGGATAGCCGAACTGCGTGTAGGTCTGGTTGCAGACCTGGTCGAAGGCGATCCCGAACGAGCCGACCACTTCGTCGACGCTCTTGCCTTCGCTGTTGTTCCTGAGGCCGATGAAGGCGACGTCGCCTCCCTCGTTGGGGCGCGTGCCCGGCTTCGCGGTGTTCTTCCACGTTTCCGTGGTGGTGAAGAATTCCGCGCGCCAGACACCGAAGGGCGCCGTGCCGTTGCGGTAGCCGGGGACGAAGATCATTTCGTTGTTGGTCTTTTCGCCCGATTCCGGGTCGATCGCACAGTGGCCGGCGGTGACGACCACGTCGCTCGTGGCAGGGTGAGCCGAGCTGGTGATCGGTGGCTGGACGACGCTGCCCGAGCAGACGTAGTCCTCTTTTTTGTATTCGTGCGCCCCGACGCGGACTTCGAAGGTGCCGAAGAGCTTGCCGTTGGCGCTGTTGGGGGAGATCGTCGATTCCGCGGCCGCGACTTCGACGCCTTCGACGGCGCCGGTCTGCCCGGTGGCCACGGCCCGCAGCGCCGCCGTGCGCGCGGCTTCCCCCTGCGCGTTCGAGGTGGCTTCTGATTCGGTGGACGGCGCCGGTTCGGGCAGGGTGACGATCGGCATCGGTTCGGCTTCTTCGAGCCGCTGTCGGGTCCACTTGCCGATCGGCCCTTGGCGCACGGGCGCGAGGGATTCGACCACGGCCCCTTCTTCGGCGGCCTTGGCGGCGGCCGGCAGCGGGAAGGCGAAGGCCGCGACGGCGAGGACCAATCCCACCCCGTAAGCAGGGCGCAGATCGCATCTACCGACCAAGTTTCGCCTTCTCCTACCCATTTTTACGGACAGAGCCAGGGTAACGCCTGTCCCGTCTCCTGAAAACCGCTGATCTCACCGGTGGAACACATTTCGCCCACCGGGGATTCGCCGCCATCGGCGATTTCCCCGCCTGGGCCCCGGCCCCACGCCCGATCCGGTCCGGGATCGGGCGTGGGGGAAGGTCAGCCGGCGGCCGGCGGCGCGGGCGGGTGATGCTCCGGGATCGACTGGCCCGCTTCGATCCGGGCGCGCAGTTCGGGGCCGCGGCCGGCGGCGACGGCCCGCGCCGCGCGGGCGGCGCTCAGCTCGACGTGGTGGTCGATCGCCAGGTCCAGGAGGTCCTGTTTTTCGATGTCCTCCTTGGCCCAGCGCAGGAAGACCCAGGCGAAGATGCCGAGCGCGAGGAACGTGCACTCGCCCATCAGGATCGCCCCCGAGGTGCTCTGGTCGGCGATCGCCGTGATCCCGGCGGCTTCCGCGGTCGCCGTGTAGTCGGGGTAGAAGATGACGTCCGACCACATGAAGACGTTGGCCATCACCATCGCCGGCGCCCAGATACCGATCGTGTAGATGACGTGGGCCCCCTTGCCGAACCACTGCGGCTTCGGCAGCGGCCCGAAGAGCGGCATCCAGAGCAGGACGCCGGTCGTGAGGAAGAGCAGGTGCTCGAAGACGTGCAGCGACTCGTTGGTGAGCACCGCCTGGTAGAGGAACGGGATGTGCCAGATGTAGAGGTTGAGCGTGAAGAGGGAGATCGCGACCACCGGGTGGGTGAGGCGGCGCAGCGGCCGGCCGGCGCGGAAGGTGAGCAGCGGCTGCAGCAGCGGGCCGGTGAAGCCGAGGACGATCAGCAGCGAGGCTACGTCGGCCAGCATCAGGTGCTGGATCATGTGGACCCAGAGCAGCTTGTCGGCCTGGTCGTCGATCGGGCCGGCGACCGAGCCGCCGACGACGATGATCCCGAGCGCGAAGCAGAGCTGGCGCCAGATCGGCACCGGGCGGCCTTCGTCGGCGAGCGAGTTGGCGCGCTTCAGGTAGGCGGCGGCGACCGCCAACGGCACCGCGACCTCCATCACCGACCAGAAGGTGTCGACGACGCTCGCGGCGGGGAGCGCGCTCATCGGCGAGCCTCCGCGGGGGCGGGATTCGGGTTGGGTGTGGCGATGGAGACGGCCG
>JBPYFM010000105.1:0-7032 GCA_051986435.1 Solirubrobacterales bacterium | reverse complement strand
TCGTGGGTGACGAGGACGAGGTCGATCCCCTCCGCTTCGATCGGCGGGTAGTCGAAGGCGATCCCGCGAGCTTTGAGCCCGGAGACGTCGCCGAAGGGGTCGATGAAGAGGTTCCCCTCCCCCGCCCGCAGGGAGAAGGCCGCCTGGCCGTGCCACTCAACTCGCATGTTGCTCCTCTAAGTTCGGGATTGGTCCGGTTTCCGCCGCCGCTTCCTCAGCGTGGTGGTACCGCCCGCCGCGCAGCATCGAGGCAGCAGCCGCGATTAGGCAGGCGACGATCGCGAAGATGAAGGCCGTGTCGAGCCCGTCGCGGAAGGGGCCCGAAATCAAGTTCGGAAAGAAGCCGGCGCCGGTGAGGGTGGCGTGGGCGTGATGGGGCAGCGCCGCCAGCGCTTCGGCTCCGACCAAGTGCTGGACCGGGTTGTAGCCGAGGAAGGCGGCGAAGAGGACCGAGATCGGCGGCGCCTGGGCGGCGTGGTGGGCGGCCGCGGCCGACACTCCGTGGGCCTGCAGGCCGCTGCTCAGCGTCGCCGGCAGGCTCGAGGAGAGCCCGACGATCAGCAACGTGAAGAAGATGCCGACCGAGAGCACCTGGGCCGAGTTCTGGAAGGTCTGGTTCATGCCGCCGCCAGCGCCGCGGTCGCCCGGCGGCAGGCTGTTCATCACCGCCGCCCGGTTGGGCGAGGCGAACATCCCCATGAAGATGCCGTTGAGGAAGAGGATGCCGGCGAAGAGCGCATAGGAGAAGTCGGTCGGCAGCATCATCAGCAGCCCGAAGCTGAGCGCCGCGCCGAGCATCCCTCCCGTCGCGAACGGCCGCGCGCCGAAGCGGTCGGACAGCACGCCGGAGATCGGCCCGGCGATGAGGATGCCGAGGGTCAGCGGCAGCATGTAGATCCCGGCCCAGAGCGGCGTTTCGGTGAAGTCGTAGCCGTGCAGCGGCAGCCAGATGCCCTGCAGCCAGATGATCAGCATGAACATCAGGCCGCCGCGGGCGATCGCCGCGAGGAAGGTCGAGAGCGTGCCGAAGGTGAAGGCGCGGATGCGGAACAGCGGCAGGCGGAACATCGGTTCCTTGACCCGCCGCTCGACCAGGACGAAGGCGATCATCGAGACCAGTGCGCCGGCGAGCAGGGCGAGGACGCGCGGGCTTCCCCACCCCGTCGGCGAGCCGCCGTACGGGCGGATGCCGTAGGTCACGGCCACCATCGCCAGGATCAGCGCCAGGGCGAAGGTGACGTTGCCCCACCAGTCGATCGAGCCGGGGTTCGGCGTCGAGAGCTCTTTCAGCTTCACGTACGCCCAGACGGTCCCGAAGATGCCGACCGGGACCGAGATCAGGAAGACGAGCCGCCAGTCGATCGGCGCGAGGAGGCCGCCGAGCACGAGCCCGACGAACATCCCGCTCACGCCGACGATGTTGTTGATCCCGAGCGCCATGCCGCGCTGGTTGGCGGGGAAGGCGTCGGTGAGGATCGCCGCCGAGTTGGCGAGCAGGCAGGCGCCGCCGATCCCCTGGACGATCCGGAAGACGACGAGGAAGAGGGCGCCGTCGGTGCCGGTCATCCAGTCGATCGCCAGCATCAGCGAGGCGACCGTGTAGATGACGAAGCCGAGGTTGTAGATCCGCACCCGCCCGTACATGTCCCCGAGGCGGCCGAGGCTGACGATCAGCACGCTGGTGACGACCAGGTAGCCGAGGATCATCCACAGCAGGTAGAAGCTGTTGGAGGGCAGCAGCGGGTCGAGGTGGATGCCGCGGAAGATGTCGGGCATCGCGATCAGCGTGATCGACGCGTCGAGGGTCGCCAGCAGGATCGCCAAGGTGGTGTTGGAGAGCGCGACCCACTTGTACCGGTCCTCGTGGGAGGCGGCGTGGCCGTTCGCGGTCGCTGCCGACGTCATTTCTCCATAGTACACAGGCAGCCTGTGCAGTTTGCCTGTCGATGTTCGCGCTAAAGTTGATGGGTGCCGACGCGGACCGACATCGCTCCTCTCGCCGCCGACCTGCGGGTCGCGGTGGGCCAGCTGATCCGCCGGCTGCGCGCCGAGAACCTCTTCCCGCTGACCCAGACCTGGGTGCTCGGGCGACTCGACCGCGAGGGGCCCGCGAGCGTCTCCGACCTTGCCCAGGCGATGCGCGTGCGGCCGCAGTCGATGGCGCAGACGGTCGGCGACCTCGAGGCCGAGGGCCTGGTGGAGCGCAATCCGGACCCGGGCGACCGCCGGCGCGCCCTCGTCAGCCTCACCGCGGCCGGCCAGGCGCGCATCGCCGCCGACCGCGCCGCCCGCGAGGGCTGGCTGGTGAAGGCACTCGAAGAGCTGCCCGAGGACGACCGCGAGACGATCGAGCGCTCGGTCGAGATCCTCGCGCGCCTCGCCGAAGCCGACGTCTGAGCGTCCGCTGTTCCTTATGGACGCCTGACGTCCAAAAGGAACAGCTGACGGGGTGGGTCAGCGGCCGGTGGAGCCGAAGCCGCCGTCGCCGCGGGCGGAGTCGCTCAGCTCGGCGACCTCGATCGGCTCGGCCAGGGCGACCGGCGTCACCACCAGCTGGGCGATCCGGGCGCCCGCCTCGATCCGCACCGTCTCGGCCGGGTCGGTGTTCAGCAGCAGCACGCGGATTTCGCCGCGGTAGCCCGCGTCGATCAGGCCGGGGCTGTTGACCAGGGTGATGCCGTGCTCGCGGGCGAGGCCGGAGCGCGGCAGGACGAGTCCGGCGTGGCCCGCCGGGATCTCGACCGCGATCCCGGTGCCGAGGCTCCAGCGCTCGCCGGGGCCGATGTGTGCGAGCTCGATCGAGTAGAGGTCGAGCCCGGCGTCGCCGGGGTGGGCGCGGGTCGGCACCACCGCGGAGATGTGGAGTTTCGTCACCGGCAGTTCCATGGCGCGCAGCCTAAAGAGTCGGGATGAGTTCTGGGCGCCGCTCAGGCCACGGCGAGGTCGTCGAAGCGGTGCAGCTCAGCGGACGGGACGCGGGCGTGGACTAGGACGCCGTCGGGACGGTCGGTGCGCTCCAGCTCCCCTGCCACCTCGTGCAGCTCGTGCAGGCGGCCGCCCTCGCTGTAGGGGATCAGCAGCTCGACCTCGGTGAGGGTCTCGGCGAAGGCCTGCTCGATCCGCTCGCGCAGGTCCTCCAGGCCGTCGCCGGTGAGCGCCGAGACGACCACCGCGTCGGGGTGGGCGATCGTGACCTCGTGGCGCTCGTCCTCGCCCAGCAGGTCGGCCTTGTTGAGGACGAGGAGGCGCGGCTTCTCCCCCGCCCCGATCTCCTCCAGCACCTCGTCGACGGCGTGCATGTCGAGCATCCGTCGCTCTTCGGTCTCGGAGGCGTCAACCACGTGCACGATCAGGTCCGCCAGCGTCGTCTCCTCGAGCGTCGCCTTGAACGCCTCGACCAGCTGGTGCGGCAGCTTCTCGATGAAGCCGACGGTGTCGGTGAGCAGGTAGTCGCGACCGGAGAGCTCGAAGCTCCGCGTGGTCGGGTCGAGGGTCTCGAAGAGGCGGTTGGCGACGCCGACCTCGGCGCCGGTCAGTGCGTTCAGCAGGGTCGACTTGCCGGCGTTGGTGTAGCCGGCGAGGGCGACGCGCGGGATCGAGGAGCGTTCGCGCTCCTGGCGCATCACCCCGCGGGTCCCTTCGGTGCGGCGCAGGCGGCGGCGCAGCTCGGCGATCCGGTTGCGGGCGAGGCGGCGGTCGGTCTCGATCTGGCTCTCCCCCGGGCCCCTGGTGCCGATGCCCCCGTCGATGCGCCCCGCGCCGAGGCGCTCGAGGTGGGTCCAGAGGCCCCGCATGCGGGCCATGTTGTACTCGAGCTGCGCCAGCTCGACCTGCAGCTTGCCCTCGGCCGAGTGGGCGTGGTCGGCGAAGATGTCGAGGATCACGGCGGTGCGGTCGATCACCGGGACGCCGAGCGCCGACTCCAGGTTGCGCTCCTGGCGCGGCAGCAGTTCGTCGTCGCAGGCGACGAGGTTGGCGCCGTCGGCGGCGATCTGCGCTTTCAGCTCCTCCAGGCGGCCGCGGCCGAAGTAACGGTCGGGGTCCGGTTTGGGGCGCTGCTGGGTGGCGACGCCGGCGGTGGCGACGCCGGCGGTGCGCAGCAGCTCCTTCAGCTCGGCCAGCGGCTCGCCGCGCTCGCGGCCGTCGACGATCCCGATCGCCAGCGCGCGCTGGCGCGCCCGGCGGTTGACGACGCCGGCACCGTTCCCCTTCTGCGCTGCGTACCGCGTCTCGGTGACACGGCCGTTCTTGGATCCACTCACTTGAACCCATTGTACGGCGCCGCCTCGGGCGATTAGGCTGGGTCCTGTGAAGGTCTTCGTCACGGGAGGGACGGGTTTCATCGGCGGTGCCGTGGTGCGCCAATTGCGCGCCCGCGGTGACGATGTCGTGGCACTCGTGCGCAATCCCGCCAAAGGCGCGGCGCTCGAGGAGCTCGGCTGCACGCTCGTCCGCGGGGACCTGAACGACGAACGTGCGATCCGCTCCGGCATGGAAGGCTGCGACGCGGTGATCCACGCCGCGGCGGTCTACGAGGTCGGCATCCCGGCGAGCGAGCGCCAGGCGATGCAGGAAGCGAACGTCGGCGGGACCGAACGGGTGCTGGGCGCCGCCCTCGAGGCGCGGGTCCCCAAGGTCGTCTACGTCTCCACCGTCGGCATCTTCGGCAACACCCATGGGCAGATCGTCGACGAGACCTACGAGAACCCGGCCGACGACTTCACCTCCGAGTACGAGAAGACCAAGTGGGAAGCCCACCAGGCCGCCAAGCGGCTGATCGGCGAGGGCCTCCCCTGCGTGATCGTCCAGCCGGGGGGCGTCTACGGCCCCGGCGACGAATCGGCGACCGGCCGCCTGCTCGACCAGTTCCTCGAAGGCAAGATGCCCCTCATCCCCTTCCCGGACCTGGGCATCTGCCTCACCCACGTCGAGGACATCGCCGCCGGGATCCTCCTCGGGCTCGACAAAGGCAAAGCCGGCGAGGCCTACGTGATCAGCGGCCCGGTGACCACCGTCCGCGAGGCGATCGAGGTGGTCGCCGCGGAGACCGGCAAGAAGGCCCCCAAGCATGCCCTGCCGACGGGGCTGATGAAGCTGATGATCCCCTTCGGCGGCCTCGTCGGCAAAGCGATGAACCAGCCGCCGAACCTGCGCGAGCTCATCTCGAGCGCCGACGGCGTCACCTTCTGGGCGAACCACGACAAGGCCACGAGCGAGCTCGGCTACGAACCGCGCGGCCTCCAGGAGGGCATCCACGACATGCTCGCGGCGGAGGGAAGGCTTCCGGCAGGGACTGCGGCTTAGGGGGAAGGGCGAGGCGCCGCAGGGTTGGAGTGGGACGCCGAGGGACGGCCGAGGGACGCGGCCCTCTCGGCCACGGCCCGGGCAGGCTGTGGTCGTGGCCGAGAGGGCCGGGTCTACGGGGAGCGTGGAGGGACGCTCGCGTGAGGGTCACGGAACCGTCATCGATCTCGGACCTCATTACAGAGAGCGTGGGAACTCCACGCCTCCTCCCGTCTTCCTCATGCCTTCCCACCACCCAGACCTCTGCCGTGGCGCCTAACTCGCTCCATACGCGAGTTAGGCGCCACAGGCGCCCGTGGAGCCTTTCTGTCGCCATACGACAGAAAGGCTCCACGGGCATGACGTCGCGGCCGTCGCGGGGGACCGATCCTTGAGAGACCTTCACGAGTCCCCGTAGTTCATGGCGGACCCGTGGACATCGTGACGAACCCCCGCCGCCTCCCCCACGAAAGCCTCACGTCCTGGGCGCCTCATGGGGGTCACAGCCTGCCAGGACCCCCATGAGGCGCCCAGGACGCCCTGCGGCGACCCGAGGTGGTGTGGACGGCCGACCCGAAGTGGTGTGGACGGCTGGCCCGAAGTGGTGCGGACGGCGCGAGTGTCGTGGGGCCGACGGCCCGCCCCGGCCCCCCCCGCGACTAGTCTTCGCGCCCATGCGCATGATCGACGTTGAGCACCTCGGCCGTTCCCGCGTGATCGGCTGCTGGGAGGTCGACGGCATGCTCGTCGACCCCGGCCCCGAGTCCTCCTTGCACACGTTGCTGGAGAAGATCGGCGACCAGCGACCGGAGGCCGTCCTCCTCACCCACATCCACCTCGACCACGCCGCCGCCACGGGGGCGATGGTCGCCCGCTGGCCCGACCTGCCCGTCTACGTCCACGAGCGCGGCGCCCCGCACATCATCGACCCCTCGCGCCTCCTCGCCTCGGCGGAGCGCCTCTATGGCGACAAGCTCGAGTACCTCTGGGGCAGGATCCAGCCCGTCCCCGAGGCCAACGTCACCACGCTTGCCGGCGGCGAGACGGTGCGCGGGATGCGCGTCGCCTACACGCCCGGCCACGCTTCACACCACGTCTGCTACCTGCACGAGGAGACCGGTACCGCCTTCGCCGGCGACGTCGCCGCCTGCCACCTCCCCGGCACGAGCCTGATCATCCCCCCGACCCCGCCCCCCGACATCGACGTCGAGGCATGGGAAGAATCGATCGCCCTGGTCGAGGGTTGGGCGCCCGAGAGGCTCGCCCTCACCCACTTCGGCCCGATCGATGACCCCGCCACCCACCTCGCCGAGGTCAGGCGGCGCCTGCGCGAAGAGGCCGAGCTCGCCCGCCAGATGGACGAGCCCACCTACGAGGCCGACCTGCGGAAGCGCATCGCCGCCCAGCTCGCCGACGCCGAGGCGACCGAGGAGATGTTCCAGGCCGTCCCGACCGCCTACCAGTGGTCGGGTCTCGACCGTTACTGGCGCAAGAAAGCCGAGCGCGAGGGCGGGTAGGGGCTGCTTGGTTGTGCGGGGACGCGGTGCCCCGGCGGGGGCCGGGCCGGGCCGCCCGCATTACTTCGGCATCGGCCGTCCACACCACTTCGGATTGCCGGCGGCTGTCCTGGGCGCCTCATGGGGGTCCTGGCAGGCTGTGACCCCCATGAGGCGCCCAGGACGGGAGGGGTGCGGGAGGGTTCCGTCACAGGGACGTCGCGAAGTCGGACTTACGTGAGGGAGCTCCCAC
>JBPYFM010000104.1:0-74339 GCA_051986435.1 Solirubrobacterales bacterium | reverse complement strand
GTCCCTGTACCGGCTCTCCCCCGCACCCCTCACGTCCTGGGCGCCTCATGGGGGTCACAGCCTGCCAGGACCCCCATGAGGCGCCCAGGACAGCCGCCCGCGCCCCGAAGTGGTGTGGACGGCCGGGCCCGAAGTGGGTGCGGTGCGGACGCCCGTCCCGACGCGGTGTGGACGGCCGGGGCCGAAGCGGTGCGGACGGCCCGAGCCTAAGCGGTGCGCCGGCCCAGGCTGCCTGGCCAGAACGCCTGCGCATCCGCCTCAGCCCTGCCGTTCGTGATCGCCGGGACGCCGCCGATGGGCGCCGCCCTCCGCCTGCTCGGCGTCGTCCAATCGATCGTCGGGCCTGGCGCTCCTCGTCGTCCTCGGCCTCGGCTCGGCATCGCCGCCGTCCTCCTCGTGCTCAGCGCCGGACTCTTGCTACTGCTGCCGCGGTCCGCTACCGCGATCGGGCCGCGGGCGCGGGCGCCTTCCGCGAGGCCTTCGCCCTGGTCTCGAGCCTTTCTGCGTCGCGGGCCTGCCCCGTGCTCCTACCTCGTCGCGAACGCGCTCTGGGGACCGCGCCCGGGGCGATCAAGAACTTCGTCGCCCTCGGCGGCGGCACCCGGCGCCGGCCGCGCGCCTCACGCGAGGCTCACGCCGACCTGCCGAGGAAGCGGTCGAGCGCGGCGAGTGCGGGCTCGGGGTCGCGGCGGCCGACGCCGATGCGGAAGCGGTCGGCGGGGACCGGGCCGAGCTCGGAGGCGTAGATCGAGGCCGGGAGGAGGACGACGCCCTCGGTCTCGACCAGCTCGCGGCAGAAGGTCTCGACCCCGTCGGCCCCGCGGTAGCGGGGGAAGGAGTCGCAGCCGCCGACGGGCGCCTCCCACTCGAGCCGCTCCGGGTGGGCCGCGAACAGCGCCTCGAAGAGCGAGAGGTTGGCGGCGATCAGGTCGCGGTTGCGGGCCTGGATCGCGGCGCCGTTGCGCAGCGCGATCGTCGCCAGGGCCTCGCTCGGCGTCGCGTTGCAGATCGAGGTGTAGTGCTTGCGGCGCTCCAGCCGCTCGAGCAGGTCGCGACGCCGGGTCGCGAGCCAGCCGATCCGCAGCCCCGGCAGCCCGTAAGACTTCGACATGACGTTGAGCGAGACGGCGGCGGCGGAGAGGTCGGCCGCCTGCGGGAGGCGGCGCGCCTCGTCGGTCTCGAGGCCGCGGTAGACCTCGTCGGAGACGAGCGTCGCGCCGTGCTCCGAGCAGAGGTCGACCAGGGCGCGCCAGCTCTCCCGCGAGCAGATCGCCCCGGTCGGATTGTTGGGGAAGTTGACCGCGACCAGCTTCGTGGTCGGCCGCAGGCGCCGCGCGATCTCCTCGACGTCGGGCTCCCAGCCCGCCGCCGGGTCGAGCACGACGCCCTCGACCTCGGCGCCCGCGGTGAGCGGGATCGTCTCGAAGCTCTGGTAGTTCGGCACCGTCACCAGCGCGTGGTCCCCCGGCCCGACGAGCTCCTGCAGCACCCAGAAGAGCGCCTCCTCGGCGCCCGCGAAGGTGAGGACGTGCTCCGGCCCGAGGCCCTCGTAGAGGTCGGCGATCGCAGCGCGCAGCTCCTCCCCGCCCCAGGTCGGTGCGTAGGAGAGCGGCAGGCGCTCGAAGCGCCCGCGCTCCTCGGGATCGGCGTAGGCGACCAACTCCTCGATCGTCAGCGTCTCCGCGTCGGACGCGGTCAGGTGGTGCTTCGCCGAGAACTCCCACACCCCGAGGTACTCCTCGAGCCGGAAGGGCGGCGGGTCGAACGGGCCGGTCATCGCAGCCGGAATACTGACGGGGTGAGCGACCGGACCAGCCTACGCATCGCCGAGGCCGACCCCCGCGACGAGCGCGTCCGCGCGCTGGTCGAGACCCACCTCACCTTCGGCCGCTCCTTCACCCCGCCCGAGGACGCCCACGCCCTGGAGCCCGACGAGCTGAACGACCCCGCGATCGTCCTCTTCGCCGCCCGCGACGGCGAGGAGGTGCTGGCCGTCGGCGCGCTGAAGGAGATCGACGAGGACCACGGCGAGCTGAAGACCATGCACACCGCCGAGCCCGCCCGTGGCCGCGGCATCGGCCGCGCGATGCTCGACCGCCTCCTCGCCGAGGCCCGCCGCCGCGGCTACCGGCGGGTCAGCCTGGAGACCGGGACGATGGCCGCCTTCGCCCCCGCCCGCGCGCTCTACGAAGGCGCCGGCTTCACGCTGTGCGAGCCCTTCGGCACCTACCGAAGGAGCCCCCACAGCGTCTACCTGTCGATCGCCCTCGACCAAGAGCCGACGATGCCCTTGCCGCCGACCGAGCCGGTCTGAGGGGGTGGTCCGGGCCGAGGCGATCGTCCCCGGCCGGGACCAGAAGCGATTCCCCGCTAGTTCCCCTTGGTCCCGCTGGTCGCCGGAGCCAATGCGTCGATCCGGAGGATCTTCATCGACCTATCACCCCCTCCCTGCCGTTTGTTTCAGCGCATTTCCGGCGGAAAGACAGACAAAGAGACGCCGACGTTCCAGCGGACTTTCGGTGGAGAGGACGACTTTCGCCCCAAGATCCGGGCAATTACGTGGTACACATCGAGTGGAATGGAAAAGTCAAGAAATCAGAACAGGTGATGGCCGACCTCGTCGACGGCCGGCAACCCCGCCGCGAATTCCAGAAGACGCGGGCGGAAATCCTCAGCCACCCGTTGCGCGTGCGCATGCTCGAAATCGCCAACGAACTCGACGTCAGCGCGGTCAGCTTCGTCCGCGAGGGCTACGCCAGCCCGCTGCTCGACCACCTCGAGGAGGGCGTCGCGGTCTCCCAGGTCGCCTACCACTTCCGCAAGCTGCTGCGCGCCGGGTGCGTGGAGGTGGTCGAGCACCACGTCCGCCGCGGCGCCGTCGAAAACGTCTACCGGGGCGCCGCGCGCGCCTGGTTCGACGCCGAGGACTGGGAGTCGCTCGACCGCGAGCGCCGCGAGGAGATCAGCGGCGTCATCCTCCAAGGGCTGATGGCGCGGGCCGAAAGCGCGGTGCTCGAGGGCACCTTCGACGCGCGCGAGGACCGCTGGCTCGCCTGGGTGCAGATGGGGCTGGACGAGCAGGGCTGGCACGAGCTCGGCGCGCTCTGCAAGAAGATGCTGGAGGACGTCGAACGGGTCCGCGAGACCGCCGAACAGCGGCTCGGCCGCGCCGGCGAACCCGTCCGGACGACGCCGGTCACCTGGGGGATGCTGTCGTTCGAGTCCCCTCGGTCGTAGCCTCCGCCTGCTCGCGCAGCCGCGCCAGGGTGCCGCGCAGGAGGCGCGAGACGTGCATCTGCGAGCAGCCGATGCGGGCGGCGATCTTCGACTGCGGCAGGTCCTCGAGGAAGCGCAGGCGCAGCACCTCGCGCTCACGGCCGTCGAGGGTCGGGAGCACCGTTTCGACCGTCAGCCGGTCCTCGACCAGCTCATAGCCGTCGTCGACGTGGCCGATCCACTCCGGCGTCGCCGGCCCTTCGCCGTCCTCGCCCTGGATGTGGGCTTCGAGGCCCAGCGGCCGGCGGTTCTCCTCCGCGGCCAGCGTTTCCAGCACGTCGTTGACGTCCATCGAGAGGTGCGCGGCGATCTCGTTCGGCGACGGCGGGCGGGAGAGCCCCTCGGTCAAGTCCTCGGCCGCCGACTCGACGGCCGCCATCCGGTCGTGCAGCACCCGCGGCACCCGGATCGTCCAGACCTTGTCGCGGAAATAGCGTTTGAGCTCGCCCATGATCGTGGGCTTGGCGAAGCCGATGAACGGCGTCCCGCGGGCGACGTCGAAGCGATCGATCGCGTTCAGCAGCCCGACGCTCGCCACCTGGACGAGGTCGTCGTATGGCTCGACCACCCCCGCGTAGCGCCGTGCCATCCGCTTCGCGACCGGGAGGTAGATCGCCACCAGCTCCTCCCGCGCGCGCTGGTCGCGCTGCTTCGTGAAGCGGCGCCACAGCTCGTGCTCGTGACGTTCGGCGACCGCGGTCTCGACGATCTGCGATGGAGTCATCGGATCCTCCCCAACTGAATGGATTCCCGACTCAGCCGCCCTTGGCCCTTCGAGCGTGCGGATGCGTACGGCTAGAGGAAGAACAGGAGCGTCGCGAGCGCCGCCCCATGTCCTGGGTCCGCTCTACCCCTTCCACGACTTCCGAACCAGGCTTTCACCACTTCGTCGCATATCCACGGTGGCTCCCCTCAAGGTTTTGCTGTGGAGCTTTGGTGGCCCTATACGCCACCAAAGCTCCACAGGCAGTGGTGTGGGGGCCGCCCGCGCCGCGGACTCCCGCCCTACCCCAGCCGCACCGCGCTCTCCAGCAGCAGCGCATGAACAGACGCCTGTGGCAGGTTCCCGCGCAGCCGGCGCTGGTGGCGGCGCGCCCGAGGCGCGGCATTGCGGCCGTCCTTTCGTCCCCGGACCGCGAGGCTCGGCGCGCTCATCGTCCCGGCAGCGCCTCGGCGACTTTCTGGCGCAGCGACTGGGCGATCATCCGCCTCGAGGCGGGATCGCCGCCGAGGAGCGCCGAGGCGAACGCTTTCGCCTGTTCGATCGTGATGTGCGGCGGCAGCGGCGGCACCTCGGGGTCGGTGACGACGTCGAGGACCGTCGGGCGGTCCGAGGCCAGCGCCTGGTCCCAGGCCGGACCGACGTCGTCCGGATCCTCGACCCGGATCCCGCGCAGCCCGATCAGCTCCGCGAAGCGCGCGTAATCGACGTTCGGGAGGCTCTGGGAGCCCTCGAATTTCGGGTCGCCGTTCATCACCCGCTGCTCCCAGGTCACCTGGTTCAGGTCGCTGTTGTCCAGCACCATGAAGATCAGCCGCTGGTCGGGCCACTGGCGGTGGTATTTGGCGACGGTGATGAGCTCCGCCATGCCGTTCATCTGCATCGCGCCGTCGCCGACCAGGGCGATCGAGGGCCGCTCCGGGTAGGCGAACTTGGCGGCGATCGCGTAGGGCACGCCCGCGCCCATCGTCGCCAGCGTCCCCGACAGCGACGCCATCATCCCCGGCCGCATCTTCACGTCGCGCGCGTACCAGTTGGCGGCTGAGCCGGAGTCGGAGCTGAGGATCGCGCCGTCGGGGAGGCGGTCGGAGAGCTCGGCGAAGACCAGCTGTGGGTTGATCAGGTTCGCCGGCTGCTGCGCCCGTGCCTCGATCGTGTCCCACCAGTCGGCGACGTTCTTTTCGATCCCTTCGCGCCAGGAGCGGTCCTCCTTGCGCTCCAGCAGCGGCAGCAGCTCGCGCAGCGTCGCCCGCGCGTCGCCGACCAGGTTCGCCTCCATCGGGTAGCGGATGCCGAGCATGCGGCCGTCGAGGTCGATCTGCACGCCGCGCGCCTGCCCCTCTTCGGGCAGGAACTCCGAGTAGGGGAAGCTCGACCCGACCATCAACAGCGTGTCGCATTCCTGCATCAGGTCCCAGCTGGGGCGGGTGCCGAGCAGGCCGATCGAGCCGGTCACCCAGGGCAGGTCGTCGGGCAGCGCGGCCTTGCCGAGGAGCGCCTTGGCGACGCCGGCGCCGAGCGTGTCGGCGACCGCGGTCACCTCTTCGGCAGCGCCGAGCGTCCCGGCGCCGATCAGCATCGCCACCCGCTCGCCGGCGTTGAGGATGTCGGCGGCGCGGCGCAGCTGCGGCGGCGTCGGGACCACCTCGGGCCGCTCCCAGCCGGCGCTCGAATGGACCGTGCCGTGTTTGTGCGGTGGCGTATGTACCGCTTCCATCTCTTGCACGTCGTTGGGGACGATCACGCAGGTGACGGTGCGCTCGGCGAGCGCGATCCGCATCGCCCGGTCGACCAGGTGGCGGATCTGCTCGGGCTCGGTCGCCATCTGGACGAACTCGCCGGCGACGTCCTTGAAGAGCGTGACGAGGTCGATCTCCTGCTGGTAGCTGCCGCCGAGCCCGGCGCGCGCCTGCTGGCCGACGAAGGCGACGACCGGCTGGTGGTCGAGCTTGGCGTCGTAGAGGCCGTTCAGGAGGTGGATCGCGCCAGGGCCGGAGGTCGCCATGCAGACGCCGGCTTCGTCGGTGAACTTGGCGTGGGCGGAGGCCATGAAGGCGGCCATCTCCTCGTGGCGGACCTGGACGAACTCGGGGCGCGGCCCTTGGCGCTGGAAGGCGCCCATGATCCCGTTGATCCCGTCGCCCGGGTAGCCGTAGATCCGCTTGACGCCCCACTCGCCGGCCAGGCGGCCGAGCAGTTGATCGCCGACCGTCTCACTCATCGCTGCTCCTCTCGCATCGCGGTCGCGGCACGGGTACCCGGGCTAGCTCGCGGCGAACTTCGTCGCCTCGTCACGTAAGGCGATGCCGAGGCCGGGGCGGGCGGGATCGGGGCGGAGCTCGCCGCCGGCGGCCTCGATGGTGCCGTCGAAGATCATCGGCTCGAGGCGGGCATGGTCGTGGAAGTACTCGACGTGGACGGCGTGCTCGACCGCGCAGCAGAGGTGGGCGGAGACCTGCGGCGCGCAGTGGGCGGAGAAGGGGACGCCGCCGTGCGCGGCGCAGATGCCGTCGGCGCGCAGCAGCGAGGTGATCCCGCCGCAGCGGGTCGCGTCGGCCTGGAGGACGTCGACGCAGGGCGCCATCCGCGCCATCCCGGCGAGGTCCCAGAGGTACTCGCCCGCGGCGATCGCGATCCCGGCGGGGCCGCGGTCGCGCAGCCAGGCGAGGCCCTCGAGGTCCTCCGAGGAGACCGGCTCCTCCAGGTAGACGACGCCGAACTCGGCGTAGTGCTCGGCCTGGCGCAGCGCCTCGTGGCGGTCGAAGGCGCCGTTGGCGTCGACCATCAGGGCGACGTCGGCGCCGATCGCGTCGCGGGCGGTGGCCAGCCGGGCGGGATCACGGTCCGGTTCGCGGCCGACCTTCATCTTCACCGCGGCGAAACCGGCCTCCGACCAGCCGCGGAGCTGCGCCGCGAGATCGTCCCCGTGGAGCGAGGTGAAGCCGCCGCTGCCATAGGCCCGGATCGCGTCGCGGCAGCGGCCGAGCGAGTCGGCCGGCGAGAGGCCGAGGAGCTTCGCGCGCAGGTCCCAGAGCGCGATGTCGACGGCGGAGATCGCCATCGCGGCGACGCCCTCGTAGCCGACGTTGCGGACCGCGCCCCGCATCCGGGACCAGGCGCGGGCGGCGCCGTCGGGTCGGCGCCTTCGACCAGCGGCGCCAGCACCGAGTCGACGACCTGCGCCGCGGCGGCGTGCGAGTAGGTGTAGCCGATGCCGCGCTCGCCGTCCCCCTCGACCTCGACGACGACGATCGTGGTCGAGTCCCATTCCAGCGTCCCGTCGGACTCCGGCCGTTCCGTCGGCACCGTGAAGGCCCGCGCCGTGACCCCTTCGACAGCCACCTCAGCTGAACCGCGGCAGGATCTCACGTTCGTAGAAGTCGAAGAAGCCCTCCTGGTCGTCGCCGACCTGGTGCACGTACACGTGGTCGTAGCCGGCGTCGAGGTACTCCTGGATCGCGGCCCGGTGCGCCTCGGGATCGGGCCCGCAGATCACCGATTCGGCGACGTCCTCCTCGCGCACGTTTTCGGCGGCCTCTTCGAAGCGTTCGGGTGTCGTCAGCTCCAGCATGTAGCCGCCGCTGATCGCCGCGTTCGGCCAGATCCGGTGCGCGGTATTCCGCGCCTCGGCCTCGTCCGCGGCCCAGCACACGTGCAGCTGCCCGTAGGTCGGCTTGCCCTCGCCGCCTTCGGAGCGGAACTGCCCGACCGACCCGGCGATCGGCGCCGTCCCGACGATCCCGTCGCCCACCTCGGCGGCCAGTTCGACGGACCGCGGTCCCGCCACCGCCACCAGCAGCGGTGGCGGCTGCTCCGGCATCGAGTAGATCCGCGCGTTCTCGACCCGATAGTGCTCGCCCCGGTGGCTGGACAGCTCGCCCGACCACAGGTCGCGGATCACTTCGATCGCCTCCCGCAGCCGCTCCTGCCGCTCCACGGTGGCCGGCCACCGCTCGCCGACGATGTGCTCGTTCAGGTTCTCCCCGGTCCCGACCCCGAGCGAGAACCGTCCCGGCAGGAGCTGCGCCGCGGTCGCCGCGGCCTGCGCGACGATCGCCGGATGGATCCGCTGCGTCGGACAGGTGACCCCGGTGATCAGCTCGAGCCGCTCGGTCCGCTGCGAGATCGCCCCCAACGTCCCCCACACGAACGGCGACTCCCCCTGGGCGTCGACCCAAGGATGAAAGTGATCCGAGATCCCCGCGAACGCGAACCCGGCCCGCTCCGCCCGTTCGGCCTGCGCAGCGAGAGCAGGCGCATCGAACTCCTCGGAGGAGAGGCTGTAGCCAAGCTTCGGCACGGCCGAGAGGTCCCCGGGCCGCCGCCGGTCGAAACGCCGGCGGGCGCGGGCGCCGGGAAGACGCGTCGCCGCAGAGTGCGGGGCGCCTACGGGAAGGAGCGACGCCACGCCTCCGTCACCCGATCCGGGCCGCGATACGCCCTGCGTGGATAACCCGTGCCATGGCCCGGGTGATCCACGCAGGGCGAGATCGGCCCTCCCGGAACCCGCACGGAACCCTGGAGAAGGACACCGGAGGCGCGCGAGGTCACGCTTCCGTGCGCCTTCCGTCGGCGGTCGGGCCTCCGGGCCGCAAACCCATAGACCTTTGTAACCCACAGGGTTACAAAGGTCTATGGGTTGGCCGCAGCGGCCGGGAGACGTCACGGAACCCTCACGCCTCCGTGGAGAAGCCCACGGAGGCGTGACGAACCCTCGGCGTCTCCCCGGCACCACCTCCCGACCCGGGCGGCTGATCGGGGGTCACGGCCTGCCAGGACCCCCGATCAGCCGCCCCGGGCGACAGCTTCCCCCGGCGCGGGCGTCCGAGGCGGCAGCCGGCGGTCCGAGGCGCCGGCAGCTCCCCGAGCGGCCGGCCGGCGTCGCCGCCCGCCCCCGGGGCGCCGGCCGACCGTCCCGCCCCTCAGCCCCCGAACTCGAGCAGCGCATGGGTCGGCGCCCGCAACCTGTCGCGCCCGTGCAGCGCGGTCAGCTCGATCAAGAACGCGAACGCGACGACCCTTCCCCCGCGGCGCTCGACCAGCTCGGCGACGGCGGCGGCGGTGCCGCCGGTCGCGATCAGGTCGTCGTGGACGAGGACGCGGTCGCCGGGGGAGATCGCGTCGGCGTGGACGTGGAGCTCGGCCTCCCCGTACTCGAGCCCGTAGGTGACGCGCTCGGTGGCGGCGGGCAGCTTGCCCGGGCGACGGGCGGGGACGAAGCCGGCGCCGAGGCGGATCGCCAGCGCCGGGCCGAGGATGAAGCCGCGGGCCTCCGCCCCGACGACCAGGTCGACCGGCCCCTGCGGCTCGACCTTGGCCGCCAGCAGCTCGACCGCGCTGCGCAGCGCCTCCCGGTCGGCGAACAGCGGCGTCGCGTCCCGGAAGATGATCCCCGGCCGCGGGAAGTCGGGGATCTCACGGATCAGGCCGGACAGCTCGGCGATCGAGTTCGACATCGGCCAGATCCTTCCAGGCCGGGGGGCGCCAGGGCGGCCGGATTTTTAGCCGCCGCACCGCTTCGCTCCACCGTCGACAGCGGTACCATCGTGCGTGGACCGTTCCGGACGCAGGCCACGGCTGCGCGTCTCCATCAGTGAAGGACGTCGACGTCTCCCGGGCGGGACGCCGGCAGGCCTCGCCGCACCATAACCACGCGGTTCCCGTCCTCTCTGCGACGCGGCCTGGAGGAATGGAGCGCGAGGTTGGCAGCGACGAGAGGAGTGGCGAGCACCGGGATGGCGGACGGCGCGCCCGCCGACGCGGGTGGAGGCTTCCGCCCTGACGTCGAGGGCCTGCGCGCGGTGGCGATCGTCGCCGTCGTCCTCTGCCACGCGGGGATCGCCTGGCTGGTCGGCGGCTACGTCGGCGTCGACGTCTTCTTCGTCATCTCCGGCTTCCTCATCACCGGCCTCCTGATCAACGAGCTCGGCGGGCACGGCACGATCTCCCTCCCCCACTTCTACGCTTCGCGCGCCCGCCGCATCCTGCCGCTCGCCGCGGTGCTGCTCGCCGCTGTCGCCGTGCTCTCGCTGCTGCTGCTCTCGCCGCTGCGGCGCCTCGAAGTGTCGCGCGACATCGTCGACTCGGCGCTCTACGTCGTCAACTGGCACTTCGCCGCCGAGGCGGTCGACTACTTCGCCAAAGGCACCGAACCGAGCCCGGTCCTCCACCTCTGGTCGCTCTCGGTCGAGGAGCAGTTCTACATCGTCTGGCCGGGCGTGCTGCTCCTCGTCGCCTGGGTCGGCCGGCGGCTGCGCGCCCCCGGTCGCCTCCTCCCCGGCCTCGCGATCGCGGCGATCTTCGTCGCCTCGCTCCTCCTCGCCGCGCGGCAGTCGGCGAGCGACCCCGCGGCGGCCTACTTCTCAACCTTCGACCGCGCCTGGGAGCTCGCCCTCGGCGCCATCCTCGCGATCGTCCTGCCGGTCGTCCCGCGGCCGCCGCGCGCGCTCGCCCAAGCGCTCGGCTGGGTCGGGCTCGGCGCGATCGCCTACGCCTGCCTCGAATACACCGAAAACATGCCGTTCCCCGGCCCGGTGGCGCTGCTGCCGACCCTCGGCGCGGCAGCGGTGATCGTGGCGGGCGCCTCGGCGGCGGCGCGGACCCGGGCCTCGGCCGCCGCGCCCCTCTCGCTGCCACCGGTCCGTTACGTCGGCCGCATCTCCTACGCCTGGTACCTCTGGCACTGGCCGGCACTCGTCTTCGCGGTGCTGCTCTTCGGCCCGCTCACGCCGCTCGCGGGCGTCGCCGCCGTCCTCGTCGCGCTAGTCCCGACGATCGTCACCCACCGCCTGGTCGAGGACCCGGTGCGCCACTGGCGCGCGCTCACCCGGGTACCGGTCAAAGGCCTCGCGGTCGGCTGCTGCTGCATGGCGACCGCCGTCTTCGCGGGCGTGATCCTCGGCCACACCGAGCCGCACTGGCGCACGCTGAGCCAGACCGAAGCGCCCGGCGCGCTGGAGCTGAGCGCCGAAACGCGCCCCGAGGAGGTCGCCACCGCGCTCCGCCCCAGCCCGCTGCGGACGGCCCAGAACCTGCCCGCGCCGGTCGGGGCGGGCTGCCTGCTCGGCGTCGACGGGACGAGGTCGGGGCCCTGCGGCTACGGCGATCGGGGCGCGCCCCGCGCCCTCGTCCTCTTCGGCGACTCCCACGCCATGCAGCACTTCCCCGAGCTGCAACAGATCGCCAGGCGCAACGATTGGCGCCTCGCCGTCCTGACCAAGCGCGAATGCACCCCGGGCGAGCAGCCGATCCTCGGCGAAGGCGGCGAATACACCCAGTGCGACGTCTGGCGACGCAACGCGCTGCGGCGGATCGAAGCGACGCCGGGCGCCTTCGCGGTGGTGATCAGCGGCGACACCGCGGAGCGACCCGTCGGCCCCGACGGCAGGCCGGTCGACGGCCACGCGGGCGCGGCGCTGATGCAGGCCGGCTACGAACGGACGATCCGCCGCCTCCAGCGCGCGGGCCTCAAGGTCGTGGTCATCGGCGACACGCCGAAAGCGCCACGGGACATGCCCTCGTGCGTGTCTGAAAACACGCACGACCTCGACGCCTGCTCGTTCCCCGAGTCGCACCAGTGGCGGCACGGCTTCGACCTGCGGGCGGCGCGGCGGACCGGCGCGGCGGCGATCCCGATCGCCCCGGAGATCTGCCCCGGCGGCCGCTGCCGCGCGGTGATCGGCAACGTCGCCGTCTACCGCGACAACGCCCACCTCACCGCCGACTTCGCCCGAACTCTGACCTTCTGGATGGAACCGCGACTCAAGCAGGCAATCGAAGGAGGAAGCGATGCGACCGAAAAGACCAGGCTCGCGGCGCGCCCGTGGTGATCCCGGCGCCCGACGGCTCACGAGCTGGGTGCTCCCGGTGGTCATGATGACCGCGGTGGCGAGCGCCGTCAGCGCCCACACGCACGTGGAGGAGGCGGCGGCCCGCGCCGCGTCGGGCCACGCCGCGCTGGTGGCGTCGATGCAGTCGCCGCCGCCGGCCCTGCGCCCGGCGCCGGGCCAGGCGTCCCAGGACCTGCCGAGCCCGCTCCACCAGGGCTGCATGATCGGCGTGAAGGGCACGGTGACGCACGGCTGCGTCTACGGCGACCCGATCGGCAAGGACACCGTCGTCCTCTTCGGCGACTCGCACGCGCTGATGAGCTTCCCCGCCCTGCAGGTCGTCGCCAAGCGCAACGGCTGGCGGCTGGTCGTCTGGACGAAGCGCGAATGCACTCCCGCCGAGACGACGATCAGGAGCGACGCGGGCGGCCCCTACTCGACCTGCGACGAATGGCGGGCGCGGATGCTGAAGGAGCTCGAATCCCAGGGCGGCCCGACCACCGTGATCGTCGCGGGCGAGACCAAGACGACCGCGCTCGGCTCGGGCGGCCGCGAACTTCGCGGCGCCGCGAACGCCCGGGCGCTCCAGCACGGCTACGTGGCGACGCTGCGGAGGATCCGCGCGGCCGGCGACCAGGTCGTGGTCCTCGAGGACACGCCGGAAGCGCCCTACGACGTCGCCCAATGCGTCGCCGCCGACCCCGGCGACCCGAGCTCCTGCGACTTCCCGCAGCCGCACCGGCCGGACCGCGAATTCGAAGTTCGGGCGGTCAAGCAGGTGCCGGGGGCGCGGCTGATCGACCTCGACTCGGCGATCTGCCGGCACGGCACCTGCCGCGCGGTGATCGGCGGCATCCTCGTCTACCGCGACGACGCGCACATCACCGCCGACTTCTCGCGCACCCTGGCGCCGCGCTTCGAAAGGGCGCTGAGGCAGGTGGTCGGTCAGTAGCCGACGGGATGGCGCACCACGAAGCCCCGCGGGTACGGCGGCTCGGCGTGCCAGCGCGGCCCGGTGCCGCGCAGGTCGCCGACCGTGTCCCAGCGGAGCCCGGCGATGACCGCGTAGACGTGGGTCGCGTTGGCGTAGATCGTGATCCAGCGGCCGGGCCCGGGGGCGCCCCAGCGCTCGAAGGAGCCGGAGACGAGCGGCGTGTCGAGCAGGCCGCCGCCGTGCAGCGCGTAGCTGACCGAGCCGGAGCA
This sequence comes from Solirubrobacterales bacterium, assembly GCA_051986435.1. Taxonomy (GTDB): domain Bacteria; phylum Actinomycetota; class Thermoleophilia; order Solirubrobacterales; family 70-9; genus VAYN01. Next base: position 61,310 of record JBPYFM010000104.1, on the reverse strand, counting down.
GTCGTAGCCCCGCGACCGCCAGCCGCCGTGGCCGCCGCCCCATATATAGGGGCGGGTGCGGATCCGGTTCGCCGCCGCGATCACCCGGCGCACCACGGGCGGCGCGTCGAGCGGCGCGATCGCCCGTTCGCCGACCAGGGCCGAGTCCCGGATCGCCGGGCCCGAGCCGATCTCCACCCGCGGCGCCGTCGAGAGCCCGCCCGCCTGCGCGTTCGCCCGCGCCAGGCGTCCAGCCAGGAACGCCACCGCCACCACCAGCATCACAACGGCCCCGCGGGCCACCATCGCGGCCCCGCGGGCCGCCACATACTTCGCCATCGATCCTCCCCGCTCCCCAGGCCGGGAGCGGCAGGGGATTAGGCATCTGTGTCTGTTTTGTGAGCAAACGCAGATGTACGGGGAAAGTTGCTCTTCTCCCGGCCGCTCAGCCCAAGCCCTTCTCCTCGGCGGCTTTGTAGGCGATCTGGAAGAAGTCGGACAGGGCCGGCGCAGCGAAGACGGAGGCGACGAAGCGGGTCAGGCGCGGGGGGAAGAGACCGCCATCGCGACGCGTAGGAGAGCAGCGGCGGGCGTTCCTCGGGCGGGGCGTACTGGTCGGCCGCCGCCAGTGCGTACCCACGGTCGAAGCGGGTAATCAGTCCCATCGCGACCAACCGCGTCCACATCGACGCCACGCCCGAGCAGGTCTTCGCCGTGCTCGGCGACGCCGAGCGCTATCCGGACTGGGTGGTCGGCGCCTCGCACGTGGTCGAAGTGGACCCCGGCTTCCCCGCCCCCGGCACCCGCTTCCGCCACCGCGTCGGCCTGGGACGCCTGGCCACCACCGACTACACCGAGGTCCTCGCGATCGAGCCGCCGCGGCGGCTCGTGCTGAAGGGTAAGGCGCGGCCGCTCGGCACGGCGACGATCGTGCTGAGCGTGCGCGAGCTGGCAGGCGGGGCGGTGGTGTGCATGGAGGAGACGCCTGGCGACCGGCTCTCGGCGCTCGTCGGGTCGAACCGGATCGCCGACACGTTGCTGCGGCTGCGGAACGCCGAGGCGCTGGCGCGGCTGAAGCGGTTGGTGGAGGAGCGGCCGATCGGCGCCCCGCGGGCGCGACGCGAGGTCGCCGGCCGGCGCGTGCTGATCACCGGCGGGAGCAGCGGCATCGGCCTCGCCGTGGCCGAGCGCCTGGCGGCGGCGGGCGCCCGCGTCGTCCTTCTCGCCCGCGACGAGGAAGGCCTCGCGCTTGCGAAGCAGAGGGTGGAGGCGTCCGCGGGAGTGGCGGCGCACACCGTCGCCGCCGACGTCCGCGACCGGGGGGCGGTCGAGACGGCGGTCGCGCGCGCCGTCGAGGCGCTCGGCGGACTCGACGTCCTCGTCACCGCCGCCGTCGGCGCCGCCTACGGGCCGTTCGTCGACACCCGCCCCGAGGACTTCGAGGCGACGCTCGCCACCGTCCTCACCGGCACCGCGAACTGCATCCGCGCCGCGCTCCCCCACCTCGAGGCCGCGTGCGGCGCGATCGTCGCGCTCGGCTCGACCGCCGCGCACCTCCCCGTCCCCGACCTCGCCGCCTATGCGGCGGGCAAGCACGGGCTGGTCGGGCTGCTCGACTCGCTGCGGGTCGAGCTGCGCGAGGCCGGCTCGCCGACGACCGTGTCCCTGGTCAACCCCGGCGCCGTCGACACGCCGCTCTGGGACCACCTCGAGAGCCAGACCGGCCTGCTGCCGCCGGTCCCGCCCGACCGCTATTCGGCGGAGGCGGTCGCGGCGGCGGTCGTCTCGGTCGTGCGGCGCCCGCGCGAGGAAACGACGGTCGGCGCCTCCGCCGCGCTCCAGGTGCACCTCTACTCGCTGCTCCGCGGGCCGGCCACGGCGGCCTTGATCGCGCTCGCCCGGCTCGCCCAGACGGGGGAGGAAAAACTCGCCGAGGCGGGCGCGCTCTACACCGGCCGCGGCGCGGGCTCGGTCGACGGCGGGTTCGGCGGCCGCCGCGGCCTCCTCGTCCGCGCCATCGAGGCCCGCGACGCCCTCGAACGCCGGCTCGGCCGATGACCACCGCCGACGCGGTCGTCATCGGCGCCGGGCCGAACGGGCTGGTCGCCGCGAACCTGCTCGCCGACGCGGGCTGGGACGTCGTCGTCTGCGAGGAGCAGCCGGAGCCGGGCGGGGCGGTGCGCAGCGGCGAGGTCACCGAGCCGGGCTTCGTCCACGACCTCTACAGCGCCTTCTATCCGCTCATGCCCTCCTCCCACTACATCGCCGCGCTCGAGCTCGAGTCCTGGGGCCTGAAGTGGCGCCGCGCCCAGGGGGTCCTCGCCCACCCCCACCCGGACGGCCGCTGCGCGCTGCTCTCACTCGACCTCGAGGAGACCTGCGCCTCGCTCGACTCCTTCGCCTCCGGCGACGGCGAGGCCTGGCGCGACCTCTACGACCTCTTCCGGCGCGCCGGCCCGGCGGTCCTCGCCGGCGCCCTCACGCCGCTGCCGCCGATCCGCCCCGGCCTCGCGCTGCTGCGCCGGCTCGGCGTCGCCGGGCTCGCCGAGCTCCTGCGCTTCGCGGTGACCCCCGCCCGCCGCATGGCGGAGGAGCGCTTCCGCGGCGACGGCGGCCCCTGGCTGATCGCCGGCAACGCCCTCCACGCCGACCTCACCCCCGACAGCGCCGGCGGCGGGCTCTACGGCTGGCTCCTCTGCGGACTCGGCCAGCGCCACGGCTACCCGGTGGCCGAAGGGGGCGCCGGGCGGATCACCGCGGCGATGGTCGCCCGCCTGCGCGCGCGCGGCGGCGAGCTGCACACGAGCACGCCGATCGAGCGGGTCGAGGTCGTCGGCGGCCGCGCCCGCGCCGCGCTCGCCGCCGACGGGCGCCGCTTCGAGGCCCGCCGCGCGATCCTCGCCGACTGCGGCGCGCCGGCCCTCTTCCGCGACATGCTGCCCGCCGACGCCGTTCCCGCGCGCGTCCGCGAGGGTCTCCGCCACTACCAGTACGACAACTCGACCTTCAAGGTCAACTGGTCGCTGGAGGGGCCGATCCCGTGGAGCGCCGATGCCGCCCGCCGCGCCTCGACCGTCCACGTCGCCGAAGGCATCCCCGGCCTCACCCGCGCCAGCGTCCAGCTCGCCGAACGCGAAATCCCGGACCGCCCCTTCCTCGTCCTCGGCCAGTACTCGATGGTCGACCCGACCCGCTCGCCGGCGGGCACCGAGACCGCCTGGGCCTACACCCACATGCCGCAGGAACCGCTCCAGGACGCGGGCGGCGCCCAGTTGGCCGGCGACTGGAGCGACCCCGCCCAGGTCGCCGCCTTCGCCGACCGCATGGAGACCGAGGTCGAGCGCCTCGCCCCCGGCTTCCGCAAGCTGATCCGCAGGCGCCACCTCCAGTCCCCCCTCGACCTCGAACGCGAGAACCGCAACCTCGTCGGCGGTGCCCTCAACGGCGGCACCGCCCAGCTCCACCAGCAGGCGATCTTCCGCCCCTACCCCGGCACCGGCCGCCCCGCGACCCCGGTCGACGGCCTCTACCTCGCCTCCGCCTCCGCCCATCCCGGCGGCGGCCTCCACGGCGGCGCCGGCGGCAACGCCGCCACCGCGGCCCTCCGCCGCGAGCGCACCCGCCGCCTCTTCCCCTTCTGACCGTCTGCAGTTCATCGGCGTCGGGCCGGTCGGGTGCAGACGGTCCTCAGCGCTGCCGCCGTTGCTGCGGCGGGCGCCGCCCGGCGGCGTCGGCGCCGAGATCCTCGGAGGGGTAGCGGCGCACCTGGGCCAGGAGGCGGGCGCCGAGCAGGCCGATCGCGCGCAGGGGGTCGCCGCAGCGCGGGCAGACACCGACGACGTCTCCCGCGGCCGGCTTTCCCTCCGTCATCTCGACGTGCCCACAACGCCGGCACCCGGCCAGCTGTCTCATCTCTCCACCTCCTGGGGATGGTCGAGGTACCCCGGACGGGCCCCGCCAACCCGGTTATCGCGGCGGTCGGCCGGGCACCGATCGGGGGCGGAAGTGACCCGGGCGCCGGCCCGGGTACCGGTGCGGGATGACCGATCGTCCCGACCCGAGCGACACGGACGCGGAGTTCCGCGGCCGCGAGGCCGGCCCGCGCGCCGACTACGCGCCGCACGGGACCGACCCGGGCACCGGCTGGTGGCCGACGCTGAAGCGCACCGCGAAGGAGTTCCAGGAGGACAACCTGACCGACTGGGCCGCCGCGCTCACCTACTACAGCCTGCTCTCGTTCTTCCCCGCGCTGATCGCGATGGTCTCGCTGATCGGCATCTTCGGCGACCCCACCTCGACCACCCGCAGCCTGACGCAGATCATCGGCGAAATCGGCCCCGAATCAGCAGCGGAAACCTTCAAGGGCCCGATCGAATCGATCACCGAAAGCCGCAGCACGGCCGGCTTCGCGCTGGTCTTCGGGATCCTCGCCGCGCTCTGGTCGGCCTCCGCCTACACCGGCGCCTTCATGCGCGCGTCCAACGTCATCTACGAGACCCCCGAGGGCCGCCCGTTCTGGAAGCTCCGCCCGCTGCAGCTCGTGGTGACCTTCGTGATGATCGTCCTCGTCACCCTGCTCGCCGTCGCGCTCGTCCTCACCGGCCCGATCGTCGAAGCCATCGCCCGCCCGCTCGGCATCGGCCCGACCGCGGTCGACATCTGGGACATCGCCAAGTGGCCGGTCATGGCGCTCGTCTTCCTGCTGATCCTGGCGATCCTCTACTACGCCTCGCCGAACGTGAAGCTGCGCGGCTTCAGATGGGTGACGGTCGGCAGCCTCGTCGCGTTCCTCGCCTGGATCGTCGCCTCCGCCCTGTTCGGCCTCTACGTCGCCAACTTCGGCTCCTACGACAAGACCTACGGCACCCTCGCCGGCCTCGTCGCCCTGCTGGTCTGGTTCTGGATCTCGAACCTGGCGATCCTCTTCGGCCACGAGCTGAACGCCGAGCGCGAGCGCAGCCTCGAGATCGCCGAAGGCCGCCCGCGCGCCGCCCGCGAGATCCAGCTCGAGCCCCGCGACGAGCCGAAGCGGCAGGAGACGACGTGACCCCGCCGCCGCAGCCCGGACGCCGCATCGTCCTCGGCCTGATCGGCGTCGCCGCCGCCGCGGCGGGCGTCCTGCTGGCGACCGACGAGGGCTTTCGCAAGGAGGTCGTCGACTCGGCCAAGGCGCTCGGCGCCGAGATTCGGACCCCATCTCAGCTTGTGGGTCCCGTCGCATAACGGACGCGTGCGCGATTTCCCGCAGCGGCAGAGGGCGATGGTCCGCCGCGACACCACCCCCGGGTCCGCCGCGCCCCCACGTAGATCCGAGCCCTCCTCGCGGCGCCCTCGAAGTGTTCGAAACCCGGCCGAGGGGTACCAGGCCCCCATGCGGCTCCCGCCCCTGCTTCGCCAGCTGCGCGACGACCCCACGGGTCGCGGCAAGGCAGCCCGATCGGACCGCTCCGAGCACCTCCGTCCCCGCACCGCCGAAGCCGACAAGATGGTCAGGTCGGTGTGCCCCTACTGTGCCGTCGGCTGCGCCCAGCGGGTGTGGACCAAGGACGGCAAGGTCACCCAGATCGAGGGCGACCCGGACAGTCCGATCTCCCGCGGACGCCTCTGCCCCAAGGGCAGCGCCTCCGAGCAGCTGGTCAACAGCGCGACCCGGCTGAAGAAGGTCAGATACCGGCGCCCGCACGGGACCGAATGGGAGGAGCTCGACCTCGAGACGGCGATGGACATGATCGCCGACCGCGTCCTCGACGCCCGCGACGCCGGCTGGCAGGAGATGCGCGGGAAAGAACGGCTGCGGCGGACGCTCGGCTTCGCCCACCTCGGCGGCGCCACCCTGGACAACGAGGAGAACTACCTGATCAAGAAGCTCTTCACCGCGATGGGCGCGGTGCAGATCGAGAATCAGGCCCGCATATGACACTCCTCCACGGTCCCCGGTCTGGGGACCTCGTTCGGTAGGGGTGGCGCGACGAACTTCCAGCAGGATCTGGCGAACGCCGACTGCATCGTGATCATGGGGTCGAACATGGCCGAAGCCCACCCGGTCGGCTTCCAGTGGGTGGTCGAGGCGCGCGAACGCGGCGCCAAGGTCATCCACATCGACCCGCGCTTCACCCGCACCAGCGCACTCGCCGACCTGCACGTGCCGATCCGCGCCGGCGCCGACATCGCCTTCCTCGGCGGCGTGATCAACTACATCCTCGAGAACGAACGCGAGTTCCGCGAGTACGTGCAGGCCTACACCAATGCCCGCACCATCATCAGCGACGACTTCCGCGACACCGAGGATCTCGACGGGATCTTCAGCGGGCTCGACCCAGAGAAGCACAGGTACGAACGTGACTCCTGGCAGTACAAGGGCATGGAGGTCGGCTCCTCGGCGGGCCAGCGCGAGTACGGCGAGGCCGAAGGCGAGCAGGCGCACGGCGCCCACGGCGGCGAACTGGAGCGCGGCGAGCCGCCGCGCGAGGACGAGACGCTGCAGGACCCCCGGTGCGTCTTCCAGCTCCTGAAAAAGCACTACGCCCGCTACACGCCGGAGATGGTGGAGCGGATCTGCGGTGTGCCGAAGGAGCAGTTCCTGGAGGTCGCCGAGGCGCTCTGCGAGAACTCCGGGCGCGAGCGCACCAGCGCCTTCTGCTACGCGGTCGGCTGGACCCAGCACACGGTAGGCGTCCAGTACATCCGCACCGCGGCGATAGTCCAGCTCCTGCTCGGCAACGTCGGCCGCCCCGGCGGCGGGATCATGGCGCTGCGCGGCCACGCCTCGATCCAGGGGTCGACCGACATCCCGACCCTCTACAACATCCTCCCCGGCTACCTGCCGATGCCGCACGCGCACGAGAAGACGACGCTCGACCTCTACGTCGACCGCAACACGCCGCCGGCCGGCTTCTGGGGCAACACCCGCTCCTACATCGTCAGCTTGCTGAAGGCCTGGTGGGGCCCGGCCGCACAGTTCGAGAACGACTTCTGCTTCGACTACCTGCCGCGGATCGACGCAGACCACTCCCACTACAAGACCGTCACCGAGATGGAGGACAACAAGCTCGAGGGCTATTTCGTGATGGGGGAGAACCCGGCGGTCGGCTCGGCCAACTCGAAGCTGCAGCGGCTGGCGCTGGCGAAGCTCAAATGGTTGGTGGTGCGTGACTTCTGCGAGGTGGAGACGTCGAGCTTCTGGCTCGACGGACCGGAGATCGAGACCGGGGAGCTCGTCACCGAGGACATCGGCACCGAGGTGTTCCTGATGCCCGCCGCCGCCCACACCGAGAAGGACGGCAGCTTCACCAACACCCAGCGCCTCCTGCAGTGGCACTTCAAAGCGGTGGAGCCGGAGGGTGACTGCCGCTCGGAGCTGTGGTTCATGTACCACCTCGGGCGCCGGGTGCGCGAGAGGCTCGCCGCTTCGGAGCGCGAGCGCGACCGGCCGATCCTCGACCTCACCTGGGACTATCCGACGATCGGGCCGACCGAGGAGCCCGACGCGGAAGCGGTGCTGGCGGAGATCGGCGGCTTCGACGCCGAGAACGAGCCGCTGTCCGACTACCTGCCACTGCGCGACGACGGCTCGACCACCTGCGGGTGCTGGATCTACGCCGGCTGTTATGGCGGGCGGGTGAACCAGACCGCGCGGCGCAAGCCGCGGACCGAGCAGACCTGGGTCGCGCCGGAATGGGCGTGGGCCTGGCCGATGAACCGCCGCATCATCTACAACCGCGCGTCCGCCGACCCCGAGGGGAAGCCGTGGTCGGAGCGCAAGAGATACATCTGGTGGGACGCCGAGGCAGAGGAATGGACGGGCGAGGACGTCCCCGACTTCACCCTGGACAAGCCGCCCGACTTCGTCCCGCCCGCAGACGCCAAAGCCCAGCAGGCGCTGCGCGGGGACGAGCCGTTCGTCATGCAGGGCGACGGTCGGGCCTGGCTGTTCGCGCCGAACGGAATCGTCGACGGACCCTTCCCCACCCACTACGAGCCGCACGAGTCACCGTTCGACAACGCGCTCTACGGACAGCGCGCCAACCCGTTGCGCGAGCACTACCACCGTCGCGACAACCCGTTCAACCCGAGCGGCAGCGAACCGGGGTCGGACGCCTACCCGTACGTCGTCACCACCCACCGCCTGACCGAGCACCACACCGCCGGCGGGATGAGCCGCACGCTGCCGTTCCTCGCCGAGCTGCAGCCGGAGTTCTTCTGCGAGGTGGGCCCGGAGCTGGCACGCGAGCGCGGGCTCGAGCACGGCGGCTGGGCGACGATCCTCAGCGCGCGGACGGCGATCGAGGCGCGGGTGATCGTGACCGACCGGATGAAACCGCTGCGAGTCGACGGGCGGGTCGTCCACCAGGTCGGTCTGCCATACCACTGGGGCAGCAAAGGCATCACCACCGGTGACTCGGCGAACGACCTCTTCCCGTTCGCGCTCGACCCGAACGTCCACATCCAGGAGGTGAAGGCGGCCACCTGCGACATCCGGCCGGGGCGGCGGCCGCGGGGTCCGGAGCTGCCGGTGTTCGTCGAGCGCGTGCGCAGGGAAGCGGGGGAAGGGCGATGAGCGCGCGCGTCGTCGCCACGCCCTCGGCGGAGACCTACGGCACCGAGGCCCAGCCCCGCAAAGGCTTCTTCACCGACACCTCGGTGTGCATCGGCTGCAAGGCCTGCGAGGTCGCCTGCAAGGAGTGGAACAAGGTGCCGCCGGACCCGCAGGGGCTGACCGGCAACTCCTATGACAACAGCGGCGAACTCGGGGCGAACCGCTGGCGCCACGTCGCCTTCATCGAGCAGAAGGTGTCGGTGGGCGTGGAGGGATCGGCGCCGGAGTCCTTCGTCGAGGAGGCGGCGCGGCAGAACCTCGTCGAGGCCGGCCTCGACCGCCACGAGGACGGTGACGGCTTCCGTTGGCTGATGAGCTCCGACGTCTGCAAGCACTGCACCGAGGCCGGGTGCCTCGACGCCTGCCCGACCGGGGCGCTCTTCCGCACCGAGTTCGGCACCGTCGTCGTCCAGGAGGACATCTGCAACGGGTGCGGCTACTGCGTGGTGTCCTGCCCGTTCGGGGTGATCGACCAGCGCCAGGGCGACGGCCGGGTGTGGAAGTGCACCATGTGCTACGACCGCCTGAAGGACGACATGGAACCGGCGTGCGCACAGGCGTGCCCGACCGACTCGATCCAGTTCGGCGACCTCGACGAGCTGCGCGAGCGGGCGGCGCGGCGGGTGGAGCGGCTGCACGAGCGGGGGCGCGGCGAGGCGCGCCTCTACGGCGACTCCGAGGACGACCGGGTCGGCGGCTTCGGTGCGTTCTTCCTGCTGCTGGACGAGCCCGAGACCTACCGGCTGCCGCCCGATCCGGTGGTGCCGACGCGGCACTCGCCCGAAGTATGGGCGGCGGCGCTCGGCGCGGCGGCGGTCCTGGCCGGGGGCGTAGCGGCGAGCTTCCTCGGCGGAGGGCGGCGATGAGCCACGACACCTACGTCCACGGCGATCGCGGCAGCCCGCAGCGGCGCCGCGCGGGCGGCAAGGGCGAACGCTCGATGGTCCCACGCGAGCGACCGACCTCCTACTACGGCCTGCCGATCGTCAAGCACCCGGTGTGGAAGCCGGAGGTCCCCTTCTACTTCTTCTTCGGCGGCCTGGCCGGGGCGAGCGCCTGCCTGGCGGCGGCGGCGAGCTTCGCCGGGCGCCCGGTGCTGGCGCGCCGCGCCTGGGGCGGCGCCTTCGTCGGCGTCACGGTCAGCCCGGCACTGCTGATCAGCGACCTCGGCCGGCCCGGACGCTTCCTTTACATGCTGCGGATGGTGAAGGTCACCTCGCCGATGAGCCTCGGCGCCTGGCTCCTGGCGGCGAACGGCGGCGCGACCAGCCTGGCCGCGGGCCTGAACGTACTGATGCCGCGCCGCCGCGGCGGCCTGCCCGAGCTCGGCGCCGCCGTCGTCGGCGCCCCGCTCGCCACCTACACCGCCGCCCTGATCACCAACAGCGCGATCCCGGCCTGGTCGGAGGCGCGACTGGAGATGCCCTTCGTCTTTGCCGCCGGCGCCGCCGCGAGCGCCTCCGGCGCCGCCCTGCTCACCGTCCCCGCCGACGAAGCCGAGCCTGCCCGGGCCCTCGGCATCGCCGCCGTCGTGGTCGAGGAAGCCGCGTCCCAGATCATGCACAAGCGCCTCGGCCCACTGGCGAAAGCCTACGAGGAGGGCACGGCCGGGAAGGTCGACAGAGCCGCGCGCGCCCTGAGCGCCGTCGGCGCCCTGGCCCTGATCGCCGGCGCGCGGCGCCAGAGGGACGCCGAGCCGCCACGCCGATTCCTCGGCGCCAGGCGCTCCTCCGCCTCCCCGGTCGCCGCCCGACGGCGCCGCGCGCTCTCCGCCGCCGGCGGAGCGATGCTGCTCGCCGGCGCCGCCTGCAAGCGCTGGTCGGTCTTCAAAGCCGGCTTCGCCTCCGCCAGGGACCCCGGCCAGACGATCGACCTCCAGCGCGAGCGCATGGCCGCCGAGGGCCGCGCCGGCGCCTGATCTCCTCCCGCCGCCGCTCTCCCGTGCCCCACCCGCACCGCCCGTCCCGCTCCGGGCGGCGACGAGGCGGCGAAGGAATCGAACCTTCCAAGCGGTGGGCTGCACCGCCCTGCTGGTTTTGAAGACCAGATGGGCCACCAGACCCCTGCCGCCCCGGGCGCCTCCAGCTTATGCCGCCCCGCCCCGCGGGTAGTGCCGGTCGCCGTCGCGGCGCAGGACGCGCTCGCCGTCGAGATGCTCGAGCAGCGCCTGCGCGTACTTCCGGCTGAGCCCGAGCGCGTCGCGGACCTCGCCGATGCTCGTCGACCCCTCCCGCGCGACCAGCCCCGCCACCGCCTCGCCAAGCCGCTCCGCTTCCCCGGTCGGATAGACGACGTCGGCCTTGAACCGCACCGCCGCCCCGGCGTCGACAAGCTCGCCGACGGCCCGCTCCACCTCCCGCCGCGGCTCCTCGAGCTCCTCGGCGAGCTTCGCCGGCGTCCGCGGCCGCTCCCGGTCCGCCTCGAGCTCCACGAGGAGCCGCTGCGCCAGCGCCCCGGGCTCGACCACGGATCCCTTTCCGACGGCGGCGGCCGCCGACGCGCGTCGACTTCTGGGTGCTGAGCACCCAGAACTCCACACGGACATTCCCGATCGGTCCGAATGCCGCCGCGGCGCCGGGTCGACCACCACCGCACCGCCCAGCGTGTCGGGCGGCGCGATGCGGCGGATCACCAGGCGATCGCCGCGCCGCGCCAGCAGCGGCTGCTCCAGCCGCAGCTGCGCGGCGCCATCGCCGAGGTCGACCACGCGCGCGGGCGCCTCGCGGGTGCCGTGATGGACCTGGACTCGCCGCTCGCCGAGCACCGCCTCGCCCCCGTCCCCCAGTGAGACGTCGAGCCGATAGGTAGGCGCGAGTGCCGCTCCGGCGACGGTCACGACGTCTCCCCGCTCCACCTCCTCCCGCCGCAACCCGGCCAGGTTCAGTGCCACCCGCCGCCGCGGCCCGACGACCTCGAACGAGCGGTCGTGGCTCTCGATCGACCGGATCCGCGCCTCCTTCCCGCCGGGAAGGAGGACGACCCGGTCCCCGCGCCGGAACGTCCCCGACCAAAGCGTCCCCGTGACCACGGTCCCGTGCCCGGCGACGGTGAACACCCGATCCACGTGAAGCACCGGCTCGTCCTCGCCCTCGGCCGGACCACCCTGGACGGCGAGCGTGGCCAGCCGGTCTCGCAGCTCCGCCAGCCCCAGCCCGGTCCGCGCGCTCACCGGGACGATCGGGACCTCGGGCAGCAGGTCGGCGACCTCGGCCGCCACCCGATCGCGCGTCTCGTCGTCGACCAGATCGACCTTGGTCAGCGCCACCACACCGGACTCCACGCCGAGCGCGACCAAGACCGCGAGGTGCTCCCGCGTCTGCGGCATCACCCCGTCGTCGGCGGCCACGACCAGGAGAAAAAGGTCGATCCCACTGGCCCCCGCGATCATCGTCCGCACGAACCTCTCGTGCCCCGGCACGTCCACAAGGCTCAGCCGCCGCTCCCCCAGGACAAGCTCCGCATACCCGAGCTCGATCGACATCCCCCGCCGCCGCTCCTCCGCAAGTCGATCCGTATCGCGCCCCGTCAACGCCCGCACAAGCGCCGTCTTGCCATGGTCGATGTGCCCCGCCGTGCCGACGGTGAGCGACGGCCCAGCACCGGTCGCCACCGAGGTCACGGCCGCTCGAGCGCGTCGCGGACGGCAGCCGCGGCGGCGGCGGCGTCGGCGTCGCTCATCGTCCGCGGGTCGAGCACCACGCGACCCCTGACGATCCGGGCGACGACGGGCGGGTCCGCCTCGCGCAGGCGCGCGAGCAGTCCATCCGCGCCGATCGGCCCCGGCTCCACCGCGCAGACCGGTCCCTCCAGCGCCACGTCGGCGAGGGAGCCGCCGCCGGGCGCCCCGCTCTCGCGGTCGAGCGAGGCCACCGCGCCGGCCGCGCGCCGGCCGCCTGCCGTCGCCTCCTCCCCGGACGCCGCCTGGATCGCCGCGACCATCCGCTCCGCCCGCGCCCGCAGCTCCTCCTCCGGCGCCTCGATCATCGCCACCGCCGGGACCGCCCCCGCTCCCCCGTCGCGGTGCGCGCGCAGCGTCGCTTCGAGCGCCGCGATCTGCATCTTGTCGAGGCGCAGCGCCCGGGCCAGCGGATGGGTCCGACACCGCTCGATCGCCTCGGCGCGTCCCAGCAGGATCCCCGCCTGCGGCCCGCCGAGCAGCTTGTCGCCGGAGCAGCAGACGACGTCGGCGCGGGCGGCGACCGCGGCGCGCACGGTCGGCTCGCCGAGCACCTCCTCGAGCGCCCCGGAGCCAAGGTCGTCGACCATCGCAAGCCCGCGCTCGCGCGCCAGGCCCGCGAGCGCCGCGGCGTCCGGTTCCGCGGTGAAGCCGACGATGCGGAAGTTGGACTGGTGGACGCGGAGGATCGCGGTGGTGCGCTCGGTGATCGCCGCCTCGTAGTCGGCGAGCCGGGTGCGATTCGTCGTCCCGACCTCGACCAGCGTCGCCCCGGACTGGGCAAGGATGTCGGGGATGCGGAAGGAGCCGCCGATCTCGACCAGCTGGCCGCGGCTCACCAGCACCTCGCCGTCGCCGGCCAGCGCCGCGAGCGCCAGCATCACCGCCGCCGCGTTGTTGTTGACGGCGAGCGCCGCCTCGGCGCCGCCGAGGTCGCGCAACAGGTCCTCGAGGTGCGCGGCGCGGCTGCCGCGCCGGCCGGTCTCGAGGTCGTACTCGAGGTTGCTGTAGCCGGCGGCGACCGCGGCCACACGCTCGACCGCGGCGGCGGGCAACGGCGCCCGCCCGAGGTTCGTGTGGAGGACGACGCCCGTCGCGTTGACGACCCGCCGCAGGCTGGGCGCCGCGAGGCCCGCCGCGCGCTCCGCCACCGCGGCGGCGAGCTCCCCCGGGTCCGGCGCCGGCGCCCCGCCCCGGATCGCCTCCCGGGCTCGGCCGAGAGCCTCCCGCGCCGCCGCCACCGCGAGGTGGTGAGGCACACCTGACACTCCGGCCGCGAGACGGTCGACCGCCGGCAACCCCCGCAGGGCTGCGTCGCGTCCTCCACCCTCGCTCGTCTTGGTTTCCATCGCGTCGCCTCGGGTTACCCTCAGTGCCATGACGGTAACCGAAGGCCGGCGACTTACCGAGCTCTCGCACGGCGCGGGCTGCGCCTGCAAGATCGGCGCGGCCGACCTGAGCGCGGTCCGCTCGGCGCTCCCGACCAGCGCCGACCCGAAACTCCTGGTCGGCCTCGACCCCGCCGACGACGCGGCGGTCTACCGCCTCACCGACGACCTCGCGCTGGTGCAGACGATCGACTTCTTCACGCCGATCGTGGACGACCCGCGCGACTTCGGGCGCATAGCGGCGACCAATGCGCTCTCCGACGTGTACGCGATGGGCGGCACGCCGGTCCTGGCGCTGAACGTCGTCGCCTTCTCGCTGGAGGCGCTCGGCCCGGAGGCTCTGCGCGAGATCCTCGCCGGTGGCGCCGAGGTCGCCGCCGCGGCCGGCGTCGCGATCGGCGGCGGGCACTCGATCGACGACCCGGAGCCCAAGTACGGCATGGCGGTCAGCGGCACCGTCCACCCCGAGGAGGTGCTCGGCGCGGGGGGCGGACGCCCCGGTGACGAGCTCTGGCTGACCAAGCCGGTCGGCGGCGGCCTCATCACCACCGGCGCCAAGCGCGGCGTCGCCGCGGCGCCCTGGATCGCGGCGGCGGTCGAGGCGATGACGACGCTGAACGCCGCTGCCGCCGCCGCGGCGCGCGCCGCCGGCGCCCACGCGCTCACCGACGTGACCGGCTTCGGCCTGCTCGGCCACCTCCACGAGATGTGCGAGGCCGGCGGGCTGGCGGCGGAGCTCGATGCCGCCGCCGTGCCGGCCCTGCCGGGGGCGCTGGAGCTCGCCGCGGCGGGCACCGCGCAGGCCGGAGGCAGCGCCCGCAACGCCCGCGAGGCGGAGGCCTTCACCGACTTCCCGCCCGACCTCGACCCCGCCCGCCGCGCCCTCCTCAGCGACGCGATGACCTCCGGCGGCCTCCTCGCCGCCGTCCCTCCCGGGGCGGCGATGGAGGGGGTCCGCATCGGCACGCTCGTCGACGGCGAGCCCGGCCGCGTCGCGGTCCGCTGAGCAGCATGGGCACGCCCGCCGAACCGCCGCGCCCGTTCGCCGACGACGCGCCGAGCACCCCCCACCCCCTCTGGACCGAGGTCGAGCGCGACGGCGTGCGCGACGCGGTGGCGATCGAGGAGCCGCTCGAGATCCGCGTCGACGGCCGGCCACTCAGCGTCACCATGCGCACGCCGGGCCATGACGAGGAGCTGGCGCTCGGTTTCCTCTTCGGCGAGGGCCTGATCGACGGCCCCCGCGCCGCGGGCCTCACCGATGATTTCGCCGTCAACACGATCGAGGTCGCGGGCCCGCTCCTCCGCGATCCCGGCGAGCGCCGCTTCTACACCACGTCCTCGTGCGGGGTCTGCGGCAAAGGGGCGCTGGAGGAGGTCGCGGTGGCGAGCGCCCCCCTCGGTCCGGGCCCGATCGTCGGACGCGGCCTCCTCGCCGCCCTCCCCGACCGCCTCGAGCAGCCGACCTTCGAGCGGACCGGCGGCGTCCACGCGACCGGCCTCTTCGACCTGACCGGCCGGCTCCTCGTCGCCCGCGAGGACGTCGGCCGCCACAACGCGATGGACAAGGTCGTCGGACGCGCCCTCCTCGACGGCCTCGTCCCCCTCGTCGACAAGCTCCTCTGCGTGAGCGGCCGCCTCTCCTTCGAGCTCGTCCAGAAGGCCGCGGTAGCCGGCGCCCCGATCCTGGTCGGCGTCGGCGCCCCCTCGAGCCTCGCGATCGACCTCGCCGCCGACCGCAACATGACCCTTGCCGGCTTCACCCGCCGCGGCCACACCAACGTCTACACCGGCACCGCCCGGGTCAGGGGTTGATGCCGCGGGCGATCTCCCGCAGCTCGTCGGGGGAGCGGTCCGTCCTGCCCGCCGCCCAGCAGGCGAGCGGCGCGGCCGGGCGCTCCGAGGCGTGGGCGGCGATCGCGGCCAGCTCCAGCAGCTGCGCTTCCTCCTCCGCGGTCGGCGCGTCCACCCCGATCTCGGCGCAGAACGCCCGCAGCCACTCCTCCCGCGACATCTCGGCCACGGTCAGCCGCCGATCGCGCTCATCGTCCGCGCCGGCGGCCGGAAGCCCGGCTCGTCGATCCGGTGCTTGAGCTCCTTCCGCCAGACCGCGGCCCGCACGATCGACGCCAGCTCCTCGTCGCTCGCCCCCGCCCGCATCGGCCCGCGCAGGTCCGTCTCGTGCAGGGAGAAGAGGCAGGTGCGCAGGCGCCCGTCGGCGGTGAGGCGCAGGCGGTTGCAGTCGGCGCAGAAGGGTTCGCTCACCGGGTTGACGAAGCCGATCTCGCCGCGCCCGTCGGCGAAGCCGTAGACCCGGGCGGTCGAGTGCGGCTCGCGCGGGCGCTCCACCAGCGGGTGGACCTCTTCGACCATCGCGCGCACCGCAGCGCCGGTCAGCACCTCGTCGGCGCGCCAGGCGCGGTCGCCGTCCAGCGGCATGAACTCGATGAAGCGGACCTGGAAGCCGCGGTCGCGGGCGAGGTCGCAGAAGCGCAGGACGTCGTCGCGGCCGAGGTCTGGCATCGGCACGGCGTTGACCTTCACCGGGCTCACCTCGGGGAAGGCGGCGATCGCGTCGAGCCCGGCGAGCACGCGGTCGAGCGCGTCGCGGCGGGTGATCTCGAAGAAGCGGGCGCGGGCGAGGCTGTCGATCGAGACGTTGACGCGGTCGATGCCGGCGGCGACGAGGTCGGCGGCCTGCGCCTCCAGCAGGTAGCCGTTGGTGGTCAGCGAGAGGTCCTCGATCCGCTCGATCGCCCGCAGCCGCCCGACCAGCGCCGGGAACTCGCGCCGCACCAGCGGCTCGCCGCCGGTCAGCCGCACGTCCCTGACCCCGAGGTCGACCAGCAGCCGCACCAGCCGCTCGATCTCCTCGAAGGAGAGGATTTCCTCGCGCGGGATCCACGGCATCCCCTCGGCGGGCATGCAGTAGCGGCAGCGGAAGTTGCAGCGGTCGGTGACCGAGACCCGCAGGTCGGAGATCGTCCTGCCGTGGGCGTCCTCGAGGGCCATGAGGGGACAGTACCCGGTACCGGCGGCCGGCCTTCAGCCGCCGTGCGCCGGGCGCTCGCCCCGCAGCAGCGCCAAGGCATGCAGGAGGGCGCCGGCGAGCGCCTCTCCGCACTGGCCGATGCTGCGCGGGCTGCCGGGGAAGTTGACGATCAGCGTCCGGCCGCGGGTGCCGGCGACACCGCGCGAGAGCATCCAGTTGGAGGTGTGCGGGCGCGATGCGGCGCGCATCGCCTCGGCGATCCCGGGCGCCTCGCGCTCGAGCACCGCCCGGGTCGCCTCAGGGGTGAGATCGTCAGGAGTGAGGCCGGTGCCGCCGCTGGTGAGGACGAGATCGACTCCCAGCTCGTCGGAGAAATGGCGCAGCCGGCCTTCGACCGTCTCGCGGTCGTCGGGCACGACCTCCCGCGCCGCGACCTCCAGGCCCAGCTCGCCGACGAGCTCGGCGAGCCGCATCCCGCTCTCGTCCTCCCCCTCGCCGCGCGCCTTCGAGGTGGAGACGGTGAGGAGCGCCGCCCGCATCAACGCCTGTCCGGGTCGGTGGCGGCCTCCTCGAGCCGCCACTCGCCGGAGCGCCCGCCGCTCTTCGACACCAGCACCACCGACTCGATCGCGACCCCCCGCTCCAGCCCCTTGACCATGTCGTAGACGGTGAGCGCGGCGACCGAGGCGGCCGTCATCGCCTCCATCTCGACCCCGGTCTGGCCGACCGTGCGCGCCTCGGCGAGGAGCTCGACGAGCCCGGCCTCGACGTCCACCGTGGCGGCCACGTCGACGAACGAGAGCGGCAGCGGGTGGCAGAGCGGGATCAGGGTCGACGTCTGCTTGGCGGCCTGGACCCCGGCGATCCGCGCGACCCCCAGCACCTCGCCCTTGGGACCGTCCCCGCGCTCCACCGCCCGAGCGGTAGCCGAGGCCATCCGCAGCCGCGCCCGGGCGACGGCGCGCCGCTCGCTGGTCGGCTTCGCCCCGACGTCGACCATCCGCGCCCGCCCGTCGTCCCCGAGATGCGTCAGCCCCCTCACCCCACCACCCCCAAGTTGACGGGCCACCCCACCACCTCCATGTTGACGGGCCGAAAAACCACGATATGGCGAGCTTTTCGGCCCGTCAACGCGCGGGCTCCCGCTCGGGGGCGGCCTCGCCGGGGACCCAGGTGCCCGCGCCGGACTCGTCCAGCTCGCGCTTCCAGATCGGCGCCTCGGCCTTGATCCGATCGATCGCCTCGCGGGCCCCCTCGAACGCTTCTCCGCGGTGCCCGGCGGCGACCGCGACGACGACCCCGGGCTCGCCGCGCGGCACCCGGCCGACCCGGTGCTCGGCGGCGGCGGCGAGCAGCCCATGGCGCTCGACGCACTCCGCCAGGATCGAGGCCATCCGCTCCTCGGCCATCTCCCGGTAGGCCTCGTAGTCGAGGCTCGCCACCTCGCGCGTCACCCCCTGGAAGGTGACGATCGCCCCCGCGCCGGGGTCCCCGACCCAGGCCGAGAGCCGCTCCGCCGAGAGCGGCTCCTCCGTCACCGCGGCGTGCATGCGGGACGCGCCGCCGGAGATCGGCGGGATCAGCGCCAGCTCGTCGCCGGGCCCGATCGTCGCCGCCTCGCCGACGTACTCGCGGTTGACCGCCATGCGCAGCGGCAGCCGCTCGACCAGCTCGCCGAGGCCGGGCGCGGCGGCGAGCCGCTCGAAGGCGTCGCCGACGGTGGCGCCCTCGGGCAGCTCGATCTCGACCGAGTCGCGCCCGGCGCGCTCGCGCAAGATCGCGAAGAGTCGGACCGTGACGGTCATCGGCCCATGTTAGATGGGCGGTCGAGCAGCTCGACCTCGACCGTCTCCCCGGCGGCCACGCGCGCGACCCCGGTCGGGACCAGCGCCAGCGCGTCGGCGACCAGCATCGAGGTGAGGACGTGCGACCCCTGTCGCGGCAGCGGCCAGGCGACCCAGCCGCGCTCGTCCAGCTCCAGCCGGCAGCGGACCGCGTGGGCGCGGTCGGTCGGCTTCTCGTACTCGGCGCCGAGCCGCGCCGTCGTCCGCCGCGTCGCCGGTTCGCCGCCCGCCATCGCGATCAGCGCCGGCCGCACGAAGGTGAGGAAGGTGACCATCGCCGACACCGGGTTCCCCGGCAGCCCGAAAGCGAGCGTCGCGCCCCGCGTGCCGAACCAGGTCGGCCCGCCCGGCCGCAGCGCCACCCGCCAGAAGACCTCCTCCGCGCCGAGCTCCGCCAGCGCCGCCTTGACGTGGTCGTGCTCACCGACCGAGACGCCGCCGCAGACGATCGCCACGTCGGCCTCGAGCGCCCGGGCGAGAGCGGCCCGCGTCGCCTCCGGCTCGTCCGGCGTCCAGTCGACGGAGACGACCTCAGCCCCCGCGAGCCGCGCGAGCGCCGGCACGGTGCGCGAGTTCGAGTCCCGGATGCCGCCCGGCCCGAGCGGCCGTCCGGGCGGGGTCAGCTCGTCGCCGCTCGTCACCACGGCGACCCGCGGGCGGCGGCGCGTCGGCACCGGATCGAGCCCGATCGTCGCCAATGCCCCGAGCTCCGCCGACCCCAGCTCCGCCCCGGCCCGCAGCACCGTCTCCCCGGCCGCGATGTCCTCGCCAGCGCGGCGGACATTGGCGCCGGCGGGGACGCCGGCACGGACGGAGACCCGATCGCCGTCCCGCGCCGTGTCCTCGACCCGGACTACCGCGTCGGCGCCCGCCGGGAGCATCGCGCCGGTCGAGATGGCGATCGCCTCGCGCTCGCCGACCGCGCGCGTCGCCGGGGTCCCGGCGCGCGACTCGTCGACGATCGTCAGGGCCACCGGCGACTCGGCACTCGCCCCGGCGACGTCGGCGGCGCGCACCGCGACGCCGTCCATGGCCGAGTTGTCGAACGGCTGGAAGGGCGCGTCGGCGACCGCGTCGGCCGCGAGCCGTCGGCCCAGCGCCGCGTCGAGGCGGACCTCCTCGACCGGCATCAGCGGCGTCCGCGCCAGCACCTCGCGCCGCGCCGCCTCGATCTCGATCGCCTTCGCCATGCGCACACCCTGCCGTACTCGCCCCTGCGACACTCGCCCGGTGGACGCGACCGCCGCCCCGGAACCCGCCTCGAACCCGCCGACCACGGCGATCGGAGTCGTGCTCGCCGGCGGGCGCGGCAGCCGCCTCGGCGGCGCCAAGCCGACCGCGGACCTCGCCGGATCGCCCCTGATCAGCTACGCGCTCGCCGCCCTGGCGGCCGCCGGCCTCACCGCCTTCGTAGTCGCCAAGCCCTCGACCGACCTGGGCGGTCGACCTAACCGGCGCCCCACCGATCGCGGTCGACCTAACCGGCGCTATGGGTGGGAAAGGACGACCGCGGGCGGGGAGGGGTTGGAAAGGACGACCGCACACGCGTGCGGCGAGGTCGAGGTGGTCGCCGAGCCGGCCGAGCCGACCCACCCACTCGTCGGGATCGTCGTCGCGCTCCGCCATGCCGGTCGGCCGCTCGTCGTCCTCGGCTGCGACTTCCCGTTCGCCCCGCCGGCGCTGCTCGGCGCGCTCGCCGAGGCGCCCGAGCCGCTCCTCGTCCCCGCCCCGGCCGGCGAACCACAGCCACTGATGGCACGGTGGTCACCCGCACTCCTCCCCCGCCTCGAAGCAGCGCTCGAGCGCGAAGAGCCGCTGCGCCGCACCGTCGCGGCCCTCTCCCCACGCCTCCTCGACGACACGGAGCTGGCACGGTTCGGTGACCCCGCGCGCGCCTTCTTCAACGTCAACACGCCGGAGGATCTCCGCGCCGCCGAAGCCCTGGTCTGAGCCGGGCCGGCGCGGTACGCTCGCCTCATGGCGAATGAAGAACCCCCGTTCGTCTCGCGCGGGTTCGTCGGCAGACCGCACGGTCCCGGCGCCGACCGGTTGCCGCCCGGCCAGTACCTGGAGCGCGGCTTCCCGGTCCTCACCGCCGGCCCGACCCCGCGGATCGAGACGAGCGAATGGAGCTTCCGCATCGACGGCATGGTCGGCGACGAGCTCGAGTGGAGCTGGGACGAATTCGCGCAACTTCCTGCCGAAGACGTGCCGTGCGACATCCATTGCGTGACGAAGTGGTCGAAGCTCGACACCACCTTCCGCGGCGTCTCGGTCGACGTGCTGCTCGAAGCCGCCCGCCCCGAGGGCGCCTTCTCGATGGCGCACTCCTTCGGCGGCTACACCACGAATCTGCCGCTGGAGGAGCTGACCGGCGGCCGCGCCTGGGTCGTCACCGAGCACGAGGGCGCCCCGCTCCCCCGTGAACACGGCGGGCCCGCCCGCCTCCTCGTCCCCCATCTCTACTTCTGGAAGAGCGCCAAGTGGGTCCGCGGCCTGCGGATCATGGACCACGACGAGCCGGGCTTCTGGGAGGCCAACGGCTACAACAACCACGGCGACCCGTGGAAAGAGGAGCGCTATTGGACGGATTGACGGCGGTCTCCCAGCGCGCCCCGGGCCGCTGGCAGATCGCCGAAGTCGAGCAGATCCGTGTCGAGACGCCGCGCACGAAGACCTTCCGCCTGCGGCCGCCGATGTGGATGCCGCACCTGCCGGGCCAGCACTACGACGTGCGCCTCACCGCGCCCGACGGCTACCGGGCCGAGCGCTCCTACTCGATCGCCTCCTCGCCGCTCGACGAGGGCGTCGTCGAGCTGACCGTCGACCGTCTCGAAGGCGGCGAGGTTTCGCCCTACTTCCATGACGTTCTCGTCGAGGGCGACAAGGTCGAGATCCGCGGCCCCTTCGCCTCCTACTTCGTCTGGCGCGGCGAGGAGCCGGTGCTGCTGATCGGCGGCGGCTCCGGCGTCGTGCCCCTCATGTGCATGCTGCGCCACCGCCGCCGGACCGCCCCAGAGCTGCCGATGCGCCTCCTCTACTCGGCCCGCACCCGCCGCGAAGTCCTCTATGCGGATGAGCTCGGCGACGACGCGATCGTCGCCCTCACCCGCGAACTCGAGGGCGTGCCGATCGAAGGCATCGCCCGCGTTCAGCTCGGCCGCATCTTCCCGGGGCTCGTCGCCGCGGAGGCGTTCGACTCCGGTCTCGCTTTCGTGTGCGGTTCGAACGGCTTCGTCGAGTCGATCAGCGAGATGCTCCTCGCCGCGGGCTACTCACCCGACCGCATCCGCACCGAGCGCTTCGGCCCGACCGGCTGAGCGCGCGGCCGACCTACCGCCAGGTGTCGTCAACGCCCACCGCGGGCACTGACGGACCATGCCCCGCGCCGCGGCCCAGATGAGCGCTCGCAGCCTGCGCCCCGAGCGCAGCGCCGAGAGCCGCCGCACCGCGGCCATCGCGCTCGCCTCCAACGTGACGATCGCGATCGCCAAGCTCATCGCCGGCGTCGTCAGCGGCTCGGCGGCGATGTTCGCCGAGGCGGCGCACTCGCTCGCCGACACCGCCAACCAGACCTTCCTGCTGATCTCGATCAGCCTCGCCAACCGCCCGCCCGACGAGGCCCACCCCTTCGGCGCCGGCCGCGAGCGCTTCCTCTGGACCTTCGTCGCCGCCGTCGGCACCTTCCTCGCCGGCTCGGTCTTCGCGATCGGCTGGGGCATCTACGAGATCCTCAAACCGCCCCGCGCGGAGACCGAGTTCGTCGTCCCCTTCGCGGTCCTCGCCCTCTCCCTCCTCGCCGAGGGCTTCTCCTGGCTGCGCGCGCTGCGCCAGACCCACCGCGAGGCCCGCGCCGCCGGCCTCTCCTACACCGACTACGTCCGCCTCAGCCGCGACCCGAACGTGAAGATGGTGCTCTTCGAGGACTCCGCGGCGCTGATCGGCATCGGCCTGGCGGCGGTCGGCATCGGCCTGCAGGCGATCACCGGGATCGAGTTCTGGGACCCGGCCGCCTCGATCGCGATCGGCCTCCTGCTGATCGTCGTCGCCTTCTGGATGGCGCGCGACGCCCGCTACATGCTGGTCGGCGCGGCGGCCCGCCCGGACGAGCGCCGCGCCCTCGAACGGGCGCTGCTCGAATTCCCCGAGGTGCAGGAGGTCCGCGAGCTCCTCACCCTCACGCTCGGCCCCAACGCCCTCCTGGTCGGTGCCCGGATCGACCTCGCCGACGGCCTCGACGCCGACCGGGTCGAGGAAGTCTCCGACGAAATCGACGCCAAGCTCCGCGAGGTCGTCCCCGACGTCAGCGAGGTCTTCATCGACGCGACCCCACCCGAGCGTGACGCCGCCCGCCGGTCGGGTAACGGATAGCCGGTGCCGAGCTCCCCGACCCCATCCCCCGGTTACAAGTGGATCGCCCTGACCAACACCACGGTCGGGATGCTGCTGGTGACGATCAACTCGTCGATCCTGCTGATCGCCCTCCCCGACATCTTCCGCGGCATCGGCATCGACCCGCTCGAACCGCAGAACACGAACTACCTGCTGTGGACCATCCTCGGCTTCCTCGTCGTCACCGCGGTGCTGGTGGTCAGCCTCGGCCGGCTCGGCGACGTCTTCGGCCGCGTCCGCACCTACAACCTCGGCTTCGCCGTCTTCACCCTCTTCTCGATCCTCCTCTTCCTCACCCCGCTGGACGGCTCGGCCGGCGCCCTCTGGATCATCGGCATGCGGATCGGCCAGGGTGTCGGCGGCGCCATGCTCTTCGCCAACTCCAGCGCGATCCTGACCGACGCCTTCCCCGAGAACCAGCGCGGCCTGGCACTCGGCATCAACGGCGTCGCCGCGATCGCGGGCTCCTTCCTCGGCCTCGTGATCGGCGGCGTCCTGGCGCCGATCGACTGGCGCCTCGTCTTCCTCGTCTCGGTCCCGTTCGGCCTCTTCGGCACCGTCTGGGCCTACCTGAAGCTGGAAGACCTGAGCGAGCGCCGCCCTGCCCGCATCGACTGGCTCGGCAACGTCACCTTCGCCGTCGGCCTGATCGCGGTGATGGTCGGCGTCACCTACGGCATCCAGCCCTACGACGGCCAGGTGATGGGCTGGACCAGCCCCAAGGTGCTGGCCGAGATCATCGGCGGCATCGTCGTCCTCGGCATCTTCTGCGTGATCGAGACGCGCGTCCCCGAACCGATGTTCGACCTCGACCTCTTCCGCATCCGCGCCTTCACCGCGGGGAACCTGGCGCAGCTCCTCTCCTCGATCGGCCGCGGCGGCCTGCAGTTCGTGCTGATCATCTGGCTGCAGGGGATCTGGCTCCCCCAACACGGCTACGGCTTCGAGGAAACGCCGCTCTGGGCGGGCATCTACATGGTGCCGCTGACGATCGGCTTCCTGCTCGCGGGTCCGCTCTCCGGGATCCTCTCCGACCGCTACGGCGCACGCCCGTTCGCCACCGGCGGGATGATCGTGGCCGCGATCTCCTTCCTCCTCCTCGAGGAGCTGCCGGTGGACTTCGACTACGGGGCCTTCGCCGCGCTGATCTTCCTCAACGGGATCGGCATGGGCCTCTTCGCCTCGCCCAACCGGGCCGGGATCATGAACAGCCTGCCGCCGCGCCAGCGGGGCGCCGGGGCGGGGATGAGCGCCACCTTCCAGAACTCGGCGATGGTCCTCTCGATCGGCATCTTCTTCAGCCTGCTGATCATCGGCCTCTCCTCGGGCCTGCCGGAAGCGCTCCGCACCGGCCTCCGCGAACACGGGGTCCCGGCCCACGAAGCGGCCCGCATCTCCGAACTGCCCCCGGTCGCCAGCCTCTTCGCCGCCTTCCTCGGCGAAAATCCGGTCAGACAACTCCTCGGACCCCAGGTGCTCCACTCCCTCCCCCACGCCCAGGCCGCGACCCTCACCGGCCGCTCCTTCTTCCCCCGGCTGATGACCGAACCGTTCGCCGACGCCCTCTCCACCGCCTTCACCTTCTCCGCCGTCGCCTGCCTGATCGCAGCGGCGGCCTCCTGGCTGCGCGGCGGCAGGTACCACTGGTCGGAGGGCGAGGTCGACGAGCCCGCCCGCCGCGCCGCGCCGCGCCCGACCTCCAGGCCGGTGCACCGATGAGGAAGCTCGTCGCGCTCTCGGCCTCCTACGGCGCGGGCGGCAACGTCATCGGCCCCGCCCTGGCCGAGCGCCTCGGCGTCCCCTTCGTCGACCGCGCCATCCCGGTCAAGGTCGCCGAGGAGCTCCAGGTCCCCTTCGAGGAAGCCGACTCGGTCGAGGCCGAGGGCCCCAGCCGGCTCGAACGCCTCCTCGGCGGCTTCACCGGCACCGACAGCTCCACCCCCGCCCCGCTCGCCTCCGACGCCCTCACCTCCGACGACTTCCGCCGCGAGACCGAGAAGGCCGTCATCGCCCAGTGCGCGACCGGCGAAGGCGTCATCCTCGGCCGCGCCGCCGCCGTCGTCCTCCACGACGACCCCCGCGTCCTCAAGGTCCGCCTCGACGGCCCCCGCGACGCCCGCATCCGCCAGGCCATGTCCTTCGGCTCCATCGACGAAGCCACCGCCACCCGCACCCTCGACCGCCTCGACCGCGCCCACGCCGATTATGCCCGCGAGCTCTACGGCGTCGACATCCGCGACTTCTCCCTCTACGACCTGATGATCGACTCGACCCGCGTCCCGATCGACACCTGCGTCGAGCTGATCTCAACGGCGGCGCGGGCGGCCGGCGTGCCTGCGTAGGCCGAGGGGCGAGGGCGGGGACGCGCCGTCCACACCACTTCGCGGCGCGGGCGGGCCCCCGCCGGACGCGCGTCGACTTTTGGTCGCTGAGCGACCAAAACTCCACACGGAGATCCTTGACCATCGGCCCCAGGGCGCCGGCTATCCCTTCGAGCCCACGATCCGCGCTTCGACGTACGCCGTTTCCCGGAAAGGCGTCCCCGCGGGGAGGCCGTAATTGCCGGTGGACGGCGGGCCGAAGACCATTTCGGACTCGGCCAGGACTTCCGAGGTGCCGGGATCGAAGATCACCTCGCGGCCGAAGCCGGTTTCGTCGACCAGGGCAAGCGCTTCGCCCTGGCGCCCGAGGGCGTCGGCGGCCGCGCCCTGGTGCCGGACGCCGGGGATTTCGCCGAGCGCGCCGAAGGCGGCGGCGCGGAGCGCCGGGCTGGTCTCCGGTTCGGCGAGGATTTCGAGGAGCCGTTCGGCCGTCGTCCGGCCGTTGCGCGAGTCGGCCGCGGCGGGCGGGGCGCCGGGTTCCTGTCCTTCGATCGCCAGCCGCAGGGCTTCCGGTTCGGTCGGCAGCCGGTAGAGCTTCGGGACGATGGCGAACCCGTGACGGCCGCGATAGGAACGCGACGAATATTCCTTCGTCGCGTTCCCGGCGGCGTCCGCCGTCACGTGATGTTCCCCCGGGTCGTATTCGAACGGCGGCGGCGAGCCCGCTTCTTCCCACAGCCGCTGGTCGGCAGGCAGGAGGAACTCGATCCGCCCGAGCGTTTCGCGCACCCGCGTCCTGCCGTCGGGGGCGGTCCAGACCTCCTTCGTCGTCGGCACCAGCGCCAGGTGACCACCGGGGACGGTGAGCCGGGACGTGAAGTGGCGCGGGTGGTCCTTCGGCCCCGTGCCGCGGCCGTCCGGTTCCCAGCTCTGGGCCTGGACCACCTTCGTCTTCGTGTAGAGGAACTGGCCGGGCCCGGGGATCGCCGAGGCGGCGGACGCTCCCGACCCTTCGGCGCCCTCGGGAAGCTGGATGGCGCCGATGCTGCCCGCCGCCTCGGGGACCGGCGTGCAGGCTTCGACCGGTCCTTCGACCACCTGGACCGAGGCTCGGTAGCCCCCTTCGGGGTCGCCGCCGTGCGGTTCGGGGGAGCCGACGATGACCAGAGTCTGGCCCGGGCGGAACGACGCGGGGTCGAAGCTGACGTTGGGAATCGCGCCCGCGACGTCCTTCCCGGCGGGGGCCCGACGTTTCGCGGCGCGGGCGACCTGGCGGTACTGCCCGGGGCTCATCACGCCGATCGTCAGCGCCGGCGCCGGCCCGCCGATTTCGAACCCCCCGGTCCTGCCGCCCATCGAGGTCTTCACCATCGCCGGCTTCAACTGCCGTTCGCGGCAGGTCGTCTGCGCCGCCAACCAGTCGATCTGCGCCGGGATGCCGGCCTTCTTCAGCGCTTCTTCCAGTCCGTCGGTGTCTTCGAGGCTGTAGATCTTGATCGCCACCCCTCCGCCCGCCAGCGGTTCGACCGCGAAGGCGCGCGAGGTGTTGCCGCCCCCCGAGCTGACGATGAGCACGACCACGGCGATGGCGAGGGCCGCCGCGCCGGCGAGCGCCAGGCGCAGCGGACGGCGCCGCCAGGGCCCCGGGGCCGTCGCGACCTCCGCCTCCGGGCCGGCCGCGGCCGCGCCGCGCTCGGCGACGACGGCCTTCAGCCGGACGAGGAGCCTCGCCTCGAAATCCTTCCCCCGATCCTGCGGGTCGCTCACGGTCGTTCCTCCTTTCCCTGCGGTGGCCGTTCGGCGGCCTGCAGCTCAGCGCGCAGCTTGTGCCGCGCCCGGAACAGGCGCACCCGGGCGGTGGCCGGTCGGACTCCCGCCGCGGCGGCGGCCTCGGCCACCGTCAGCTCGTCGACGGCGACCAGCTCCAGCACCGCCCGCTCGCCCTCGGGAAGTCGATCCATCGCCGCGTAGAGCTCCCGCGAGCGGGCGGCCGCTTCGATCCGCGCGTCGATCCGCGCCGCGTCGTCGGCCTCGACCAGGGTGTGGCCCCACCGCTCCTCCCGCTTGCGCTCGGCATCGCGGCGCCGCACGTCGGCCGCGACGACGATCCGCGCGATCCCGTAGAGCCAGGCCCGCGGCGTCCCCCGGCTCGGCCGGTACCGGTCGGCGGACTCGATCGCCGCGATGAAGATCTCCGCGGTCAGATCGGCGGCCCGCCCCCGCTCCCCGACCCGCCGCACGACGAACCGCTGCACCCCCTCCACGTGCTCGCGGTAGAAGGCCTCGAAGATGTCGGGATCGGTGCCGATCCAGCGCAGCTGCTCCGGGCCGACGCCCCCCTCGCGCACGCTCACCAGCGCCAGGTGCCGATCGAGCGAGGTCACCGAGCCCGCGCGGTCCAGATTCGTCTCCACACCCTCCTATTGGTTGCCGGGCGCGAAAGCGTTACGCCATTCAAACTGAATCCGGATCAGCGGCGCCAGGCTAGGCTCATCGGAATGAGCCTCTTCAGCAATATCCTGCGGGTTCACGAGAAGCTCTACGTGAAGAGCGACGGCCGGGTAGGGCACCGCATCCTCGGCGTGCCGACCCTGCTGCTGAGGACGACGGGCCGCCGCTCCGGGACGATCCGCACCAACGCGCTCGTCTACGCGCGCGACGGTGCCGACTACCTGGTGGTCGCCTCCAAGGGCGGCTCCGACCAGCCTCCTGCCTGGCTGCTCAACCTCGAAGCGAATCCGGAGGTCGAGATCCAGATCGGCCGCGATCGCCAGAGGGCGGCATGCAAGGTCGTCGAGGCCTCGGACCCCGACCACCCCCGGCTCTGGAAGATCGTCAACGACAACAACGGCGATCGCTTCGCCGCCTATCAGCGCGAAACCTCCCGCCCGATCCCGGTCGTCGCCATCACCGCGGCGGAATCCTCGCCTCCCCGCTCCGCCGCCTGACGACCAGGGCGCCGACGAGGACCGACGCAAGGGGACGGAAGGAGCACGGGCAGTCGCCCTCGCTGAGCAGCCCTCATCGCTGCAGCTCTCCGCCATCCACCAGAAGGGCGCTGCCGGTCATGAACGAGGCGAGTGGGCTGACGGCGAACAGGACAGCCCGCGCGACATCGTCGGGAAGGGCGGCCCGACCCAGCGGCAGGCGGGCGCCGTAGCGGTCGATCCCCGCGTCGGGGTTCTCCCGTTGTAAGCGGCGCACACCCTCGGTCAGGGTGAGCGTCGGGCACACCGCCAGTGCCCTCACCCCCAGCGGGGCCAGCTCGATGGCGAGGTTCTGCGTCAACGCCAAGAGCGCCGCCTTGCCTGCGCGGTAGTGGGCGGAGTTGTTGTTGACGCGGAAGGCGACCGTCGAGGCGATGGTCACGAGGGTGCCGCCGCCACTCGCCGCGATCGCCTCGCCGGCCAGTTGGGTCGAGACGAAGGTGCCGTCGAGGTTGAGTTTGACGAGCTGCTGCCATTCGCCGTCGGAGAGGTCGAGGAGCGACCGACGGGGCATGGCCCCGGCGGCGTGGACCCAGCCGTGCAGCCCGCCCTCCTCGGCGACGACCGCGGCGACGGCGGCGGCGATCGAGTCGCCTGCTCGTGTTTGTCCTCGAAGTCTTCGCCGTCCGCGCGCAAAGCCGCGACGGCGGCGCCGTGCACCCGTTCGGAGAACTCCGGGTCCCGCGCGGCCCAGGCGTCCCGCCGCTCGATCAGCACCCGGCGCTCGACCGTGAGGGCCACGCGATCCTCGTCGGGCACCCGCGCGAGGATCCGATAGCGCGACACGCCGGCGTCCGCGGCAAAGGCTCCGAGCGCATCATCCCTATCGCCTCCAGAGCAGCCATAGGACCAGCAGGGTCGCGAACGCCAGGGCCGGGGGGCCCACCCGACGGGCAAGGGCGGCGCCGGCGGCTCCGGTGAGGTCGACGGCGTCGGCGTCTGGGTGCGCCGCTCGTGAAGCCGTCTGCTGTACCGGGTCGGGAGGAGGGCCGCCGGCGCCGTTTGAGGCGGTGGGGGGAGCCGCCTCGGAAAGCACGTTTTCGTCGAGGGCGAGGACGAAGTCGCCGATCAGCTTGTTGCTGACGTCGGCGATCATCCCCCTTCCCATCTGGGCGATCTTCCCCGCCAGTCGGAGGTCGGTCTCCAGCGTCACCCCGGTGCCCTCCCCCGCCGGCTGCAGGCGCGAGGTGACGACCGCTTTCATCCTCCCGGTCCCGCGCTGCTCCTTGCCGGAGACGTCGAGGACCACCGCGTGGTTGTCGTGGTCGCGCTCGGTCACCGCGATCTCCGATTTGTATTTGACCGTCACCGCGCCGAGCTTCACTTTCATCGTCCCGCGGAAGACGTCGCCGTCGCTCTCTTCCAGCGTGAACCCGGGCACGTACGGCGAGATCAGCTCGACATCGTTGAGGATGTCCCAGACCCGCTCGATCGGGGCGTCGAGCTCGAACCGATCCTCCAGCTTCATCTGACCAACTCCTTCTTTGGCACGGATCTCGCCAACTCGACGATTTCGCGCGGCGTTATCGGGATCTTGTCGACCTCGGCGCCGATCGCGTCGGCGACGGCGTTGGCGACGGCCAGGCCGCCGCCGATGACACCGCCCTCGCCGACGCCCTTGAACGGTCTGGGCAGGTCCGGGGGCCCGTATTCGAGATGGCCGATGTCGAAAGAGGGGACGTCGGTGGCGGTGGGCAAGAGGTAATCGGAGAGCGTGGCGCTGACCGGCTGGCCGCCGTCGTAGAGGAACTCCTCGAACAGCGCCGCGGCGATGCCCTGGACGGTGGCGCCGTGGGTCTGGCCCTCGACGACCTGCTTGTTGATGATCTCGCCGCAGTCCTCGACCACGGCGTAGCGGACGATCTCGACCGCGCCGAGCACGGGGTCGACCTCGACCGCGCAGGCGTGGGCGCCGTAGGCGAAGGCCGGGATCGGCGGGTCGTAGACGTCGTGGACGTCGAAGAAACCGTCCGGCGCGATCTCGACCAGGGCGGCGTAGGTGAGGGTCGACTCGGGAAGGTCCTTGATCCGCACCGCGGACTCGACGAACTCGATCCGCTCCTCGTCGACCCCCAGCTCCTTCGCCGCGACCTCGACCAGGCGCGCGCGCAAGGTCGCGCCGACCCGGCCCATCGCGGCGCCGCCGACGATCGCGCTGCGGCTGGCGAAGGTACCGGTCCCCCGGAGCCCCTGGCTGGTCTCGACCAGTTCGACCGTCACCTGCTCGAAGGGGACGTGCATCTCGGCCGCGGCCAGCTGGGCGAAGGTGGTGTGGATGCCCTGACCCGCGGACGGGAAGCTCGAGTAGACGACGACCCGGCCGTCGGGTTCGAGCACCAGCCTGACTTCGTCCCAACCCGGCAGGTCGACCATGCCGCGCCCCTGGAAGACCGCCGAGCCGATCCCGGTCGACTCGACGTAGATGCCGCTGCCGATGCCGAAGAGGCGGCCGCGGGCCCGCGCGTTGTCGGCCAGCAGGTCGAGGTCGCCACGGTCGAGGCGCTCCAGCGCGCCTTCGAGGGCGCCCCGGTAGTCGCCGCTGTCGTAAGGCATCCCCGCCGGGGTCACCCAGGGCAGCTCGTCCGGGCGGAGCAGGTTGTGGCGGCGGATCTCCAGCGCCGGGCGGCCGACCTCGCTGGCGAGGACCTCGACGATCCGCTCGTGGACGAAGGAGGAGACCGCCAGCCCGACGCCGCGGAAGGCGCCCCCGGGGGACTTGTTCGTGGTCACCACCCGGGTGCGGGTGCGCAGCTCGGGGATCCGGTAGGGGCCGGTGAGGAAGAGCGGCGTGCCCACCGCCTCCAGCAGATGCCCGTGGGGATAGACGCCGTAGGCGCCCATGTCGCAGATCACGTCGGCCTCGAGCGCGGTGATCGTGCCGTCGTCTTCGGCGGCCAGGCGCAGCCGGACCTTCTGACCGCGCGCGTGGCTCGAGGCCATCAGGTTCTCGCGTCGATCCTCGATCCACTTCACCGGCCGCCCCGTCTTCATCGCCAGGAGCGGAACCAGGATCTCCTCCGGATAGACGTGGGCCTTGAGACCGAAACCGCCGCCGACCTGGGGGCAGCGGACGACCACCTGCTCCGCGGAGAGCCCGAGGACGCGCATGATCGCCACCTGGACGACGTGCGGTGCCTGGGTCGAGGTCCAGACCTCCACCCCACCGCCGGCAAGCGGCGCGGCCAACACCGCGCGGCCCTCCATCGGCGCCGCCGAGTAGCGGCCGACCGCGTACTCGCGCTCGATCACGCGGTCGGCGTCGGCGAAGGCCCGGTCGACGCCCGGCGTCTCGTGGGCGCGCTCGTAGAGCACGTTGGTCGGGGTCGGGTGGAGGCGCGGGGCGTCCTCGGCGAGAGCCTGGTCGACGTCGCGGAGCACCTCCTCTTCCTCGTAACCGACCCAGGCCAGCTCGGCCCCGTCCTCGGCGACGTAGCGCGAGTCGCTCAGCACCCCGACCACGGCCTCGCCGGCGAAGCGGACGACGTCGCGGGCGAGCAGGGGCCGGGGCGGGCTGTAGGTCTCCCCTTCGGGGGTCTCGAGCCGCGGGGTCAGGTCGGTCTCGGGACCGAGCTCGGCGGCGGTCCAGACGCTGTGCACGCCGGGCAGCGCGGCCGCCTCCTCGACGTCGACCGAGAGGATCCGCGCGTGCGCGGTGTCGGTGCGATGGAAGGCGAGGTGGAGGATGCCGTCGAGGCGAAGGTCCTCGACGAAGCGGGCGGCGCCGACGAGCAGGTCGGCGTCCTCGACGCGCCCCGGGGCCGGTCGCAGAGGAGCCGCGGAGGACGGCTCGAGCGGGCTCATCGCTTCACCTCGGCCCGCGGCCGGTCGACCTCGCTCAAGGTCGACTCGCGGTAGCTGAGCACCGCCTCGACGATGTTGTGATAGCCGGTGCAGCGGCAGATGTTGCCGGATATCAGCTCCCGTACGCCGGCCTCCTCGGCGGGCAGATCGGCCGGGTCCTCGACCGCGGCGATCGTCATCAGGAAGCCCGGGGTGCAGAAGCCGCACTGCAGCGCGTGACAGGCGTGGAAGGCCTCCTGGAGTGGATGCAGCGTCCCGTCGGGTGCGGCCAGCCCCTCGACCGTCTCGACCTCGCGCCCGTCGGCCTGGACCGCGAGCATCAGGCAGGAGCGCACCGGGTCGCCGTCGAGCCGGACGGTGCAGGCGCCGCAGATCCCGTGCTCGCAGCCGAGATGGGTCCCGGTGAGGCCCAGGTCCTCGCGGAGGAAGTCGGCGAGCAGGCGCCGCGGCTCGACCTCCCCCGTCACCTCCTTGCCGTTGACCGTCAATGCGATCTGCTCAAGCTCCATCAGAACCTCCGTTCAGTTGCCGATCTTTCGCCCTGACGTAAGCGCGCTCGGCCAGCTCGACCACGACCCGGCGCGCGAACGGGTCGGCGCCCGGGTGCTCACGCTCGACTTCGACGCCGACCGCGACGCTGACGTCGCCGGGCTCGATGCCCGAGCCGGCGAGACTCCGCTCCGCTCCCAGCAGCCTTACCGCTCGCCCGCTCAGTCCGATCGCCGCGAGACGGATCGGGACCGGGCCCGCCTCCGACAGGTGACAGGCGACGGCGCCGATCGCGAAGTCGCCGGAGCGGCGCGAGAACTCTTCGAAGGCGCTGGTCCCGGGAAGGATCGGGATCCGCAGCTCGACCACCATCTCCTCGGGCTCGAGGACCGTGGTGTAGACGCCGAGGAAGAAGTCGGCGGCGGCGACCTCGCGCTCCCCCTCCGCCGAGCGGACGACGACGGTGCCGTCGAGCGCAACCATGACCGTCGGCAGCTCCGCGGCGGGGTCGGCGTGGGCGATG
Organism: Solirubrobacterales bacterium; assembly: GCA_051986435.1. Classification (GTDB taxonomy): domain Bacteria; phylum Actinomycetota; class Thermoleophilia; order Solirubrobacterales; family 70-9; genus VAYN01. The sequence goes on along the minus strand of JBPYFM010000104.1, from coordinate 28,322 downwards.
CTGCCGCCGACGGTGCCGCGGTTGCGGATCTGCGGATGGGCGATGTAGGAGGCGGCCTCGGCCAGCAGCGGCACCCGCTCGGCGACGACCGCGGACCGTTGCACGTCGGCGGTCCGGGTCATCGCCCCGATCCGCAGCGTGTCGGTCGAGGCCTCGATGTAGCTGAGCTCGTCGAGGCGGCCGATGTCGATCAACCGCTCCGGCTTGGCGACGCGGAAGTTCAGCAGCGGCAGAAGGCTCTGGCCCCCGGCGATCAGCTTCGCCTCGTCGCCGTGGCGGGCGAGCAGCTCCAGGGCGTCGTCGACCGATCCGGCTCTCTCGTACTCGAACGCTGGAGGCTTCATCTTCTCACCTGTGCCGGGGGGGTCGGATCGTTGTCGAGAACCGGGCCGGCGGCGACCGCGGAGACCGCCGGGGGCCTCACCGGAGGGAGGTCGAGAGCGCGCTCGAGGGCCTCGCCGACGCGGAACGCGGTCGACTCGCGAAAGGCCGGGGCGACGACCTGGGCGCCGATCGGCAGGCCTTTCGCGTCGCGCCCGCAGGGCACCACGAGGCCCGGCAGGCCGGCCAAGGAGACCGGCATCAGGAACCTGCCGTAGGCCTGCAGCACATCCTCGACGTAGCCGTCCGGGTAGCCGACCTCGATCCGCACCGGGTCCTCGAGCGGCGGCTTGGCGACGGCCGCGGTGGCGGGAGTGAGGATCGCGTCGACCGACTCGAACGCGCGCGCCCAGTCGGTGATCACCAGCTCGCGCATCTGCTGGGCGCGGACGTAGTCCTTGGCCAAGACCAGGTTGCCGAACTCGGCCCAGGCCTGGACGTCGTCGCCCAACCGGGGCCGCTCGGGATCGCGCAGCTGGTCGTGCTGTAGCGCCGCCTGCTCGGCGACGACGATGACGAAGAAGATCGTCGAGGCGTGACGGGCGCGCGGGATGTCGACCGCGCGGACCTCCGCGCCGAGGTCCTCGAGCAGGTCGATCGTGAGGTCGAGCCGGGCGGCGATGTCGGGCTCCAGATGGTCGAAGAAATGACTCTCGGGGATGCCGACGCGGACGCCGTCGAGATCCCCGGGCGCCCGATCGAGCTCGGCCGCGAAGTCCGGCACCGCGGTCGAGGAGCTGCGCGGGTCGGTCGCGTCGTAGGCCGACATCGCGGTGAGGGCGAGGGCCACGTCACGAACGCTCCGACAGAGCGGCCCGACCGTGTCCATGCTGAGCGACGCGGGCACCGCGCCCGAGTTGCTGACGCGGCCGACGGTCGGTCGGATACCGCAGATCCCGTTCAGGGCCGCCGGGTTGCGCACCGAGCAACAGCAGTCGGTGCCCACCGCCAGAGGGGCCTGCCCCGCGGCGACGACGGCGGCGGACCCGCCGCTCGACCCACCTGGGACGGAGACGCCGTCCCAGGGATTGCGGGCGGGCGGGCTGGTCGACCCGAACGCGAACTCGTGGGTGACGGTCTTGCCGAGGCAGATGGCGCCGGCATCGCGCAGGCGGCCGACCGCGGCGGCGTCTCCGCGCGGCACGAACCCGGCCACCGCGCGCGAGCCGACCGCCATCTCGACCCCCGCCACCTCGATCAAGTCCTTCACCCCGTAACCGATCCCATGGAGGGGGCCGCGGTCGATGCCGGCGGCCAGCTCACGGTCGGCCGCATCGGCCTCGGCGAGGGCGATCTCGGGGGTGACCGTGACCCAGGAGCGGGTCACGGTGTCGCTCTCCTCGATCCAGGCGAGGGCGTCCTCGGTCAGCTCGCGCACCGAGATCTCGCCCGCGCGCAGTGCGGCGCCGGCCTCGGTCGCGGTCATCCAGTGGGGCCGCTCGGCGTTCACTCGCTCCCCTTTCGCGGCCGATACTGGACCGGCATCTGGACGTAGGAGAAGGTCCCCTCGTCGAAGTCGAACGAGAAGCCGAGGCCGTCCCACTCCTCCATCGCCGCGAGCAGCTCGCCGAGGTGCTCGGCGTGCCCGGCGACGCTCTCCGGCCGCAGGGGAAGCTCCGCGCAGTCGGCGAGGTGCTTGACGATGTCTGTCGAGGGCCGCTGCATCAGACCGCCGCCACCCCCGTCACCACTCTCGCTTCGCGGCTCGGGCTGGGGCTGTTGCGCGAACGCAGCGTCTTCAGCCGGCCGTCGACGATCACGGCGCTGATGCCCGGCAGGTCACCGTGCTCGATCGCCGTCAGCGGATCCTCGAAGGCACCGCCGAGCGGTGGGTGCAGAAGCACCGCGTCCCCGGGCCGCCCGACCTCGAGCACGCCCTCCTCGCGGTGCATCGCCAGGCCGTTGTTGCCGGTCGCCATCGCGATCGCGTCGGTGGCGGGGATCGCGGCGAGCGAGGAGATCTCCGCCACCGTCTTGATCATCCCGAGGGGCATCACGCCGGTCCCGGTCGGGGTGTCGGTGGCGATCACGACGCGCTCCAGCAGGTCGCGCTCCCGGCCGATCTCGACGATCCGCAGCGAGGACCGGAGGTTGCCGGCCTGGACCAGCTGGATCGCGCCCGGGGCGTCGAAGAGCCGGGGCAGGTCGGCGTCCGGCAAGGCCGTGGTGCCACCGTTGGCATGGCCGATGATGTCGCAGCCGAGCGCCAGCACGTCCTCGATCGTCACCGGCGAGGAGCCCGGGATCGAGGCCCCGCCGGTGTGGTTCATGACGACCATCCCGGCGGCCTGCGCCGCCCGCACGAGGGGCGCGGCTTCCGACTGCGAGTCGAAGGCGCCGAAGCCCACCTTGGCGAGGCGGACGCCCTGCTCGGCGAGCCAGGGGAAGTCGGCGACTTCGAGGGTCGGCTCGACGATCACCGAGCCGCCCATCACCTTGACCCCGCCGGGGCGGTAGTCGGTGTAGGCGCGGTTGGCGGCGATCGCCAGCGCTTTGACGCCCTCGCGGTCGGACGGCCGGCCGGGCAGGTGGACCTCGGAGGCCGACATCATCATCGTCACCCCACCGTGGAGGGAGCTGGCGATCCAGCCGAGCGCCGACTGGCGCGGCGTCCAGTCGCCGAAGACGACGTGAGCGTGGGAATCGATCAGGCCCGGGATCGCGACCGCGCCGTCGGCGTCGACGACGACGTCGGCGTCGCCGGGCTCATCGACCGCGCTCAGCACGCCGTCGGTGAAGGTCAGCGACTCGGCCTCGACGACGGGAGCGCCGGTCCGGCCGGTGACGAAGCCCGAAAGGCCGGTGATCAGCAGCGTCGCCATCTACCGGCCCGCCAAGGCGGTCGCTTTGGTCATGCCGCCGAGCCGCGAGTTGAGGCGACCGCGCGAGGCGACGCCGACGATCACCACGAGCTCGTCGGGGAGCGGGGCGTCGGCCATCGTGATCGCGATCGAGTCGTAGTGCGAGCGCACCCAGATCTCGTCCTTGAAGCAGACCGGCACGTCGACCGTCTCCCCCGGCCCGCAGCGCTTGCTCACCGAGGGCAACCAGGCGGTGGCCCCGCCGATCGCCTCACGGAGCGCGTCGCCGAAGCGGCTGGTGACGCAGGCGACGGCGTGCTCCTGCTCGCCCGCGGTGCCGACCAGCGCCGCCTTGCCGTAGCTCTCGATCGGCGCCCCGAGGAGCGCGGCCGCCCGCTCGCCGATGACTTGCGCGACCTCGTCGCTGGGGTCGACGATCTCGGAGAGGTCCTCTGAATATCCGCGACCCGCGTAGGGGTTCTGGATCACACATGCGACGGCCAGCTTGCGCAGCGGCTCCCCGTCGCCGCGCCCGCCCTCCTCGAAGACCTCTTCGTGGAAGGCGGAGATCTTCCTCATCGGAACAGTCATGAGGTCCCTTTCCCACCGGCCGTGGCCGGCGTTACCTGCGTTGGCGTGGTTGAAGACGAGACGGGCGGCGCCGGATCGAGCGGTTCTGCCTTCGCCGCGGAGGCCAGTCGCCGACCGTAGGAATCCAGGGCCAGGGCGAGCACCAGAATCGTCCCTTTGGCGAGCGCCTGATAGTTCGGGTCGACGTTCAGGAGGTTGAACGCGTTGGCGATCGTGGCGATGATCGCGAGGCCGACCGCGGTGCGCCACATGGCGCCGAAGCCACCCGACAGCGAGGTGCCGCCGAGGATCACGATCGTGATCACGTCGAAGAGGATCGTCGGGTTGATGTTGGCCTGGGCGGAGCCGAGCTGGGAGGCGGTGATCACCCCGGCGACGCCGGCGCAGAAGCCGGAGATGGCGAAGGTGCTGGCGACCACCGACTTCACCCTGACCCCGGTCAGACGGCTCACCTCGCGATTGCCGCCGACCGCGAACACCCCCTGTCCGTAGACCGTGCGGGCGAGGACCAGGCCGCCGACGACGAGGAAGGCGAAGAGGATCCAGCTGGCGTAGGGGATCGAGATGAATTTGCCCGAGCCCAGTTCGAGGAAGGCCGGATTGCTCACCGTGTAGGGGACGTTGTTGGTGAGTATCTGGGCGACGCTCTGCAGCGCGAACGAGGTCCCCAGCGTGGCGATGAAGGAGTTGATCTGGATGCCGACGATCAACACCCCGTTGCCGATCCCGATCAGCGTCCCGGCCGTGATCGCGGCGAGGAAGCAGATCAGCGGCGCGTCTCCCTGCGAGCCGAGGTAGGCGGCGATGATCGAGCAGAGCGAGTAGTTGGCGGCGAACGAGAGGTCGAGCTCGCCGGCGATGATCACGAAGGTCACCCCCACCGCCATGATCCCCGCCGGCGCCCACTGGCTGGTGATGTTGCGCAGGTTGTTGCCGCTGAGGAAGGTGCTGTCCTTGGCGGTCACGAAGATCACCAGGGCGATCAGGGCGAGGATCACCCCGTAGGTGCGAAGTAGGGTCGCTCCATGGCGACGGAGGGTCTGCCGCACGGAGATCGTCTCGGCTCCACCGCTCAGTCGAGCGTTCAGAGAAGTCATGCTCTTCCACCTTCGGGTTCGGATTCGTCGGGGTCGGGAGAGAGTCGGAAGGCCAGTTCGAGCACCCGCTCGACCGTCTGCTGCTCGCCTGACAGGACGCCGGAGACGCGGCCGGCGGAGAGGACCAGCACCCGATGGGAGTTGGCCACCACCTCCTCGAACTCGGAGGAGGTGACGATGACGGAGATTCCTTCGGCGGCCAGCGCGGCGACCGCGCCGAAGAGCTCCGCCTTGGCGCCGACGTCGATGCCGGTCGTCGGTTCGTCGAGCAGCAGGATCCGTGGCCCTCGATTGAGGCACTTGGCGACCACCAGCTTCTGCTGGTTGCCGCCCGACAGGGTCCCCGCCGGAGCGCCGAGGCGGGCGGGGTCGAAGCCGAGCGGCGCCGCGAGCGCGGTTGCGCGCTGCCTCATCCGGGAGTGGCTGAGGAAGGGGCCGGCGGTGACGGTGGAGGGATTCGAGAGGGAGACGTTGGCCTCGCCGGACATGCCGGCGATCAACCCCTCCGTCTTGCGATTCTCGGGTGAGAGCACGATGCCTTGGCGGATCGCGGCCCGCACCGACCGGGGCCAGCGGACCGCGGCGCCGTCGACCTCCATGGCGCCGCGGGCGCTCGCCTCGGCACCGGCGATCGACCGCAGCAGGGTCGACGATCCACTCCCCATCAGGCCGGCGACCCCGAGGATCTCGCCGCCGTGCAGGTCGAAGCTGATGTCGCGCAGCTTGCCCGGAACCGAGAGGCCGTCGACCTTCAGCGCGACCCGCTCGGACGGGTCGGTCTTCTCGCGCACCGAGATCTCCATCTCGCGCCCGAGCATCGCCCGGACGAGGCGCGCCGGATCCCACTGATCGCGGGTCCGCGAATCGACCAGCAGGCCTTCGCGCATCACCGAAACGCGATCGGAGAGCGCCAGCACCTCGTCGAGGTCGTGGGAGATGTAGATGACGGCGACGCCGGCGCCCGTCAGCCGGCCGATCGCGCCGTAGAGGGCCTCGCGCTCGACCGGGCCGAGCGAGGCGGTGGGCTCGTCCATGATCAGGACCCGGCAGTTCGCGTGGAGGGCGCGGAGGATGTCGACGAGCCGCTGCTGGGCCACCCCGAGGCTGCCCGCCGGGGCGCGCGCGGGGATCTCGATCCCGAGCTCGACGGCGAGCTTGCGGAAGCGGCGCAGGCGGACCCGGCGGCGCAGGAAGGGGCCGGGCACCGGCGGGCTGCCGAGGAAGACGTTATCGGTGGCCGAGAGCTGCGGAACCACGCTCGGCTCCTGGTAGACCATCTGGACGCCGGCCCGGGCGTGCTCGCGCGGGCCCCGGCCGGTGCAGTCGCTGCCGCAGATCTCGAGCCGGCCCTCGTCGGGGGGCTGCGCGCCGCTGATGATCTTGGCGAGCGTCGACTTGCCGGCGCCGTTCTCGCCGACCAACGCGTGGACCTCGCCCGCGCGCAGGTCGAAGTTCACCCCGCGGAGGGCCCAGGCGCCGGGAAAGCGCTTGGAGATCCGGTCGGCCCGCAGGACCACCTCGTCCTGCGGGCCGCGACCGGCGTCAGCGACGCGCGCGGTTCCGTTGTCGCGGAGCTGACTCATCGTCCTAGTACTCGGGTTTCCACTCCGAGGCGTTTTCTTTCGTGATGAACATCGTCCCCGGGCCTTCTTTGACGATCGGGGCCATCGGCAGCCAGGCCGTGCCGGGGGTCTTTTTGCCGGTGATCAGGAACCGGATCATCTGCTCCATCGCGAAGTTGCCCTCCTCGTAGGGCATCAGCAGGGTGCTCTCGGTGATCCGACCTTCATCGATCAGCTTGATCCCGGTCTTGTCGGCACCGTTGGAGTAGATGCGCACGTCGGAGCCGGGTTTCTTCCCCGACTGTTCGATCGCCTGGGCGACACCGGTCATCTCGTCGTCCCACTCTGAGATGACGACGCTCACGTCGGGATGGGAGGTGAGGGTGTCGCGCATGATCTGGAACCCTTCCTGGGCCGAGAATTCCGACGCCTGGTTGGCGACGACCTTCACGTTCGGGAATTCTGGTTCGTTGTTTTCGAGCGCGGTCTCGAGCTTGGTGGTCACGTCGAACCCGACCGGGCCGGTGATCACCGCGACTTCACACGGTTTGCCTTCACAGGATTCGAAGGCGTATTTGACGTGTTCGTCGAAGTAACGTTGGAGCTGCACGCCCGCGTAGCCGACCGCACCTTCGGTGTAGCCGTCGTCGCCGCAGAGCGGCTGATTGTCGACCGCGATCGGCACACCTTGTTCGATCGCCTGCTTGACCCGCGGGCAGAGCACTTCGCCCGCCACCGGCTCGACCACGATGCCGTCGTACTGGCCGGATTCGTAACCGGTGAGGGCGTCCTGAAACTGCTGGAACTGGGTCGCCGGGTTGAAGCCCGCGTCGAACACCTTGACGTTGGCGCCGTAGCGTTCGGCGGCGGCAAGGCCGCCTTCTTTCTCGGCGATCGTGTAAGGGTTCTTCGCGTCGGCCTTGAGCCAGGCGATGTTCAGTTCTTCGCCCTGTTTCGGCTTTTCTTCGATCCAGGAGAGGGTCTGCTGGAGGGCTTCCTCTTCGGTCAGGGTTTTTTCTTCACCGCCTTCTTCGGCGACCGTCGAAGCTCCACCTGACGAGCCACCCGCACTGGAGCTGCCGCCGCTGTCACTGCTGCTGCTGTTGCTGCTGCCGCCACAAGCGGCAAGGCCGACCGCCGCCAGCCCGATCGCGAGGATCAGGAGGAGTGGCTTCACCTTTCTTGCCAACATGTTCATGTCTCCTTTCCTGCCCCAGACTGCCGTTCCACGGCAAGGCAGGGTGTGCTTACTAGTGCGTCTCGACATCCGGACCGTATGGCGACATCGCTTGCACTTCCCTCCCTACAGTCGGTCGGCCAACCAGTCGAACATGAAGGGCACACATTGCGCCCAGTTGTCGTAATTGCAGTGGAGCGCACCGCCCTCGTCGGCGGCCCAGATGCGCACCACTTTCTCCTTGCTTCCCACCGCCTCCGCCAACCTGGTGGCGGAGGAGGCGGGCATCAAGCTGTCTTCGGCCCCGTGAGTGAGCAGGACCGGGCAGGTGATCCTCGGGGCGGCGTCGACGAGGTTGAAGCCGGCGTAGATCGCCTCGGCCTCCCGCTCGTCGGCGGCACCGGCGATCCAGCGCAGCTGTGCCTGGATCGGCGGGTAGTAGCGGTAGAGATCCTCGAGCACGTCGAAGCAGACGCACGAGCAGACCAGGAGCTTGACCCGCTCGTCGGCGGCCGCCAGGCGGGGCGCGTAGTAGCCACCGAGGCTGGACCCGACGACCCCCACCCGATCGGGATCGACGAAGGACTGCTCGACCAGGCTGTCCATCACGTGGCGGCCCGGAACCTCGTAGTCGGCTCGGGTGACGATCCCGTCACGGCGCAGGGCGACGCCGCGACCCGGGGTGTCAGCGGTGATCACGCTGATGCCGCGCTCGGCCAGCGCGAGCGCGCCGAAGAAGTAGAGCTCCTCGGCGTAGGAGTCGGCGCCGCCGAGGAACACCACGCCCGGGCCGGGTTCCGCCTCGCTGGTCCCGCGACCGCGGTAGAGGTAGCCCTCGTAGCTCTCCTCGCCGGCGGGGACCACGATCGGCTCGATCTCGACCGGCAGGTAGGGCAGAGCCTTCTGAAAGGCCTCGCGCGCTTCGGTCGCGATCTCGAGGCGCCCGGCGAGATCGTCGAAGGGCATGAAGAACTCGGCGGTGCGGAGATAGTTCATCGCCCGCAGCCGGCCCGCGGCCTTGGTCGCCTGCGTGGCCGGGGCTCCGGTCAAGGCGGAGAAGTCGAGGCCGGCGGCGAGTTCCTGCCCGAGCGCCCGCCACTCCTCGCGCCAGGCGGTCTCGGTTTCACCGCGGTCGCGGATCCGTTTCGCGGCGCGCAGGCACTCGAACACGTCGGCGCCCCCCACTTCGGCCTCGGCCGCCAGTCGGAGGACCTGGATGTCCCACTCCCGTCGCTCGGGGAAGAACGAGAGGCCCTCGATCAAGGTGTCGGTCTGGGTCGTCAATTCTGCTCCTCGGTCGGGTTCAGGTGGTGGGGGTCAGGGGGTTCTCGGGGAAGGTCGCGGCGAGCTCACGCAGGGCGGTCTCGGCGATCTCCCATTTCGCCGGCGCGATCTCGCGGGAGATCCCGGCGCAGGTCACACCGGCCAGTTGCGACGAGAAGTGGTTGCGGGGCACCGGGATCGCCAGCGCGTACAGGCCATCGGAGAGCTCCCCTTCGACGAAGGTGGTGCCGTCCTCGCGTCCTTTCTGCACCTGCTCGATCAGCTCGGCCCGGTCGGTGATCGTGCGGCTGGTGAAGCTCTCGAGGGTCCGCGGCAGCAGCGCTTCGATCTCCTCGTCGGTGATCTGGGTGAGGATCGCCTTGCCGGCGGCCGAGGCGTGGAGCGGCAGGCGCTCGCCGAGCATCGCCGCGGCCCGCAGCGCTGCGCTGCTCTCGTGGCTGGCGACGATCGCGACCACGTCGTTCTCCTGCACGCCGATCTGCGTGGTGAGCTCGCTCTCCTCGCCGATCTGGGCGATCTGGGCGAGGAGCTCACGCCGGCGCGGCGAGGCGCTGTCGGAGATTCCGGCCAGTTCCAGCGGCAGCAGGCCGACGCTGTAGACCGCGCTCTCGTCGTCGTAGTCGAGCATCCGGATGTCGACCAGGGCCTTGAGGAAGCGGTGCGTGGTGGCGGCATCCCATTCGAGCTGCCGCGCCAGATCCTGGAGCTTCCAACTGGGTTTCGCGGTCGTGAAGACGGCGAAGAGCTCACCGATCTTGTGGATCGTCGGGACGCGCGGCTTTGAGCTCTCGGGCATTGCTGGAGTCCTTTCTGGCATTACTGAAATCACCATTTCAGTAACGTGTCGGCAAGCTAGAGCGTCGTTACAGCGTTGTCAAGCCGAACCCTGAAAGGGCGCTATTTGCAGCGACTTCGAGGAGTCGGTCAGGCCTTGCGGGACCTCGCGGTCGTTGCCGGAGTCCTCGATCCCGGGGTACGGCTCGTGGTCGGCGCGGGAGGTCGGGACCTCGTCGATGAAGCGGTCAACGGTCGCGACGGGACCGAACGCCTCCCGTCGGCGGCGACGATCAGCGGCGCGTTCGAGACGCGCTCCGGGTTCACGCCGGCGACCGAGGCCTTCGGCGGCTCGCCCGCCTCCATCGCGCTCGTCCTGCCGTTCGTACATAAGTGAGATGACCGACCTCTACACTCGCTTCCATCGCGGAGAGAACCGACGACGATGAGTGAGCGCCCCGCCGACCCGGCGGCGACCGGCGACAGGGTGCGTCGCGAAGTGCTCGGCGACGCCTACGTCGACGCCGCCCACGACCGGGCGCGCGAGTTCAACGCGCCCCTGCAGGAGCTGGTCACCGAGTACTGCTGGGGAGAGGTCTGGGGCCGCGAGGGCCTCGACCGCAGGACCCGCAGCCTGATCAACATCGGCATGCTCGCGGCGCTGAACCGCGAGGCCGAGCTGCGGCTGCACGTGCGCGGCGCGCTGAAGAACGGCTGCAGCCGTGAGGAGATCCAGGAAGCGCTGCTGCAGGCGACGGTCTACTGCGGCATCCCCTGCGGGGTCTCCTCCTTCCGCGTCGCCGCCGAGGTGATGGACGAGGTCGACCGGGACCCGGCGTAGCGAATCAGACCGATGAAGGACGGGCGCGAGTGCCTCCCTCAGCCAACGAGAGCAGCTCGTTTGCAGACGCCGCTGGTAGCACGAGGACTGAGGGGTGGCTGAGGGGACTTGAACCCCCGACCGCCTGGACCACAACCAGGAGCTCTACCAGCTGAGCTACAGCCACCGCGCGGCCACCCAATCTAGCGGAGGGCGCGCCGCGGGGCCGCTCAGACGTGGCCGGCGATCGGGTGGGGTCGGTAGGGCTCTTCGAGGGCGGTGATGGCGTCGTCGGGGAGGTCGAGGTCGACCGCGGCAATGGCGTCCTCGAGGTGCTTGGGTTTGGTGACGCCGACGATCGGGGCGGTCACGACCGGGTTGGAGAGGAGCCAGGCGAGGGCGACCTGGGCAGGCGAGCGGCCGAGGCGGTCGGCGACCTCGAGGGTCCTGGCGACGATCTGCTCGTCCTCGTCGCGGTAGAGGGTCGAGCCGAACTCGTCGGTCTCGGCGCGGGCGGTCTCGGCGTCCCAGGGGCGGGTGAGGCGGCCGCGGGCGAGCGGGCTCCAGGGGATCACGCCGATCTCCTGGTCGGCGCAGAGCGGCAGCATCTCGCGCTCCTCCTCGCGGTAGAGCAGGTTGTAGTGGTCATGCATCGAGACGAAGCGGGCCCAGCCGTTCAGGTCGCTCGTCGCCAGCGCCTTGGCGAACTGCCAGGCGAACATCGAGGAGGCCCCGATGTAGCGCGCCTTGCCGGCCTGGACGACGTCGTGGAGCGCCTCGAGGGTCTCCTCGATCGGCGTCTCGTAATCCCAGCGGTGGATCTGGTAGAGGTCGACGTAGTCGGTGCCGAGGCGCCGCAGGCTGTGGTCGATCTCGGTGAGGATCGCCTTGCGCGAGAGGCCGCCGCCGTTCGGTCCGGGGCGCATCCGGCCGTGGACCTTGGTGGCGAGGACGATCTCGTCACGGTCCGCCATGTCGGCGAGCGCGCGGCCGACGATCTCCTCGCTGGAGCCCGCGGAGTAGACGTTGGCGGTGTCGAAGAAGTTGATCCCGGCGTCGAGCGCCGCCTTGATGATCTCCCGACTCGCGGGCTCCGGCAGCGACCACGGGTGCCCGCCGCGCCCCGGCTCGCCGAACGACATGCAGCCGAGGCAGATAACCGAAACGTCCATGCCCGTCGGCCCGAACTTCGTGTAGCGCATCTAGAACCTTTCTACGAGGGGTGCGACCTCGCGGCCGATCAGCTCGATCGCCTCGGTGTCGCGGTGCAGAAGATGCTGGGCCATGACCCGGTGGCAGCCCGCCTCTTGCAGGGCGCGCAGTTGCTCGACCGCCTCCTCGACGGTGCCGACGATCCAGGAGCCCTCCGTCTCCTCGGCCAGGAACCGCTCGCCGTCGTCGCCCCTGTTCTGCCACTGCGCCAGGCGCGCGGCGCGGTCGACGACCTCCTGCCGGGTCTCCCCCACGATCCACCCGGTCATCAGCGACAGCGGCAGCGTCGCGGGGTCGCGCCCCTGCTTCTCGCAGGCGGCGTCGAGCTTGCCGCGCAGCTCGCGGATCCGCTCCGGCCCGGAGAACACGGTGTTGTACTCGGACGCCCAGCGCACCGCGATCCGCATGCTGCGCGGCCCGCCCCGCCCGCCGACGATGAACGGCATCGGCCGCTGCACCGGCTTCGGCAGCGCGTCGACGTCGACGATCTTGAAGTGCTCCCCGTCGAAGCTGAAGGACCCCTCGCCCCACTCGCCGGTGATGACCGCGAGCTGCTCTTCGAACGCGTCCATCCGCGCCCCCATCTCCGGCAGGTCGAACCCGTAAGCCTCGTGCTCCCGGTCCCACCACCCGGCGCCGAGCCCCGGCTCCACCCGTCCGCCGCTGATCTCCTCGATCGTCGCGATCGACTTGGCGAAGACCGACGGATGCCGGAACGTCGCCGGCGAGACCAAGGTCCCCAGCCGCAGCTTCTCGGTGACCGTCGCGAGCGCCCCCAGCGTGACCAGCGCGTCGAGCGACTCCCGCTCCGCCCGGTCCATCACCGAGTAGTAGTGGTCGGAGCGAAACAGCGTCCCGATGCCGCCCCGTTCGCAGGCCCCGGCGATCGCCACCCAGTCGTCCCAGGTGACGTCCTCCTGCCCCTCGATCATCAGCGTGACTTCCACGCCCGCCAACCTACCCAACGGGCCTCGTCGGCATGCGGGCGTCCTGGCCTCCTTCCAGCTAGGCCGCGACCGGCAAGCGGTCGAGCGCCGCGACCGTTTCCGTGCAGGCCTTCGCCACCTCGCGCCCCTTCACCTGGAAGTGGTCGTGGAAGAACTGCTGGTGCTCGGTGTGCTCGTGGAAGTGATGCGGGGTGAGGACGGCGGAGAAGACCGGCACGCCGGTGTCGAGCTGGACGCGCATCAGGCCGTCGATGACCGCCTCGGCGACGAACTCGTGGCGGTAGATGCCTCCGTCGACCACGAGGCCCGCGGCGACGACCGCCCGATAGCGGCCGCTTTCGGCGAGGCGCTTGGCGTGCAGCGGGATCTCGAAGGCGCCGGTCACCTCATAGAGGTCGATCTGGTCGGCGGGCACGCCGCGCTCCGCCGCCTCGGCGAGGAAGGAGTCGCGCGCCTCGTCGACGATCTCGCGATGCCACAACGACTGGACGAAGGCGATCCGTCCGTTCCCCTGGTCGATTCCGCTGCTCTCCATGTCCCGGGCTCCTCTCGCTCGACTCGACTTGCGCCGAGGGTATCGCGGGCTGGGGGACGACCGAGGGACCCGGCCCTCTCGACCACGACCCTGGCGGGCTGTGGCCGTGGCCGAGAGGGCCGGGTCTACGGGAGAGGGCGGAGGGACCGAGGTGCGACGGGGTGCGACGGGGTGCGACGGGGCCTCCGCGGGACGGTCACGGAGGGCGACGGGAGAGCGACGGAAGGCCCACGGATGTGTCACGGAGGTGGGACCTCGTGACGAAGACGTCGAGATCTCCACGCCTCCTCCCGTGTCGTCCAACGGTCACGGAGGTGCGCGTCGGGTCGGGGCCCCATAAGGGCCCCGACCCGACGCGCGGGTCCGGGATCCCTCGCATCCGGCCGGAAAGCGACGGAAGAGTCCGGGAAGGGTGAGGTTCCCGGCGTCTTCGTCGACGAGATCCGCGATGTTTGGCATCTCCCCGAAGGGACCGCCCCCGTCTGCGGTGTTCGAAACTTCGCCATGGCCGAAGTTTCGAACACCGCAGGAAAGTCCACGACCTCCGACGTAGGTCGGATGCCCATCGGTCAGGGGTCTCCGTGTGGAGTTTCGGTCGCTCAGCGACCGAAACTCGACGCGCGTCGGCGCGGGCGCCGGGAGCCGCGGTCTCGACGCCCGGGACCCTGCACGCCGTCTCCTGAGCGTCCGGATCCTCGCCTCTCCCGCGCGGACCGCCCAAGAAAGTCCGCCCTTCCTCACGTCCCTGTGCCGGCTCCGTGCCGTCCCTCCAGGACCCCATGAGGCGCCCAGGACGGCCGCGCACGCGTCCTCCCACCGACCCCCTACTCCCCGGCGCTGAACTCGACGATCGCGATGCCGAGCATCACCATGCCGAGCGCGAAGACCATGAAGATCTGCAGCGCCACCGGCACCGCCCAGCCGAACCAGGTGATCGGCGGGTTGAGCGTGTGGCTCGCCTCGGCGCTCAGGTTCAGGTTGTCGAAGACGAGCGTGCGCATCGGCGCCACCGCGTAGGTGATCGGGTCGATCCGGTTGAGGAAGGCGAGCCAGCCGGGCAGGTCCCCGGACGGGAAGAGCGCGCCGGAGACGAAGAACATCGGCGTGACGATCATCTGCATCACGCCCATGAACGACTGGATCTGGGTGATCCGCGCCGCGATCATCACCCCGAAGGCGGTGATGCTGAAGGCGAGCAGCAGCTGCAGGCCGAAGACGCCGAGGACGAGGCCGACGCTGTAGGGGACGTGCACCGCCCAGGCGAGCGCCAGCAGGATCAGCCCCTGCAATGAGGCGACGGTGGCGCCCCCGAAGACCTTGCCGACGACGATCGAGCTGCGGCGCACCGGCGCCACCATCATCTCCCGCAGGAAGCCGAACTCGCGGTCCCAGACGATCGAGGCGGCCGAGAACATCCCGGTGAACATCACCGAGATGCAGAGGACGCCGGGGTAGATGAAGGTCTTCAGGTCGACCCCGTGGGTGCTGGCGGCGGAGAGCTGCTGGAGGCCGGAGCCGAGCACGAAGAGGAAGAGCAGCGGCTGGACCAGCGAGGTGACGATCCGCATCCGGTCTTTCTGGAAGCGGATCAGCTCGCGGCGCCAGACGATCTTCACCGCGCGGACCTCCGAGCGCCAGCTGCGCGGCGGGACGCGGACCTCGACCGCCGGGGGCGGTGCGGGCGCCCCGGCGCCCGCCGGTCGCGGCTTGGTCGTGCTCGCCATCGCGCGCGGCTCGGCCTTGTCGGCGCCCATCGCCGCGGGCCGCGGTCGCTCGCTCATCGCCGCGCCCCTCCCATCGCCCGCATCACGGCGAGGTTGCGGTTCTTCGCGACCGACTCCTCGGCATCGCGGATGGTCGAGCCGGTGTGGGACATGAAGACGTCGTCGAGGGTCGGCCGCGAGAGGTTGACGGTCCTGATCGGCACCCCGAGCTCGGCGAAGAGCCGCGGCACGAACTGCTCCCCGTCGGCGACGGCGAAGCTGACCGCCCCCTCGGAGATCGTCGCCTCGAGGCCGAAGCGCTCCGCCAGCTCGGCGATCGCCCGCTCGTCGTCGGCGGTCTCGATCCGGATCCGGTCCGCCCCGACCGCTTCTTTCAGCGCGCCGGGCGTGTCGAGGGCGACGATCTCGCCGCCGTCCATGATCGCGATCCGCCCGCAGAACTCCGCCTCGTCCATGTAATGGGTGGTCATGAAGATCGTGATCTCCTCGCTCTGCTGGAGCTGGCGGATGTAGCCCCAGATCGAGGCGCGCGTCTGCGGGTCGAGGCCGATCGTCGGCTCGTCGAGGAAGAGGACGCGCGGCGAGTGCATCAGGCCGCGGGCGATCTCGAGGCGCCGCCGCATGCCGCCGGAGAAGGTGAGCACCTGCGAGTCGCGGCGCTCCCAGAGGCCGACCATCCGCAGCACCTGCTCCATCCGCGGCTTGACGACCTTGGATTCGACCCCGTAGAGCTCGGCGTGCAGGCGCAGGTTCTGCTCGGCGCTGAGGTAGCCGTCGAGGGTCTGGTCCTGGAAGACGAGGCCGATGTGGCGGCGCACGTCGTCGCGCGCGGCGACCACGTCGAAGCCCGCGACCTCGGCGTGGCCGGAGGTGGGCCTGGTCAGCGTGCAGAGCATGTTGATCGTCGTCGTCTTGCCGGCCCCGTTGGGCCCGAGGAAGCCGAAGACCTCGCCGCTGCCGACCTCGAAGCTGACGCCTTTGACCGCCTCGAAGTCGCCGAAGCATTTGCGGAGTTCTGTGACTGCGATCGCTGCCATACGCTGTACGGACAGTCCACGGTACAGTGTACGGACCATGGACGCCAGCCCGCCCGAGCGCAGCAGCGGCGAGCGGAGGCCCTGCCGCCGTGCCGAGATCGTCGCCGCCGCGGTGCGGATCGCCGACGCGGAGGGCGTCGACGCGGTCTCGATGCGGCGCCTCGCCGAGGAGCTCGGGGTCGCGACGATGACCCCCTACACCCACGTCGAGTCCAAGGACGAGCTGATCGACCTGATGCGCGACTCGGTCGCCGCCGAGATGATCCTCCCCGAGCCGATCCCCGAAGACTGGCGCGAGGCGCTCCGCGCGATCGCCCACAAGACCAAGGACGCCTTCGAAGCCCACCCCTGGAGCCTCGACGTCGCCTCCCGCCGCCCGCGCGCCCGCATCAACCGCCTCCGCCACGTCGAGCAGTCGGTCGGGATCATGGTCCGCCTCGAGGTCGCCCCGCAGACCGGCCGCGCGATCCTGATGTCGATCGACGACTACGTGATCGGCTATTGCGCACGCAAGCGGATGCGCCAGCGGATGCTCGCCTCGCTCGGCCCCGAGGGGGAGGAGGAGGCGCTCCGCGGCTTCCAGGATCCCGACCCCGAGGTCGCCGCCGCGCTCGCGGCGGGCGAACTGCCGCTGGTCAAGAAGATCACCGGCCACCGCAACCGCGAACACCCCTTCGGCGTCCCACCCGACTCCGGCTTCGAGCCGGGTCTCGAGTGGCTGCTCGACGGCATCGAAGGGACGGTCGGCCTGCCCAGCGACCGCATCCAGCCGGCCGAGCTCCTCACCGGCCACGACGAACTCGACCAACGCCTCGCCCGCGTCCGCGCCGAGGCGCGGTCGTCCTGACGTCCGCCCCACCCCGGCGCGGTCGTCCTAACCGGCGCCCGCCCAAGCGTGGTCGTCCTAACCGGCGCTATAGGTCGGTAGGGACGACCGCGCTCGAGGCGGGGTCGGAAAGGTCGACCGCAGCCCGGGGGCGAGGTACGGTGGGCCGCATGGTTCGCAACCGCCGCGCCGCGTCCAGTCCCGGAGCGCAGGCCGCCGAGGCGCTCGGCGCGCTCGCCCGTGGAGCCGTCGCGCGGGGCGCCACGGCGACGGCGATCGAGGCGCGCGGCGCCGAGGCCGTCGGCGCGCTGGCGATCGGCGCGCTGGCCGTCGGCGCGGCCGCGATCGGCGGCTTCGCCGTCGGCCGCCTCTCCGTCCGTCGCCTCAAGGTGGGCGAGGCCACCTTCGAAAAGCTCGACATCGACGAGCTCGTGGTCGACGACCTCACCATCGGCAAACTGAGCGTCCGCGAGGGCCTGCCGGACCAACCGCGCCCCTGAGTCGCGGACCGTCTGCACTTCGTCCCGCTATCCGGGAACAACTGCAGACGCTCACCGCCGCCTTACGCCTTCGTCAGGAAGGTCGCGGGGCCGCGATGCGCTCGGCGCGCTCGCAAGCGCCGGCGGAACACCCTTCGGCGTGAGGCGCGTCGTCGCGGCCGCCGCGTTGCTTGGCCCGCTCGCGGCCTCGGCGCTCCTCGCCCCCGGATCGGCGCATGCGCTCGGACCGTACCCGGATCTCGACCCGTGCCCCGTCTTCCCCGCCCCACCCGCGTCCCTCTCCCCGCGCGCGCCCTCGCTGCCGACCGAGGACGCCTGGAACAAGAACATCTCCGAGGCACCTCGCGCGCACGACTCCTCCAAGGTCATCGCCTACATCGACGCCCACGGCGGCACCGCGATCCACCCCGACTTCGGCTCGCCGCGCGCCTACGGCTTTCCCTACGCCGTGGTCGGGACTGGCGCCACGCCACTGCCGATCCACTACACCGCCTACGGCCCGGAAAGCTCCCCCGGCCCCTTCCCGATCCCCGCCGGCGCGCCGGTCGAGGGCGGCGCCCACGCCGACGGCGACCGCCACGTCCTCGTCGTCGACCGCTCCACCTGCAAGCTCTTCGAGCTCTACCGCGCCTTCTACGAGCCGAAGCCGTCGTAGCGGACGAGGCCGGGGGAAGATCGGCAGGCCGGCGGCGTCGGCCGAGGTCCTGGATCCAGGCGTCGCGGGTGCTCTCCATGGTGACGCGGATCGCGTGGTCGACGTGCGAAGAAGCCGCCGCCGGCCCCGGCCTCCCACTGCGCGGGAGACACCGACGACGGCGCCGCGCCGCCGATGGGCATGCGCCTGCGCCTCGAGGCCGGCTACCCGCTCGGCAGCATGGGCACCGCCGCCCGCGCGATCGCCGTGGCGATGGAGGAATACGGCCTGATCGTCGCCGACAACGGATCGAACTGGTACATCTCGGGCACCAGCGACTCTCGTCGGGACGACTGGGAGCTCGACGCCCTGAAGCAGATCCCCGGCAGCGCCTTCGAAGTCGTCAGGTCCGCTGCCGCCGTCCGACCCTGCTGACCCGCCGCCCGCCGGCGCCGAGCAGCGAGAAGAACTTGCCGACCGCCGCGATCACCAGGAAGGCGACGCCGAGCCCGATCGCCCCGAGGACGATGAGGAAGACGATGAACGCGATGATCGCGACGGGGATGAGGAGGACTTTCAAGGGCCCTAGAAGCTAACGGGCGCTTCACATCCGCGACTCCGGGGCGGGCTAAGGTTTCCGGGTCTGGAACAGGCGATGCGGTCCCAGCACGTGACGAAGAGCAGCGGCAGAGGCGAGATGAGGACCCGGCGCGGCGCCGGGGCTCTCGCATCCGCGCTTGCCTGCGCCCTTGCGATTCTCGCCCTGCTCGGCCCGCAGGCGGCGGGCGCCGCCGCGCCCCCGAAGGGCATCGACGCCGTCGAAGCCCTGATCGACGCGTTCGGTGCGGAGCGCGCCGAACGGGCCGTGAACGCGATCGGCCACGGGCTGGCGATGATGGAGGCGCAGAAGCGGATCGCCGCGACCGAGCGCAAGCTCGCCAAGGAGGCCGCGGCGGATACCGAATCCGAAGCGGAAGCCGAAGAAGCCCCGGTCGTCGAAGAAGTCGAAGACCCCGCCGAAATGCCGCCCGCCTCGGCAGGCACCAACGGCACCACCGTGCCCCACTCCGGCGGCGGGCCCGGCTCCGGGAAGCTGTTCGCCCACACGCGCCAGGGCGACACGGGCTCGACCGCGATCCTCCTCTCCGGCATCGCCCTGGCCCCGCCCGACGCCCCCGAAGCCGTCCAGAACGTCATCAACGCCGCCAACACGATCGTCGGCCGGCCCTACGTCTGGGGCGGCGGCCACGCCTCCTTCTACTCCTACGGCTACGACTGCTCGGGCTCGGTCAGCTTCGCCCTCTTCGGCGGCGGCCTGATCCCGGAACCCCTCACCTCCGGCGCCCTCGAGGGCTGGGGCGCACCCGGCCCGGGCAAGTGGATCACCGTCTACGCGAACGCCGGCCACACCTTCATGGAGGTCGCCGGCCTGCGCTGGGACACCGTCGGCGACGCCCGCGGCACCGGCCCCCGCTGGCACCTCGCCCCCGCCTCGAGCGAAGGCTTCGCCGTCCGCCACCCGCCGGGGCTCTAGGGGCGGCCTCGCGGGCCGGGCCCCGTCGCCCTACCCGTCCGGGAAGGGCTGGATCGGGATGCCGTGGTCGGTCTCTCGCATGCCGAGCTCGTAGGCGGCGCCGCCGGAGAGGGACAGGCGGCGGGCGGGGCGGCCTGGTCGTTCGACGGTGAGCTCGAGGTCGGCGACCGAGCAGTTGACGGTGCGATGCTCGCCGCCCTTCGGATTCGGGTCGGCGTAGACCCAGCCGACGAAGGCCTCGCGCGGGGCCTCGACGCGGCCGTGGACGACGATGTCCTTGCCTGGCAGGAGGAAGGTGCATGCGGTGGGGGTCTCCTCGACCCGGGACGAGCGGATGGCGCCGAGGCCGCCGAGGCGGTGGCGCTCACCGTCGAGCGAGAGGAAACCGGACGGGACCCAGGGGCTGACCCGGCGGCCGAGCCTGACCCGGGCGGCGCCCCCGTCGAACCAGGTGCCGGGCGAGTCGGCGAAGCCGGTGCCCTCGAGCCAGATCCAGCGCTCGGCGTGCTCGGTGCCCCAATTGTGGCCGATCATCCCCGGCCAGCCGGCGATCTCGAGCGACTCGCCGTCTACCTCGACCGTGCCCTCGAAGACCGCGTCCGGGAACGGGGCGACGAACTTCGTCCGCGGCAGCGGCGCCTCGTAGAGCCAAGCGGCCGGCAGGTAGCGGCAGGGACGATCGTCGCCGGCGAAGCTCAGGGACCAGGAGGCGGTGAGTGCGTCCGTGTCGAACGCGCCCTCCGCCCTCCCCGGGCCGATCTCCGCGTCGGCCACCCGGATCCACCCCCCGGCCGGCGCCGACAGACCGCTCGCGGGGACGGTCACCTTGGCCGCCCGCGGCGCGCCCGCCTCGCGATCGAAGAGCGTGAACCAGATCGAGCCGGTCGGCTCCGCCCCCGGCCGCTTGTGCACGGTGTGGCGGATCCAGAGGCCGCGACCGCCGTCGGGACGACACGCCTTCAGGTAGAAGCTCTCGTAGTGGCCCGCCTTCGCGGCCACCTCCGTGAAGCGCGCCCGTTCCTCCACGGGCAGAGCCTACCCGGGAACGATTGGCGCTTGGCCGGCCGGCCAGTTAGGCTCGCCTCGTGCAGGGAGAGGCCGCCGAGAGATTCGTCGTCTTCTCGCTGCGCGTGCTCGCGGTCGCCTTCGCCGTCGTCGGCCTGCTCTACCTGATCGTCCCGAGCCCGACCCTCGACCTGATCTCCGACGTCGGCGAACTCCTCGGCAACCACCACCGCGCCCCGCACACCCAGGAGTACATGTGGCTCTCGCTCGGCTTCGCCTACATGGTGGTGATCACCGGCATCTGCCTGATCGCCCAGGCCGACGTCGTCCGCTACCGACCGCTGATCCTGCTCCTCGCCGCCGGCAAGGCCGCCTCCTCGCTGACCTCGCTCGCCTTCTTCCTGATCCAGGGCCAGGTCTTCGGCTACCTGCTCGGCTTCCTCGTCGACGGCTCGCTGATCCTGCTGGCGCTCTGGCTCTGGTCGCTCGTCGGGAGGATCGACCGCCCTGTTGAGGTGGGCCGCGTCGCGCCCCGCGGCCTCGGCAGGACCGAACGCCGCACGCTCGCAGCGATCTGCGAAGCGATGGCGCCGGGCGTCGACGGCCTCCCGGCAGCAGAGCGCGACGTCGCGGTCGCCGGTCCCGTCGCCGAGTTCCTCCGTGCCGCCCCGCCGAGCTTCCTCCGCCGACTGCGCCTCAGCCTGCGCGCCTTCGAGTGGCTGCCGTTCCCGCGCCGCTTCAGCCGCCTCGACCAGGCCGGGCGCGAACGCGTCCTCGAGCGCCTCGAGCGCTCGCGTCACTCGCTCAAGCACGACCTGCTGCTGATGGCGAAGCTCTTCTCCACCTTCGGCTACGCGGCCGTGCCCGAGGTCGAGGCGGCGATCGGCAACGAGGTCCGCTGCGCGCTCGCCGACGGCAGCGTGCCCGAGCCCGCCGCGCCTCTCGGCGACACGGTGCCGCGCGGGGAGGGTGAGGAAGCCGACGTCGTCATCGTCGGGTCCGGGGCCGGTGGCGCGGTCGCCGCCGCGACGCTCGCCGAGGCGGGCCTCGACGTCCTCGTCCTCGAGGCCGGCGCCGACCACGACCGCGACTCCTACCCGACCGACCGCCTCGACGCGATCAAGGGCCTCTACCGCGGCGCCGGCCTCACCGTCGCCACCGGCCGCCCGCCGATCGTCGTCCCCGTCGCCAAGACCGTCGGCGGCACCACCGTGATCAACTCCGGCACCTGCTTCCGCGCCCCCGAGGCGGTGCTCGACGACTGGGCCAAGCGCTTCGGGATCGACTGGGCGACGGACCTCGACGCCGACTTCGCCGAGGCCGAGGAGGCACTCCGCGTGCAGCCGCTCGACCCCGCCACGATGGGTCGCAACGGCCAGTTGGCGATGGAGGGCGCGGCGGCGGTCGGCGCGAGCGGCGGCCCGATCTCGCGCAACGCCGGTAGCTGCGTCCAGTGCAGCTCCTGCCCGTTCGGCTGCCCGCTCGACGCCAAGCGCGGCATGCACCTCACCTACCTGCCGCGGGCGGTGGCCGCGGGGGCGCGGATCCGCGCCGGGGTCGAGGCGCGGCGGATCCTGGTCGAGGACGGTCGCGCGATCGGGGTCGAGTGCCGGGTCGAGGGCGCCGATCGGGAGGGACGGCGGCCCGCCGGCCACGGCGGCACCGCGCGCCGCGCGGACGCCACCGCGCACCCCTACACCGTCCGCGCCCGCCACGCCGTGATCGCCGCCGGTGGCGCCTTCGGCACCCCGGAGCTGCTGCGGCGCTCCGGCCTCGGCAATGCCGCGGTCGGCCGCAACCTCCACGTCCACCCCGCCTGCTGGGTCGGCGCCCGCTACGCGGAGGAGGTGCGTGGCTGGGACGGGGTCATGCAGAGCTACTACGTCGACGAGTGGGAGTCGCGCGGCGTCCTCCTCGAGGCCACCTTCACGCCGCCGGCCTTCGGCGGCGCCTGGCTCGCCGGCACCGGCGCCGCGCACCAGCGGGCGCTGCTCGGCCTGCGCCACGTCGCCTCGATCGGCGTCCAGCTCACCGACCGCTCGGTCGGCCGCGTCCGCGTCGGACCCGACGGCCTCCGCGCCTCCTACAAGCTGACCCGCGAGGACGCCGCCCGCGCCGTCTTCGGCATCGCCCGCGCCGCCGAGATCCACTTCGCCGCGGGCGCCACCGAGGTCTACCCCAACCTCGCCCGCGTCCCGGTCCTCCGCCCCGGCGACCTCCCGGGATTCGAGGCGACCGCCTTCAGGCCCGCGGAGCTCCGCCTCGAGGGCTTCCACCCGATGGGCACCGCCCGCATCGCGGCCGACCCCCGCCAAGGCGCGTGCGCTCCGGACGGCTCCCTCCATGGCACCGCAGGCCTCTACGTCGCCGACGCCTCCCTCTTCCCGACCGCCTTGGGCGTGAACCCGATGATGACCATCATCGCCTTCGCCAAGCAGGTCGCGCGTGAGGTCGCCGGGGCGGCGTCGTCAGCACGAATCGCCAGGGCTTCGTCCGCTGCGCCGAGCGCATCGCCAGGACCCACCGCCTGCACCTCGCGCCGCGCTGAAGCCAGCCCTCAGCGACGGTAGACGAGGTGGGTGACGCGGGGCGTGGTGCGGCTCGAGACCGGCGTCAGCTCCAGGTGGCCCACGTCGGCGAAGAGGCGCTCGCCACGGCCCGCCACGAACGGCACCACGTGCAGCCGCAGCTCGTCGACGACGCCCGCGGCGAGGTACTGGTTGAGCGTGCCGGGGCCGCCGGCGATCGAGACGGTCCGGTCGCCCGCCGCCTTGCGGGCCTGCGCGAGCGCCGACTCGATCCCGTCGGTGACGAAGTGGAACACGGTGCCGCCCTCCATCTCGATGCTGGGCCGCGGCCGGTGGCAGAGGACGAAGGTCGGCGCGTGGTACGGCGGCTCGGGCCCCCACCAGCCGTCCCAGTCGAGGTCCCACTCGCCCCGGTCGGGCCCGAACATGTTGCGCCCCATGATGTAGGCGCCGGCCGTGGTGATCGCGGCGATCTCCTCCGCGTTTTCCTCTTTGTGCTTGAACATCCAGGCGCTGAGGCGGTCGAGGTCCATGTCGCCGAACGGCCGATCCTTGCTCTGCCCCTCCCCCGTGGCGTAGCCGTCGAGGGTGATCATCATGTCTGCGGTGACGTCTGACACTTCGTCTCCTCCTCCTCGTCTGTTTCCCAACCGGTTGCAAGGTGCAAGCGGTGTGCGCACGCTACCAGCAGTGGTCGAGGATGCGCTCTGGTGAATCGCTCGCCGCTGCGCGGGTACCTGGGCTCCGTGAACCAGGATGAGGAAGCCGATGCCCTGCGCGTGGCCGTCCTGTCGCCGCCCTGGATCCCGGTGCCGCCCCCGGGCTACGGCGGCATCGAGGCCGTAATCGACCTGCTCTGCCGGGCCCTCGTTCGCCGCGGACACGACGTGACCCTGTTCGCGGCGCCGGGCTCGACCTCGGCGGCGACGGTCGTCAGCTGCCTCGACGAGCCCCACCCCGAGGACATCGAGCGTTCGCTGTTCGAGGCCGACCACGTCGCCCGTGCCTTCGCCGCCATCGAGGCGGGCCTACCCCGCGGCCGTCGCTACGACGTCGTCCACGACCACTGCGGCTTCACCGCGGTCGCGATGGCCGACCGACTCGAGGTGCCGGTCGTCCACACCCTGCACGGGCCGATCCGCGACATCGACTGCCGCGCCTTCTACGACCACCACGGCCACAAGGTGTCCGCGGTGGCGCTGAGCGAGGACCAGGCCGGCGAGGCGCCGCCCGGGCTCGTGATCGACGCGGTGATCCCGAACCCGATCGATGTCGGCGCCTGGCCGCTGGTCAGCGAGAAGGAGGACTTCCTGCTCTGGGTCGGCCGGATGACCGCCGGCAAGGGTCCGCACCGGGCGCTCGAGGTGGCGTGCCGCTGCGGCGCCGACCTGGTCCTCGCGGGACCGGTGCAGCCGGGCCAGGAGGAGTACTTCGCCGCCGCCGTCGAGCCGCACCTCGGCCGGCCCGGCGTCTCTTACGTCGGCGAGGTCGGCGGACGCCGCAAGGCGGAGCTGTTCGGGCGGGCGCGGGCGCTCCTGATGCCGATCCGCTGGCCGGAGCCGTTCGGGATGGTGATGGTCGAGGCGCTGGCGACCGGGACGCCGGTGATCGCCTTCCCCGAGGGGGCGGCCCCCGAGATCGTCGAGCACGGCTGCAACGGCTTCCTGGTCGCCGACGAGGAGGAGATGGCCGCCGCGGTCGGCGAGCTCGACTCGATCGAGGCGCGGCGCTGCCGCGAATCCGCCGAACGCTTCGATGCCGACCGGATCGCCTGTCGCTACGAGGAGGTCTATCGCCGCGCCGCGAGCGCTCGCCTGCGCGCCGCGCCGGCGGCGCCCGAACGGGAAAAGATCGGAACCACCGGCCGGCCCAGCCTGCTTCCCGTCGTTCCCCATCCAGGCCACGTGGGATGATTCAGCACCGGATGACCAGCGTCTTCGACGGCAGCACCTTCGCTGTCTCCGACGACTGCGGGGACATGCAGCACGGCGAGATCACCCACGGGTTCTTCGTCAGGGACACCCGACACCTCACGGTCTGGCGACTCTTCCTCGACGGCCGTCCGCTGGAGCCGCTCTCGGTCGCCGACGTCGACTACTTCGTCGCCCAGTTCTTCCTGGTGCCGCCGCGGCGCCAGCTCTTCTCCAGCCCGGAGATGTCGGTGGTCCGCCGCCGCGCCGTGCAGAAGGCGTGGTTCGAGGAACTGACCATCGTGAATCACCGCAACGAGGCGACGCGGGTCGAGCTGCGGATCGAGGTCGACGCCGACTTCGCCGACCTCTTCGAGGTCAAAGGGGGCCAGGTCCGCGAGCGGCCGATCATCCGCCGGGTCGAGGACGACGAGCTGTGCCTCCGCTACCGCAGCGGCGAGTTCGTCCGCGAGACGCGGATCTCGACCGATGCCGCCGCGGTCGTCAGCGAGGACGGGTTCGAGGTCGTGCTCGAGCTCAACCCGCGTGAGGAAACCGACATCTCCTTCCGGATCTCGCCGATCTCCTCGAGCAGCGGCACCGACGGAGTCGCCGCCGGCAAGGGGACGGGGAGGAGCTTCGACGAGACGCGGACCGCCCTGCACGAAGAGCTCGCGTCCTGGCTGGCCCGGGCGCCGAGCCTCGAGACCGACTGGGACCTGCTCAAGCACGTCTACCGCCGCAGCCTCGATGACCTCGCGGCGCTCCGCATCTATCCGGATCTGCTGGCCGGCGAAAGCCTGCCGGCGGCAGGGCTGCCGTGGTTCATGACCGCCTTCGGCCGCGACAGCCTGATCACCTCCTACCAGGCCCTGCCCTTCCTGCCGGAGCTGGCGCGGGGGACGCTGCGGGCGCTCGCCGCCCGACAGGGGACGGTCCGCGACGACTTCCGCGACGAGGAGCCCGGCAAGATCCTCCACGAGATCCGCTTCGGCGAGCTCAGCGAGCGCGGCGAGCTGCCCTACTCGCCCTATTACGGCAGTGCCGACTCGACGCCGCTCTTCCTCATCGTCCTCGATGAGTTCGAGCGCTGGACCGGCGAGCGGGAGCTGGTGCGCGAGCTCGAGCCGAACGCGCGCGCGGCGCTCGCCTGGATCGACGCCGACGGCGATCTCGACGGCGACGGCTACGTCGAGTACGAGCGGCGCAACCGCGAGAGCGGCCTGCGCAACCAGTGCTGGAAGGACTCCTGGAACTCGATCCTCTTCCGCGACGGGCGGCTGGCGGAGACGCCGATCGCGAGCTGCGAGATCCAGGGCTACGTCTTCGACGCCAAGCTCCGCGCGGCGCGGCTGGCCGAGGAGATCTGGGACGACCCGGAGCTGGCGGCCCGGCTGCGGCGCGAGGCCGAGGCACTGCGCGACCGCTTCGAGCGGGACTTCTGGCTCGAGGACCGCGGCCACTACGCGCTCGCGCTGGACCGCCACAAGCAGCCGGTCGACAGCCTCACGTCGAACATCGGGCATCTGCTTTGGAGCGGGATCGTCTCCCAGGACCGCGCCGCGGCGACCGCCGAGCGGCTCCGTTCGCGCGCCCTCTTCTCGGGCTGGGGGATCCGGACGATGGCGACCGACGAGGCCGGCTACAGCCCCGTCGCCTACCACAACGGCACGGTCTGGCCGCACGACAACTCGCTGATCGCCCACGGACTCGCCCGCTACGGCTTCCGCGAGCAGGCGGGGCGGATATGCGCCTCGCTGCTGGCGGCGGCGACCGGCTTCGAGGACAGCCTGCCCGAGGTCTTCGCCGGCTACGACATCGAGGTCACCCGCTTCCCGGTCGAGTTCCCGACCGCCTGCCAGCCGCAGGCCTGGGCGGCCGCCGCGCCGCTGCTCTTCCTGCGGACGATGCTGGGGATGGAGCCGCGCGACGGCGAGCTCGAGTCCGACCCGGTGCTGCCCGAGGAGGTCGGCTGGCTGCAGCTCGACGGCCTGCGGGGGCGGTGGGGCCGGGAGAGCCTCCGCGCCGGCCACGGCGCCACCCCGGTCGGCGCCTCGAAAGTCGGCCTCTAGCCTTGGCGGCGGTCCCGGTCGCGCGGCCCGCCGCAAGTGCGGATCGGCAAGCGAGGGACACGGTTTCGCCTTACGCCCCCGGCAGGATTCGAACCTGCGACCGTCGGATTAGAAGTCCGGTGCTCTATCCAGCTGAGCTACGGGGGCTCCGCCGCATTGTCGCTCCCCCGACGGCGAGGTGCCGTGAAGGGGGCCCTGGGCACCGGGCCGGCCAGGCAGCCGGCGTCCGGATACGATGGCGCCGTGCCGAAGGCGGGGGACGCAGGGACGCAGGTCTATTGGGAGCGCTCGGGCGCGGGTGAGCCGCTGCTCCTGATCCAGGGGATGAGCGGCACGCACCTCACCTGGGGGGAGCCGTTCCTATCCCGGCTGCGGCCCGACTTCGACTGCGTCGTCTTCGACAACCGCGGGATCGGCAACTCCGACCAGGTCGAGGCGCCCTTCACGATCGCCGACCTCGCTGCCGACGCGCTCGCGGTGATGGACGCGGCGGGCTTCGAGACCGCCCACGTCCTCGGCATCTCGATGGGCGGGATGACCGCCCAGGAGCTGGCCCTTGCCCACCCCGATCGCCTCCGCAGCCTTACCCTCGGCTGCACCTATCCCGGCGGCCCGGGTTCCTCGCTGATCGCGCCCGACGACGCCGGCCCCCTCCTCGAGGCGCTGAGCTCGGGCAACCTCGACCGGGCCCTGCGCGCGATGTACGAGGCGAATCTCTCGCCCACCTTCCGCGCCGAGGAGTCCCACTTCGCCGACTTCACCGCGATGGCCAAGGCCCTCCCCGCCCGCCGACAGACCGTCCAGCTCCAGATGGGCGCGATCGGCGGCCACGACACCCAGGCGCGCATCGCCGACATCACCGCCCCCACCCTCGTCATCCACGGCACCGAGGACAAGATGATCCCGCCCACCAACGGCGAACTGATCGC
Source organism: Solirubrobacterales bacterium (assembly GCA_051986435.1). Lineage (GTDB taxonomy): Bacteria > Actinomycetota > Thermoleophilia > Solirubrobacterales > 70-9 > VAYN01. The sequence continues at coordinate 442 of JBPYFM010000104.1, read as the reverse complement.
CTCCCTGATCCCCGGCGCCGGCCTCAAGATCCTCGACGGCGTCGGCCACATGTTCTGGTGGGAGCAGCCCGAGCATTCCGCCGAGCTGATCCGAGCGCACGCGTTCGGCGCGTAGGGACGAAGGGGCGGGACGGGGAAGGGACGGAGCCTCGCAAGCTGGCGCCCGGGGACGGGCAAAGGGACGGGCAAAGGGACGGGCAAAGGGACGGGCAAAGGGACGCGGCCCTCTCGGCCACGGCCCGGGCAGGCTGTGGCCGTGGCCGAGAGGGCCGGGTCTTCGATCAGTGGAGGAATGGACGCGGGGGCGTCACGGGAGAGCGACGGGAGTCCCACGGATCCGTCACCGATCCGTGACGGAGGTGGGACGACGTCACGAAGAGCGTGAGAACGCCACGCTTCCTCCCGTGTTGCCCAACACGCACGCAGGTGCGGTCGTCCTAAC
>JBPYFM010000103.1:0-4702 GCA_051986435.1 Solirubrobacterales bacterium | reverse complement strand
TGGCGGCCGACGGCGTCGATCTCGTCCATGAAGATGATGCAGGGCGAGTTCTGCTTCGCCTGCTCGAAGAGGTCGCGGACGCGGCTGGCTCCGACGCCGACGAACATCTCGACGAAGTCGGAGCCGGAGATCGAGAAGAACGGGACGCCCGCCTCGCCGGCGACGGCGCGGGCGAGCAGCGTCTTGCCGGTGCCGGGAGGCCCGTAGAGCAGGACGCCCTTCGGGATCCGTGCACCGAGCGCCTGGAACTTCTTCGGGTTCTCGAGGAATTCCTTGATCTCCTCGAGCTCCTGCACTGCCTCGTCCACCCCGGCGACGTCACGGAAGGTGATCTTCGGCGCGTCCACCGACATCCGTTTGGCTTTCGATTTGCCGAAGTTCATGACCCGGCTGCCGCCGCCCTGCATCTGGTTCATCAGGAAGATCCAGAAGCCGAAGAAGAGGACGAACGGGAGGATGTACGTCAGCAGCGAGAGGATGCTCGAGCTGCCGGTGTTGTGGACGGTCGTGTCCACGTTGTGTTCGGTGAGCAGGTTCAGCAGGCTCTGCTCGGTGTTCGCCGGATAGCCGCTGGAGAAGCTTTCCCCGTTCTTCTCCTTGACGCTGATGTTGTTTTCCTTCGGGCTGATCGTCACCGATTCGACCTTTTCTTCGGCGATCAGCCCGGTTTTCGGGTTGACAAGCTGCGTGTAGGAGGGCGCTTCCGTGCCCGGATCGTTGGTGATCACCCGCTGGGCGATGAACGCCAGGATGACGACCAGGAGGATCGGAAACGCCGCGCTTTTGAAGAACCGTCTCAAGAGAAGAAAATCAGCGTACCAGGGCGGTTTGGTCGCTCAGTGAACCAACGCGGCAACGTAATCGAGGTTGCGGTACCGCTGGGCGTGGTCGAGGCCGTATCCGATCGCGAACTGGTTGGGGATCTCGAAGCCCACGTACTTGGCCGGAAGGTCGACGCGGAGCCGCTCCGGCTTGGTCAGCAGCGAGCAGACCTCCAGCGAAGCGGGATCGCGGGCGCCGAGATTCCGCATCAGGTACTGGAGGGTGAGACCGGAGTCGATGATGTCCTCGACGATCAGCACGTCGCGCCCCTGGATCGAGGCGTCGAGGTCCTTGAGGATGCGCACGACGCCCGAGCTGTCTGTCTGCGACCCGTAGCTGGAGACCGCCATGAAGTCGATCTCACAGGGGATGTCGATGTGGCGCATCAGGTCGGCGAGGAAGAGGACAGCCCCCTTCAGCACCCCGACCATGACCAGGTCGCGGCCCTCGTAGTCGCGCGTGATCGCGGCGCCGAGCTCGGCGATCCGCTTCTGGAGTTCCTCGCTCGAGACAAGGGTCGCGCCGATCGCCGGGTCGTCCACGGGCGGCAGTCTAGTTAGGGACGGCCGCGAGGCGCCGGGGGGCTCAGCCCTCGCGCTCGGCCCGTAGAACGCCGCCCTCGAGCACGGCGCGGACGCCGTCGCCGAGGTCGAGCCGCGAGCCGCCGCGGCTGAGGCCCGCCACCTGGTCGGCGAACCGCGCAGCACCCGGCACCGGGCGCCCCGCGGCGGCGTCGGCGAGCCGCTGCAGGACGAGTCGGCGGAGCGCCGGCGGCAGCTCGGCGAAGCGGGCGTGGGCGATGCGGTTGCGGGGCGCCCCGCCGGAGCCGCCGAGCTCGGCGGCGACGATCCCGTCGAGCACCTCCGCCTCGTCGCGCAGGAGCGCCGCGGTGCGCAGGACGTTGGCGGCCGCGGCCGGATGGATGGCCTCGAGCTCCGGCAGCAGACCGTGGCGCACCCGGTTGCGGGCGTACCCCTCCTCCTCGTTGGTCACGTCCTCGCGCCAGTCGAGCCCACGTTCTTCGTCGTAGGCGGTGACCTCCGCCCGCGTCGTGCCGAGGAGCGGCCGGGCGAGCCGCCCCCCGCGCTCCTTCATCCCCAGCAGGGCCCGGCGGCTGGGCGAGGAGGCGAGGCGGTAGAGGATCGTCTCGACCTGGTCGTCGGCGGTGTGGCCGGTGACGATCGTCGCGTCGCGCGCCTCGGCCAGGCGGATCGCCGCGGTGTAGCGGACGTCGCGTGCCCAGGCCTGCAGGTTGCCGGGGGTCTCGGGGCGGACCGGCCGCTCCAGCACCAGCTCCACCCCCAGCCGCTCACATAAGGAGGCGCAGAAGTCGGCGTCGTCGTGGGACTCGCGGCGCAGCCCGTAGTCGACGTGCAGGGCGACCACGGCGCCGGCGCCGCGGGCCCGCACCGCGAGGTCGACCATGCAGACCGAGTCGCGCCCGCCCGAGAGCATGGCGACCAGCGACCGCGGCGGGTCGATCAGCCCGCCCGCCTTGACACGCGCGAGCAGGTCCATCAGGCCTCGGCCGGACGGACGGCGAAGAGCTCGGTCGGCACCGGGAAGCCTTTGAGCGAGACCTCGCCGATCGGCTCCAGCCGCAGCCCGGGCCGGTCTTCCAGCGTCGCCGCCACCCGGTCGGTGACCAGCACCTCCCCCGCCAGCGCCCGGTTGACGATCCGGTGCGCCAGGTTGACGCTGTTGCCGAAGTAGTCGCCGTCGCGGTAGACGGCCTCGCCGCTGTGGATCCCGACCCGCGGCTGCGGGCGGCGGTCGAAGCGGCCGAGGAAGGCGACCGCCCATTCGGTCAGCGCCGCCGCGTCGGGGGAGACGACCATCACCTCGTCGCCGATCGTCTTCACGATCGTCGCCTCGCGCGGCAGCGTCGCCTCGACCGTCTCGACGAAGTTCTCGACCACGTCGAGCGCCTCGATGTCCCCCTCCTCCTCGGTGAAGCGGGTGAACCCGGTGAGGTCGATGAAGCAGAGGGTGACCGCCACGTGGCCGAGCTCCATCTCGGCCGTCGACTGTTCGCCCGACTCCATGTGGCCGACGACGTCCTGTTCGATGTAATAGCCGAGGTAGCGGTTGTGGAGGTACTCGGTCAGGGGCGCCGCCAGCGGCATGACCTGGGCGGCGAGGTCGCCCATCGCCTCGGCCATCCGCAGCTCCGGCACGCCGTCGCGGATCAGCGGCTCGTGCACGTAGAGGTGGAAGAGCCGGATCTCCGCCTCGGCGATCCGCCGCAGGCTCTGCACGTAGACGCGGATCAGCTGCAGGAAGGCGACCAGCGGGAAGCCCGCTGCGAGCACCTCGGCGCAGAGGCGGATCGCGGCGGCGTCGGCGACGCTGAGGCTGCGCTCCTGGCCGACCGGCGTCCCCATCATGGTCAGGATGCGCTCGATCAGCTCGACCTCGAGGCCGGTCTCGGTGGCGACGGTCTCGATCGAGAGCCCCGCCTCCTCGTCCTCGACGAAGAGCTCTTCGGCGAAGCCGAAGGCGAGCCTCCCCTCGCGCCCCGCCCGCCTCAGGTCCTCCAGCGAGTAGCCGCGGTCGCGCATCCGGGCGACCACCCGGGCCTGCGCGGCGGCCGCGGCCGTCCAGCGCCCATCGCGCACCGGCACGATCTTCTCCTCCGCCCAGCGTTCGAGGGTCGACGCGGGGACGCCGGCGCGCCGCGCGGCCTCGGTCAGGGAGATGTGCTCGTCCACGGGAGCGAGGCTAGCCGCCCCCGTGGACGAGCGGGACCCTCAGGCGGACGCCTCCTCTCCGTCATGGAGCTGCAGCACCTCCTGGCCGGACTCGCCGGTGCGGATCCGGATCGCCTCCTCGACCGCGGCAGTGCGCCGAACTTGATCCGCTCCAGTGTCGTCCCCCACACGATCGCCGGCGAGACCGCGCAGAAGACGAGCCCGTAGAGCATCAGCATCGCCGTTTCGCCGGTGACCAGCTCCCCGGCCACGGTCTGGTCGAAGTGCAAGAAGAACCCGCTGACGCCGAAGAGCTCGTTGCCGCCCCCTTCGGCGATGCCATAGCCGACCGCCCACCAGGCGATCGTGCAGAGCGCGAAGTTGACGAGGATCCTGGCGACGCCGGTGCCGGCGTTCTTCCGCCGCGAGAAGCCGACCTCCAAGAACATGAGGCCAGCCTGCATCAGGAACAAGAGGACACAGGCGACGGCCACCCAGCCAATGTTCAACTCGGAGGTCTTTTCGGCGACGGTCTCAGTCACCGAAGCGGCGGACGGACGACCGCCGCGCGGTTTGGACGATTGACACTTATGGAGACGAGACGGAGGGACGAGCTCCGCCTGCGCCCCACCACATGGACGCGTCGAACCGCAATGTTTAGACGGCTGGAGCAATCCGCCGCTGGCGGTACTCCCATTGGGCGGGCCGGGTCCGGGGAATGGATCCGGCCCTCTCAGGCTGCCGCCCACGGAAGCGGCCCGGCCTCGCAAGCCGGCGCCCGGGGGCGGCGAGGGACGAGGTAAGGGACGAGGAAAGGGACGGCCGAGGGACGAGGAAAGGGACGGCCGAGGGACCCGGCCCTCTCGGCCACGGCCCGGGCAGGCTGTGGCCGTGGCCGAGAGGGCCGGGTCAGCGGGGTGCGGAAGAAGGGTCGCGGGAGCGTCAACGGAGAGCGACGGGAGTCCCACGGATCCGTCACCGATCCGTGACGGAGGTGGGACGACGTCACGGAGAGCGTGAGAACGCCACGCTTCCTCCCGTGTCGCACAACACGCACGGGGGCGCGGTCGTCCTAACCGACCTATAGCGCCGGTTAGGACGACCGCACCCCGGGGGACCCTCGATCCGGGCCCGGAAAGGGACGGAAGGCGCCCGGGCGTGTGACGTTCCCGGCATCTTCGTCACCGATC